>DATBAT010000033.1:0-6456 GCA_036271375.1 Terriglobales bacterium
GGATACATCGCCCGCAAAAAGGAAATCGATTTCCTGGTGGCCATGAATCCCGAGACCGCGGTTGAAGACGTGAAGTCTCTCGCTCCTGGCGCGGCGGTGCTCTACGACGAGCCGTTGAAGCTCGACGCGATTCGCAACGACTTGATCTTTTACGCCGTGCCTTATGACAAATTGGTCGGGCCTGTCTGCCCTGACGCCAAGCTGCGCAAGCTGGTAAAGAACATGATTTATGTCGGCGTCGTGGCCAAGCTGTTGGAAATCGACATGGCGGAAGTCGAGAAGGCAATCCGCAAACAGTTCGCGAAAAAGCTGAAAGCCGCGAACCTGAATTTGGGCGCGGTGCAAGCAGGCTTCGAATATGCCAGCGCAAATCTGACCAAGCGCGATCAGTTCGTCATTCAGCCGATGGACAAGACGCAGGGCAAGATCATCATCGACGGAAACTCCGCCGGGGCACTGGGGTGCATGTTCGCTGGCGTCACCTTCGTGAGCTGGTATCCCATCACGCCGTCGTCGTCTTTGCCCGAAGCCGTCATTGAATACATGAAGCGCTTCCGCATTGGCGCCGACGGCAAGGCGACCTTCGCAATTATTCAGGCGGAGGACGAACTCGCGGCGGTCGGGATGGTGGTCGGTGCAGGATGGGCAGGCGCGCGCGCCATGACTGCGACTGCCGGTCCGGGCATTTCGCTGATGTCGGAATTCGCGGGTCTGGCCTACTATGCGGAAATTCCCGGAGTCATTTGGGACATCCAGCGGGTCGGTCCGTCTACTGGATTGCCCACCCGCACTTCGCAGGGCGATCTGCTCTCGACTGCATTTCTCTCGCACGGCGACACCAAGCACATCATGCTGATTCCCTCGTCGCCGGACGAATGTTTCACCATGGCTGGGGACGCGTTCGACCTTGCCGAGCAATTCCAGACTCTGGTGTTTGTCATGTCCGATCTCGATCTTGGCATGAACAACTGGATGTCTGATCCATTCAAGTATCCCGAGAAACCGATCGCACGCGGAAAAGTTCTCGCCAAAGAAGATCTCGAACGCCTCGGCGGATTCGCCCGCTACAAAGACGTTGACGGCGACGGCATTGGATATCGAACGCTGCCGGGAACCGATTATCCGGGAGCGGCCTACTTCACTCGCGGTAGCGGCCACAACGAAAAATCGCAATACAGTGAACGTCCTGACGACTTCGAAAACAACATGGAACGCATCAACCGCAAGTTTGAAACCGCGCGGTCGTTCGTTCCGCGGCCCGAGGTTGATTCTAAGAATGAAAAGATCGGCATCATCGGCTTCGGCACTTCCCATTGGGGACTGATCGAAGCCCGCGATCAACTGCGCACCGAATACGGAATCGAAACGGATTACCTCCGCCTGCGCGCTTATCCGTTTACGCGCGAGGTCCACGACTTCATCAAGAACCATGAGCGCGTTTATGTGGTCGAACAGAACCGCGACGCACAAATGCTCAGTTTGCTAAAACTCGATATCGACAACGCACTCGCGCCGCGCCTGCGCAGCATCGCTCACATTCACGGGCTGCCGCTCGATGCGCGCTCCGTCACCGACGAACTCATGACCATGGAGGGCAAATAGATGGCCACTACTCCCACCAGCACTCCGCCGCCGAAAGTAAACCATATTGGTTTAAGCGTTCTCGAATACAAAGGCGGACGCACCACGCTCTGCGCCGGATGCGGCCACAACGCCATCTCCGAGCGCATCATCGATGCCATGTACGAAATGGGAGTGCAGCCCGAGCGCGTCGCCAAGCTCAGCGGCATCGGCTGTTCGTCGAAGACTCCCGCGTACTTCATGAGCCGTTCGCACAGCTTCAACTCCGTCCATGGTCGCATGCCGTCCATCGCGACGGGCGCGGTTCTTGCAAACCGGAATCTGCTGGCGCTGGGCGTGAGCGGAGACGGCGACACTGCCTCGATCGGCATGGGCCAGTTCGTCCACCTCATGCGCCGCAATCTTCCCATGATTTACATCATCGAAGACAACGGCGTGTATGGATTGACCAAAGGGCAGTTCTCTGCGACCGCTGATCTAGGCTCCAAGTTAAAAACTGGCGTCCTCAACGACCTTCCACCGATCGACACTTGCGCTATGGCCATCACGCTGGGCGCAACTTTTGTGGGCCGCTCCTTCTCCGGTGACAAGAAACAACTGCACAGCATGTTGAAAGCCGCGATCTCGCACAAAGGCACGGTCATGCTCGACGTGGTGTCACCCTGCACCACCTTCAATGACCACGAAGGCTCTACGAAATCCTATAAATGGATGAAGGAGCACGAAGAGCAGATTCAGGAGATCAGTTTCGTCCCGGCGTTTGAAGACATCACCGTTGACTACGATCCGGGGACCACCGTCGAAGTCACCATGCACGACGGCTCCAGCCTGCGCCTGAGCAAGCTCGAAGAAGACTACGACGCTACCAATCGTCTTAAAGCGATCCAACGCCTGCACGAAGCTCACGAAAAAGGTGAGGCATTGACGGGAGTTTTCTACGTCAACACCAAAGCCCCCAATTTTTTGGACCTGCTGAACATGACCGACGCGCCGCTAAACACTCTGCCGCAGGAGGTCACGCGTCCCGGCAGGGAAGTGTTGGAACAAGTGATGGAAGAACTGCGATAAAAAATCCGGGAAATCACTGCCGTAGTGTAGAGACGTTGCTCGGCAACGTCTCGGGCGGCGGCAAAGTGATCAGGCCGTTGCCGCTTCAGAGACGTAGCGAAGCTACGTCTCCACACTCAGACGTCTCGGCACACGCTAAGGAGTCCTCGAATGTTCGTAGTCCGCTGTGCCGTTCTCGCCCTGCTCACCGTATCTGCCGCCGCCCAGGAAATGCCAAAGTCCCAACCGCCTCTCTGGAGCACCAAACCAGACGCCGTCGCCTTCGAAAAAATCGACAACGACTATCTTGCGGGCGCGCAGCGTTCCATCGACACGCTGGTTGCGGTAAAAGGCAAGCGGACCATCCAGAACACACTGGCACCTTTTGACGAAGCCGCCCGACAAATAAACTCAGCCGCTTATCTCGCTGGCTTGATGCAACAGGTGCATCCCGATGCCGCTTTTCGCGACAAGGCCACCGACATGACGCGCAAGGCCAGTGCTGCCAACACCGCGCTTGCTCTTAACCAGGATGTTTATGCGGCGCTCGACAAGCTGGATCTTTCCAAAGCCGACGCGACCACGCAGTACTACGTGAAGCGGGTACTTCTGGAATTCCGCCTGGCCGGTGTCGACAAAGATGACGCCACTCGCGCCAAGCTGAAAAAACTCAACGACCAGCTCACCGAAGAGCAGTCCATGTTCGACCGCAATATTTCCGACGGCACCAAGACCATTGAAATCTCCAGCGCCGCCGAACTCGACGGCCTGCCCCAGGACTACATCGACCGTCACAAGCCCGGCCCGGACGGCAAGATCAAGCTCACCACCGACTATCCGGATGCCTTTCCAGTCTTCAAGTTCGCCAACAACGACGAAGTGCGCCGTCGCCTCTATGAAGCCTTCGACACGCGGGCGTATCCCAAGAATAAAGAAGTGCTTCAGCAGATGATGCAGACGCGCTACGAAATCGCCACGCTGCTGGGGTACTCCTCCTGGGCCGACTACAACGCCGCCGACAAGATGATTGCCAAAGGCCAGAACATCGCCGATTTCATCAAGAGCGTGTCTGACGCCGCGCGCCCGGTCGAAGAAAAAGAAGTAGTCATGGTACTAGCAGAGAAGAAAAAGAAAGATCCCAATGCGACTGACATTAAAGACTATGAAGTTGGGCACCTGAATGAATTAGTCCGCCGCTCGCAATACAACTTCGATTCCCAAACCGTGCGTCCTTATTTGCCTTTCAAGGCCGTCCGGCAGGGAATTCTTGATACGGCGGCAAAGTTATTCCAGGTTACATTCAAGCCGGAAGAAGGTGTCAGCCTCTGGGACCCATCGATCGAGACATGGAATGTTGTCGATCATGGCAAAGTTATTGGCCGCTTCTATCTCGACATGCATCCGCGTGCGGGAAAGTACAGCCACGCCGAGATGGCACCGGTGCTTGACGGCATCCGTGGAAAGCAATTGCCGGAAGCCATTTTGGTGTGCAATTTCCCCCAACCTACTGCCAGCGATCCCGGCTTGATGGAGTACAGCGATGTGGTGACGTTCTTCCACGAATTCGGCCATCTGATGCATTGGATTCTCGGCGGACAACAGCAGTGGGCGGGCATCAGCGGGATCACCATGGAATCGGACTTTGGAGAAGCGCCTTCGCAGATGCTGGAAGAATGGATGCGCAGTCCGCAGGTGCTGGCCTCGTTCGCCCATCACTATCAGACTGGCGAACCGATTCCGGCGGACCTGGTGGCGCGCATGAATCGCGCCTCGGCGTTCGGCCGCGCCAGCAATGTCGCTACTCAGATCACGTACACGGCGATCTCCTACGATATCTACAAAACCAAGCCGCAAGACGTTGATCTCGACCAGGTCGCGGATACCGACGCACGCAAGTACACGCCGTATATTCCGCTGCCCGGCATTCACATGTACGCATCGTTCGGACATCTCGGCGGCTACTCCTCCGCTTACTACACTTACATGTGGGACAAGGTGATTGCGGAAGACTTCTTCGTGCAGTTTGATCACGACAATCTGCTGGCGGGTCCAGTCCCCATGAAGTATCGGCGCGTCGTGCTGGAGCCGGGCGGTTCCATGTCGGCCAATGATCTGGTAAAGAATTTCCTCGGCCGCCCGCAGAATATGGACGCATTCCAGAAATGGATGGGAGAAGAGTTCACGACTACGGGGGCCGCGGCAGGGAAGTGAGCTTCAGGAGTAAGCGGATGCAAAGACTGCCGCTTCGTATCAGGATATCGCTTCAGCGATATCGCAAGTGCCGCAGATTCATTCCGGCTTTAGCTGCTGCGGCCCGCGCCTACTTCTTTTCCCCGCTGTGCTCCTCGACCGGCCCGGGCTCTGGGAAG
Organism: Terriglobales bacterium; assembly: GCA_036271375.1. Lineage (GTDB taxonomy): Bacteria > Acidobacteriota > Terriglobia > Terriglobales > Acidobacteriaceae > DATBAT01. Next base: position 4,998 of record DATBAT010000033.1, read on the forward strand.
TCACTGTCGTTGTCTTTGACCATTTGGTTATCGGTGCGATGGCCCAGCTGCCCCGGCATGGAGGTGTTCGTCTTCTGGCCGGGAGCGTCCTGCTCCACCGCGCCTTTTCCGGCATCCTGATCTTTAGAGGTCGTCATAAGGTGACTATAGATTGCAACTTTACGAACCGCAACGGGTTTGGATAATAGACAGCGGTAAGGTAAAGACGGAGGAAATATGAAACGCTTCCTGCTTGGATTTTCAGCCTTGTTGCTAACGTCGGTGATGGGATTCGCGCAACCCGCTCTGCGGCCCGCGACTTATAACGGAAATAACGGCCCGCGACTGGAGCGCGTCGCACGCCATCGCCGCCACAAACAGAAGCATTACAAGAATCATCATCGCCGGGCACGCCGGCACAACAATCATCCGCACGCCTAAGCTTGGGGCGAACCGGGGGCGGGTGCGCCAACCCGCCCCTGCGGTCATTTAAGGCGGAAAAGTGGGCCGGACACTCCTGTCCGGCAGCGGACTCAACGACTGTCGCGTAAAGACCACTGAATTTAGCGGGAAGGTTTCAGCCGCGAATCGCAAACGACATTCCTGCCTCTGGTAGCAGACGGACAAGAGTGTCCGTCCCTCATAAATCTCATCGGATCACGTGAATCGGCACCCCTAACTTCAAATTCTTCCAGGATCTGTCCGCCGTGTAGATTGGGACCTTCAAAAGGATTCCCAGCGCCAGGCAAGCGCGGTCGCCCAACGACAATCCGAGTGGGCGGGTTTGACCAACCAGGCTACCGGCCAGTCTGGCCTGTTCCGCCGTGAAATCACTGGCCTCGCGGATTGGGCTAACGGTCGCTTCCCAGGCATCGCGCGGATCCAATCCCCGTGCCACTAGCTTCGCCTGTACTTCCGCCAGATTTACGGTGCTACTGACGGCGTCGCTCAGGAGTTGAGGTGTAAGCTTCTCGGCCCCAGGTTCGCCGTTCAGCACGGCCAACAGAGCCGAGGCATCCAGAACAATTCTACTCACGCCGGGACGCCTCCCGTCTTTCCGCGATTAGCTCATCGACCAGAGACGCGCTGGGCTTGACGTGCCGCCGCACCAGGCGTTGGGCGCGTTGCAGGCGCCGTTTGAGCGTGGTGATACGCAATTCGTCGTCCTCGACACGCAGGACGAGTTCGTCGCCTGCCTTGACGCCAAGCGCCTTTCGAAACGATGCAGGGATCACTACACGGCCGTTCTCACTGATGCGCAATCGTGTTTCTGTCATATTTACTCCAAAATGTCATTATATATACAATGTGACATAAAAGCCCGGTGTGGGCCGGACACGCTTGTCCGGCAGAAGACCACTTGAAGGTGAGGGAATGCCTGGCCCGCGAAACGCAAACGACGTTCCTGGCTCTGGTAGCAGACGGACAAGAGTGTCCCTCCTACATCACAAGCCGATATAATCGCTGCAAGCTTATGTTG
>DATBAT010000034.1:0-9282 GCA_036271375.1 Terriglobales bacterium
ACTCTTCGCGATACTTCGATTGCCACCGATCGTCTCGCCGCGTCCGTCGAGAAGGTCGGAGAAATCTTCCCTACCGACGGTTTCTGGATGGACAAAAAGGGAAATCTTTACCTGTCGGACGTGACCCATAACGCAGTGGCGCGTCGCGACCCCAATGGCAGAGTCGAACAATTAGTGAGCGACCCGCGGCTGCAATGGCCAGACACATTCAGTGAAGGTCCAGACGGCGCCATTTATGTCACGGCGTCGCATATCAACGAATCTCCAAGATTTAACCAGGGAAAAAGCGTTCGCAACACGCCCTACGGGGTTTTTAAATTCAATCCGTAATTTAAGGGAACCATGGACGGCATCGAACTTCCACAGGATGAAATTGTTGCGTTAGACGATATTGCACCTGGTGTCCGTGGGCTACGGATCACATTCGTAAATGTCTTCGGCATCACTCACGCTGATCGATCTTGGACTTTGATCGACACGGCATTGCCCATGTCTAGGAGCGTCATCCGCAGTTGGGCGGAGAAGCATTTTGCCGGCCCACCCAATGCAATCATGCTTAGCCACGGACATTTTGATCACGTTAGCGAAGCGGCTCCGCTCGCAGATGAATGGCACGTGCCGATCTATGCGCACCCGGCGGAGGGTCCTTACCTGACGGGCCAGCGCGAATATCCTGCGCCGAACCCCGGCGCGGGCGGCGGAATGATGTCTTATCTTTCGCCGTTGCTTCCGAAGGGCCCCGTCGAGTTGGGAAGCCGTCTGCGACTGTTCCCCGAGACGCAAGAGGAGGCGATTCAACTAGAGGAAATGCCAGGATGGCAAATTCTGCATACACCGGGCCACACTCCGGGCCACATTTCCTTCTTTCGTCCCCAAGATCGCGTGTTGCTTGCAGCCGACGCATTTTGTACCACCAAACCAGAATCCTTCTTTAAGGCGGCCATCTCACAGCCAGGAGAACTACACGGTCCGCCGTCGTATTTCACCTGGGATTGGGGTCTGGCGAAATCGTCGGTCGGACGCCTGGCCGCTTTGGAGCCTTTGGTGGTCGCGCCGGGACACGGCAAACCTGTCGCTGGCTCGGATGTCGCCAGCGCATTGAAGGAATTGGCTTCGAGGTTTGACGAAATCGCGGTTCCCGACAACCGCCAAAGCTCTGTTGCCTAAATAGTTGGATGAATTATGGAGGAATTCAATGCAAGAACCATCTGCCACCAAGCCTCTTTCACCACACATGCCCAAAATCGTGCCCACGACATCAGCAAGAACTCCGAGTTGCTTCTGACGTCATCTCCCGGACTGACGTCTCTAGCGAACCGCGCGAGGATACCCGAAGTCCGAGCGAGGACCAGATTCGTAGTCGCGCCTATGAGATTTACATCGAATCGGGCTATGAAGACGGACGTGCAACTGAACATTGGTTAGCTGCCGAACGTGAATTGCTTGATGAGTCGACGCTGCAAACGATCGGCAGTCCTTCTGTTAAAAGTTCTCAGTAGTCCAGGCATGAGGGCTAGGGACATTTACAAGCGAATTACATATTGAACCGTATGGTGTGCGATTTGATAATCCTTAAACTCGCAATTGTGCATAGCAGCGGGCTGTGTGGCAGGCAGATTTAAGGCGTTTGATCCGTGGTTTGCATCGCCCACGAAAGTCTATGAAGGCCCGGAAGCTTACAAAACCTTCGGCGACAAAAGAATAGTTGCATCAAGGTGCTGACCCCCAGTGAATTGATCCTAGCCACATAAAGGTGCCCTTCGCAAGGCTCTCAACGAAACAACAGAATTGAGGAAATCCATGCCGAAATTGCCGAACAAGAAGAACACGAAAGCGGTACCTTCTCCCGTCAAGAAAACGACCGTCAGCGGCCCCAGCGCACCCCCTCCGCCACAATTCGCAGATGCTCTGGCCGACAAGTTTGCTGGCACACAGGCATTGTCTTCCAAAATTGCCTTCAACCAGAACAAGCCCGACGAATACGGAACCGACGCAGAAGCACAGGAGGGACATGCAGAGTCTCCCGACGATCCCATCGTCGGCGCTAGCACCATCTCGGAAAGTAATGGTTCCGAAAAGGCCGGCAGTGGCGGCCCTCCGATTGGCATCAACAAAACGATTGCGCCGCTCGACCGCGTGCGGGTCGATTCCACGGACAAGACACTCACCACCAACCAGGGCGTTCCCGTTGCCGACAACCAGAATTCTCTCAAGGCCGGTCTTCGTGGCCCTACGTTGCTCGAGGATTTCATCCTCCGCGAGAAGATCACACATTTCGATCACGAAAGAATTCCGGAGCGGATCGTCCACGCGCGCGGGTCGGCCGCTCACGGATATTTCGAGTGTTACAAGCCGCTAACTGAATACACACGCGCCTCGATTTTTTCCGAGGCGGGAAAGCAGACACCCGTGTTCGTACGCTTCTCGACGGTGGTTGGCGAACGAGGATCAACCGACACCGCGCGCGACGTGCGCGGCTTCGCGGTGAAGTTTTACACCGACGTAGGTAACTGGGACCTGGTAGGCAACAACATTCCTATCTTCTTCATTCAGGATGCGATGAAGTTCCCCGACCTTATCCACGCCGCGAAGCCCGAGCCGCATTTCGCCATGCCGCAGGCGGCGACCGCTCACGATACCTTCTGGGACTTCGCTTCCCTGATGCCGGAAATCACCGCCATGTTGATGTGGGCAATGTCTGACCGCGCCATTCCCCGCAGCTACCGGACGATGCAGGGTTTCGGTGTGCATACCTTCCGTCTGGTGAATGAAGCTGGCGACTCAAAGTTCGTAAAATTTCACTGGTCGCCTAAGGCAGGGACCCATTCGCTGGTCTGGGATGAAGCCGTAAAAATTTCTGGCGCTGACCCCGACTTCCATAGGCGGGACTTGTGGGAAGCCATCGAGGCCGGCGCTTATCCGGAGTGGGAGCTGGGATTGCAAATCTTCACGGAAGAGCAGGCAGAGGATTTTACGTTCGACGTGCTTGACCCGACCAAGATCGTCCCGGAGGAACTCGTACCTCTGGTCCCAGTGGGCAAGTTGGTGCTGAACCGCAATCCTGACAACTTTTTCGCAGAAACCGAGCAAGTGGCATTCTGTACCGCCCACATCGTGCCGGGCATTGACTTCTCGAACGACCCATTGCTCGCAGGACGCATTCACTCCTATGTCGACACGCAAATCTCTCGGCTCGGCGGCCCGAACTTCCACGAAATTCCCATCAATGCTCCCGTAGCGCAAGCACACAACAATCAGCGCGAAGGCATGCACCGCCAAGCCATCAACCGCGGACGCGTTTCCTACGAACCTAACTCGTTGGGCGGCGGCTGCCCATTCCAAGCAGGGGCCGCGGGATTTCGGTCCTACGCTGGGCCAGTCGATAGCGAGCCCCACAAGGTCAGAGGTAAAGGCGAGCGTTTCGCCGATCACTATACGCAAGCCGCCCTTTTCTGGAACAGCCAAACCGACACCGAAAAGAACCACATCATCAATGCCTTTCGCTTCGAACTGTCACGCGTGCAGACCCCGGCGATTCGCCAGCGGATGGTTTCCGGACTCATGAATGTGGCGCCGGAACTGGCCGACGCCGTAGCCGAAGGACTCGGGCTTACCGAAATGCCGGAGCCGATGCCAAAAGTACTCAAGAAGGCGATCAAGCCCGAAGTTACGCGTTCTTCGGCCTTGTCTCTATTCGCTCGGCCCGGCGATGGGAGCATTGCTGGCCGTAGAGTAGCGATCCTGGTAGCGGAAGGAGTCGATACTGCGTCCCTGGCCAGTCTCGCTAGCCAACTCACCGAAGCCGGTGCGGTGCCCAGGTTTCTGAGTTCTCGGCTCGGCCGCATCACCGGAGAAAACGGAAGCGCTATTGAAATCGATGGCACGCTCGAGGCTTTACCCGCTGTGCTATTCGACGGATTGGTGCTTCCAGATGGAAGCGACGGAGTTCAAAAGCTGGCAGACGACGGTCGCAGCCTTGAATTCCTGAAAGACCAGTATCGCCACTGCAAGCCGATTTTGGTGCTGGGAGCTTCCTCGATGCTGCTGGAGCAAGCCAAGGTCTCTGCGACTCTTCCAACCGGAAAGAACGATCCCGGGCTCATCATGATTGACGGCGAAAGCTCCGACATCTTCTCTACATTCCAAACCGCACTTGCAGCACACAGGCACTACGCGCGGGAAACTGACCCGCCGCGAGTGTAAAAAACCAAAAACTGAAAGGGAAAATACATGCCCAAAACCAAAACCTTACATGACGCATTCATCGACGAGTTGCGGGACGCCTACGACGCGGAAAAACAACTAACCAAAGCCCTGCCAAAAATGGAAAAAGCCGCAACTTCTGAAGAGTTACGCACCGCATTCGAAGATCATTTGAAAGAAACGCAGGGTCATGTCGCCCGCTTGGAGCAGGTGTTCGCCAGCATCGACGAAAAAGTACGCGGCAAGCACTGCGACGGCATCGCCGGCATTATCGAAGAAGGCAAGAACGTGATGGAAGAAGACTTCGATGAAGTAACCATGGACGCCTGCCTGATTGCCGGCGGCCAACGTGCCGAGCACTACGAAATGGCGGCCTATGGAACCCTGGTCGCCTGGGCAAAATCCATGGGACATGACGAAGCAGCCCAGCTTCTGGAAGAGACGCTGAAAGAAGAAAAAGCTGCTGACGAAAAACTCACCTCAATTGCGGAGAGCGGAATCAACGAAGAAGCGGCCAACTTGGCCCATCCGCAGGATGAAAACGGTGACTCCGAGGAATCTGAGGATGATTCAGAGGAAGGCAATGCGCCAAAGCCATCCCCCAAGGCCAAAGGCAAGAAGCCAGCGGCTAAAAAGCGCTGATTTTCCAAGTCTATTCGTCAATCTTGGCTCTGAACGCTCATTACGCGAACCCTCGGTGCCGCAGATTTACTGATATTGACGAAAAGAGGAAATAGGCGGGCAAAACGAAGAATCAGTACGTTTTCGATAAGAAAGAGCATTCCACGATCGAAACAAACATAAGACGGATAATGCGGGCGGCGAGAAGACAGAAGCTGGCCTCCCTGGGCAAGGGCAGAAGGGCGAGGACGAACGCGAAGGCTCTTAGCGTCGGCCTAAGTGATTATCAACTTTGAGGGCTGAGCAATGCTGTGCGCGCCAGTTCCAAACGGCGATCTTCTACTTCGGCGCGCTGAGCTTCGGCTCTCGCGGCAAGGCGCTTAAAGTCGATTGCGCCCAAACGAGCATCCGAGGCTGCGATTTCGTGGAGAGCGCGCCACAGCGCCCATTTGCCGTGGATACCCAACTCCAGGAATTCGAGCGCTTCAAAAGTCCCGAGACTCGTTTCGTCTTCCGCTCTTAACTTCAACCGTGTTAATTTCTCAGCGATCCAAGCAGCTAACTCTTTCACTTCGCTTGCCCCGTTCCCTACTCGCTCGGAAACCGAGCGCAACGTTTCTTGATCCGCCTTAATCTCAATCAGCATTGCTTCTGCAAACCGACCTAGTGCCTGATTTGGATGTTGGTCCCGCAGAAACTCGACGAGTTGGATAGCTTGCACCGAGCCAGCCAGATGGTCTTGAAGATATACCGCCAATGGATTGTTCACAGATTCCCTCCATACCCCGACGGATTCGATGCGCGGTAGGGGCTGGCAGATGGTACGGGGACTTTCGTGGGCCACTTCAATTCATCTATAAGCATCACAGCCGACATAGCGCTCGCCCCGCATCTATGCCTAGCGACCGGATTCTAAGCAACGCCGAAATTGCAGATCGCCTAGCGAGTCTAGCCCAGTTGCTTTCCACCCAGAAGGAAAATCCATACAAGATCAAGGCATACCGGCGAGCGGCAGCCAACATCCGGATCTTAGCGGAGGGCATTGATCAACTCGTACGGAATGAGGCGGACCTGACCGAATACGCCGGCATCGGCGCCGGAATAGCCGGTGCGATCCGCGAGATCGTTCTAACCGGGACGCTAGGCAAACTAGAAAAGCTAAAGTCGAGCGCCAGTCCCGAAGTCGGCGGTATTAGCGCCTATCCGCGGCTTGATCCAAAGCGAATTCTTCGCATTTACAAAAAACTGAGAATCTCCAACATCGACGAACTGCGCGAAAGCCTTGGGAGGGGAGAGATTGAAAGAGTACTGGGTACGCGAATGGCGCAGCACGTTAACCAAGGCCTGGCTGAAACCCATGGAATGCTCTTGTACCGAGCGCACCGTCTTTGCGGAACCGTGCAAGACTTTCTGCTGAAACAGCCCGAAGTGCATCGGATCACCGCCGTCGGCGATTATCGTAGACGCGTAGAAGTGATCGAGGAACTCGACTTCCTGGTAGAAACGTCAGATTTCCCAAGTTTGGTCAGGAAACTCGAAGACTATGGGGGCCGAACTCCTCTCATCAGCTCAACTAAAGACACTGCGACTTTTGCGCTGTCTGCTGGCGTTTCATTGCGTGTGTATTCTGGCTCGAAAGAAGACTGGGGCCTCTCTCTCATTCGCCGTACTGGAAACAAGGCTCACCTGCGAAAGCTGAGGGCGGCCGCAAAAAGCCTCGCAACATTCGCGTCGAAAGGCCCATTTCTCTCAGAGGAGGATTTTTATCAGAAATTCGGCCTGTCGTTTATTGATCCCGAGCTACGCCAGGGTTTCGATGAAGTGGAAAAATCCGCCAACGGAACTTTGCCAGTTCTTGTGACCACCGATGATATTTGTGGTGAATTACACGCACATTCCACATCCAGCGACGGTTCGAACACGATTGAGCAGATGGCGGTCGCGGCTCGCGACTCCGGCTACGACTATGTCGGGATTACGGACCATTCGCAAAGTCTAAAGATCGCTGGTGGCGTCTCTCAAGAAGATCTCTGGAAGCAGATTCGTTTGATCGACAAACTCAACGGGCGCATGAAGGGATTCCGGATATTGAAATCCGCCGAAGTAGACATTTTGGCCGACGGAGCATTGGACTATCCTGACGAACTCTTGAAGGAACTCGACTACACCGTTTGCTCCATCCACTCCCGGTTTGCTTTAGATCGGACCCAACAGACAGAGAGAATTTTGCGGGCTATGGATAACCGGTATTTCAACATCCTGGGACACGCTACGGGCAGGCTTCTTCTGAAACGCCCAGGATATGAAGTCGATATCGAACGAATTGTCGGGCATGCGAGAGACAGTGGGTGCTTTTTTGAAATCAATTCCAGTCCAGACCGGCTTGATCTTTCGGCAGCGAACGCGCGGATGGCAAATCAAGCGGGCGTCAAAATCGCTATCACTACAGATGCCCACAGCACAGGTGAATTCGACACGGTGGTTTATGGAATCGAGCAAGCACGGAGAGCCGGTTTGGAGAAGAGCGCCGTGCTGAACTGCCTGCCGTGGAAACGTCTATCGCAAGCTTTCAGGCGTTGACTTCACTCCGGGCGCGCGGACATAGATGATTTCCAGAGAAGAACACTAGTCCAACCCATGCTAGTTTAGCGGCAACTAAACAGTGTTTCTTAGGAGCATCTATGGCGAGCCCCGCAAGCATCAAGAACCACCCCATCCATCCCATGTTGGTGGGCCTCCCTATTGGGCTTTGGGTATTTGCCTTGGTTTGTGACATCTTTCGGCTGGCGGGGCAAGGGCCTGCATGGAGCACAGCAGCAATCTATTGCATGGCCGGCGGAATCGTTGGGGCTGTCCTGGCGGCAATTCCCGGTCTGATTGATTATTTTTCAATCAAGGAAAAAGAAATGGGCCGAATCGCAACTTTTCATATGCTGGTCAACTTGGCGGCGGTAATAATTTTCACGATCAATCTATGGTTGAGATTCCGTCTCGCAGAAGACACAACTATACCGTTCTGGCTGTCTCTGGCAGGGGTAGCCGGGATTGGCGTCGGTGGGTGGCTGGGTGGAGAGATGGTCTACGTAAAAGGTATGGCTGTGCAAGCTGTCGAGGAATTGGCGAACTCAAAAAAGCCCCGTCGTGCCGCGTGAAGATTCAAAGGTTCAACGGTCAATGCCGCGCTCAGGCGGTCTTTTTGGTAGATTCCCGCAATAAATTCATAGCCTTTGTTGCTCCGCCGCGCTCGATTACCTTGAACTCGATGTTGCGCACCCGTTGGTAGTTGGTAAAGAACTGCTCAATTTGGTCCAAAGACCATCGGTTCAAGGTCTGGCAATTGTCCAATGCCCGCGTATAGCACTGATCCCTCGGCCACCGCGATAAAACGGTCGTTGCGGTTCTGCTTTCCGTTCTCGCGCTGACTGGCCTTCTGCACATCGACAATACGGTCCGGATATCATGCATCTCGTTGCGTGGGGACCTTTGGCATCTTTCGCACGAGCTTTCGTAGCTTGGCGAACGGCTTCTCCAGCCTCTTGGGATCGAGCGGCATTTCTCTGGGGATCCTCGATAATGGGCTTGCTTTGCTGACGGATTCGGGTCGTGTTAGGAAAACTACGATAGCGTTTTCAAGCGCAAAATATCGGGTGAAATTCCTCTATGACTCGGGAGAATCCAGTATTGGCGGCAGAGTACGAGCAGTTTAGGCTACGAAACGGATCGGTCATACCGACGGGCCGAGCGGAAAGAAGCGGACCGCTAAGGGAGAGACCAAATGAAGGGCGAAACCAAGGAACGGTGGCTGGAACTTTGCGAACAAGCAACATTGGAGCAGGATACCGCGAAATTCATGAAGATCGTCGCGGAGATCAACCGGGAACTAGCCCAGAAACAATTCCGGCTCATACAGTCCGCTGACATGTCTACGGCTGATGGCTCGTCACCTCACCTATCCAAAGGCTTTGACTCCGACACCCGATAATAAATGCCTGCTCATACTCGTTTCCTGATTATTTGCTGTATAGCTCCCAAAGTCACCCCACAGATTAAATGCGAAATTAGTCCGTAAGACTGTTCGCTTGCCGGAGACTCTAAGGGCTTTTTTAACAGTCCCAATGCCGGGACCGCAAATTCATCTCCTCCGGCAAACAATGCCGTCCCAAATGCAGTGCCACCGAACAAAGGATCAAAATCATGCAGGGCTTCGGGCGCGGCTTCTCTCATTAGTCCGTAGACTGTCCCCATGGTTATTCCGAACCCATAGTGAATGAACGGCCCTGCTTTATTTATTTCCTTGTGCGAGAGGCAACGTCCTGCAAGTTCGGCTGGCTTTCCGGGGCCTTCATGGTTGCATCTTCTTTTTCGGAGCTCGATTTTGCGCCGCCTTCGTTTTGGTCTTCTAGAGCTTCCGCAACTTTAGTCCAGGCATTCTGAAATTGGCTCATAACACCAAGCCTG
>DATBAT010000035.1:0-8736 GCA_036271375.1 Terriglobales bacterium
GCTGGTGTCGGCTGGCCTGGGTGCGGCGGGGATTCTGTTGACGCGGTTCTACGACAAGCCCTGGGTACTGCCGCCGGTGATGCTGGTTTTAGCGCTGGCCGGGTTCTTTATCTATATGCGAAGTTTGGGGACGATGGATAAGCTGCTTGCGGACAACCGGGACACGCTGTCGGAAACGCTGTGCAAGGCGTAACGATGCTTCGCAAGACGGTCGCGATCATGTTCTTCACGCTGTCGGCCGCATGGGCACACGCGCAAGCGATACACGGCCCGTCGAAACAATCACCGTGCGCGGCGCTTCCCTCAGCAACAACCTCAACGGAGACTCCGCGGACCGGCTGGTGAAGGTTTATCTTCCGCCAGCGTACGCTCGCGAACCCAGAAATCGATTTCCGGTGGTTTTCCTGCTGCACGGCTACAAAGGTTCCGGGGCGCAATGGATGGTGAATCCCGAACGGGGTTTACAGATCGAATTGGACCGGGCCATCGTCGCAGGAACGATTAACAACATGATTGTCGTCATGCCGGACGCGCATACCCGCACCGGCGGCAGTTTTTTCGTCGACTCCATCGCGGACGGCAACTGGGAAACCTTCATCGTGCATGACCTCGTCGTCGAGATCGACAATCTTTACCGAACCCTCCCTGGCGCCGCTTCGCGGGGCATCGCGGGACACTCCATGGGCGGCTATGGTGCGCTCCGCATCGCTTTCGACCATCCTGAAACGTTCAGTTCGGTCTATGCACTGAGTCCTTGCTGCCTAGCCTGGGAAGGCGATTTCTCCACCCGGAGCGACGCCTGGCAGACGACACTCTCATTCAACTCTTTCGACGATTTCAAGAGCAACCGCTTCATGGCACAGGCATTTGCCGCGATCGCCGTTGCGTGGTCGCCCGACACATCGGCAACGCCCTTTCACGCTGCCTCTCCGGTAAGGCGAACCAGTGCGGGGACGCTCGAAGACGTTCCCGCTGTTCGGACTCGTTGGGAAGCCAACCTGCTCGTGACACTCGCCCGGAACAACGTGGCAAAGGTGCGACAACTGCACGCCATCGCGTTCGATGCCGGACGAAGCGACCAGTTCACACATATTCCCTTGGGTGAGGCGGACCTCGATCGACTGCTGAACTCCGAACACATCGCTCACACATTCGAGCTCTACGATGGCGACCATACCAGTAGCATGGAAACGAGGATCGTCGGCAGAATGCTGCCATTTTTCTCGAAAAACTTGCAGGCCGCGGCTCTACAATCCCACTGAACTGGTTCTGAACTTTGAAAGAGGTGTGAGATGGATCCATCGATGATTACGACGGCGCTGGAGTTGCCGGGAGTCAAGATCGTGCGCAACCTGGGTGTTGTGCGCGGGATAGTGGTGCGGTCGCGGTCGGTGTTTGGGACGATCGGCGCGGGCTTGCAGACGCTGGTTGGTGGCGACATCACCCTCTTCAGCAATCTGTGTGAGAAGACGCGACAGGATGCTTTCGACAGGATGTGCGCGCACGCAACGGAGCACGGCGCCAATGCCATAGTGTCCATGCGCTACGACGCGAACGAGCTGATGCAGGGCGTAACGGAAGTGCTGGCGTATGGCACGGCTGTGGTTGTGGAGAAAATTTAGCCGCGATTTCCGGTTTGTTTTTAGGCGGGTTTTTGTAGCTTGTAAGTGGCGCGATCATGGATCAGGATCTGCGCGTGGCGCATTACTTTTTTAGCCTCGACTTGCCAATCGCTAGGCAGCGCCGCAACAGATGCGCTATCCACGATCAGCACGTCTGCGTCATGGCAGCCAGCACTGAGCAGGGTGGCTTCTGCACTAAATATCCAGACAGAATGTCCGATGCAGCCAAAGCCCATGAGCAACCCAAAAAACGGGATGGCGAGATTGGCGGCCTGAAGGCTTGGCGAAGCGTTTGAAGCCCAGGCTGTGTCGCCAATCACGGCGACGTTCCGTTTAGTTGTTGAAGGAAGCATTCGCTCAACCGCTGCCGCCATCTCCGGCCTGACGGCGCTCGTCGCTAAAGCGGGAAGAGCCAGGCACTCGCCGTCCTCCCGGACAACCACCAGGTTCCCCTGTGCGGCTTGTGTCCGCGCGCGTTCAAACGAATCTTCAACGTTTGCGTTCGTCATGATTCCGCCCATTTTATTTTGATGACGTGTGGATGCCAATCACAGACATCATACGGCCGGTGTAGCCGTGCTCGGAACGGTGCGAGAAGTAGCGGCGGTCGCCGGATTTCTCGCGGGAGCAGCCGGTGCATTCGCCGACGACAGTGATGTTTTTGGCGGGAATGCCGGCGTCGAGGAGCTGGCGGCGGTTGGCTTCCCAGAGGTCGATGTGGATCTGAGGGCCGATGTTGGAATGGCCCGGAGCGCGGGCGGTGAGGAAGAGCAGCGGATACTTTTCGCGGATGGGGTCGGAGTCGTAGACCTCGGTGAAGAGCGAAGGCGCATAGGCAAACTGGCTTTCGAAGTCGAAACGGACTTCTTCGCCGACCGCGTAGCAGCAGGCTCCGATGCCGGGGCCGACGGCGGCGATAAGGTCCTGGGGGCGGGAGCCATAGCGCAGACGCATGGCGCCAATGCCGTTCTCGACGATGCGGGCGAGCGTGCCGCGCCAACCGGCGTGGAAAGCGGCGACCGCGTGGGTGCGCTTGTCGGCAATCAAGACGGGGATGCAATCGGCGGTCTGGACGCCGAGGAGGATTCCGGAGACGTCGGTCATGAGGGCATCGCCACGGAGAGCGGCTTTTCCGTCGGGCTCGGAGAGCGGGTCGGGGTCCTTTTCGATGATGCGGACCATGTTGCTGTGGAACTGGCGAGGGACCGCAAGTGAGAATTTGGACTTGCCGGCGACGGTTTGTGCGAAGCGGCGGCGGTTCTGGGCGACGATTTCCGGGTCGTCTTCACGGGTCCAGCCGAGGTTGAGTTCGCCGTCGCCGTAGGCGGTCGATGCGCCGCCCTGACGGGTGCTGAAGCCGGCGCGGAGCCACAGGAGAGCCTGAAATGTGGGGACACTGACGACGCCGGGAGTGCCGAGTTTGCGCTTTTTGGAAGCGGGGTTGGAGGTGCGGGGGCGTTTGACGCGCTCACCGTCCTTCCAGGCACCGGTGCGAGTCTTGCGGGTGCCATGGGTAAGGCCGACGTTCGCGAGAATGTTGTCGACCGCGCCGATAGCCTCGGCGCTTTCCAGCCAATCCTTCATAGCTTCATTCTATCGGGCACATTAAAGGTTCTGGGCCCGCTTTCCAGCGGGCCCATGAGAGGCTTTGGGGAGGGATTGTACTGAGGAAATTCTGAAGGGTACCCTTTACGGGCAAAAAGGAACTTACATCGGGTGGGACAAATTTGAGTAGCCTCTCAGTTACTTGATTGGATGCACAAGGGCGTCTCGAGTTGCCTGATGCGTCCGCTGAATTGTGGAAAAAGTCGGCAGCCGCCGACAGGGCTTCTGAATCGAAGTAAAAAGAGATAAGTTCAGCAATTAAAAACTGGTTCTTGCAGTTGCATCGGAAGCCATTCGGCGGTACGATACCTCGTTTGCAACGCATGACAATACCTAACCAAATCGCGTCACACCTCCTTCGTTCTCGCATCGGCAAGATCTGTGTTGCCATTACCGGATCGACCGCCGATGAAATGCTCGAAAAGGCTTCAATAGCCCTTAAAGAGAGCACTTTTCTCGAATTTCGCCTGGATTATCTACCTAAACCAGCTGCGGCTTTGCCGCGTTTAAAACAATTTCTGGTCGAAAACGGGGCTGCCACGGCGGTGGCAACTTGCCGCTGCAAAATCAACGGCGGCCGGTTTGGCGGTTCGAATACCGAAGCGATAGAAATTTTATTGAAGGCCGCCGAAGCGGGTTTTCAACTGGTCGATGTCGAGCTTGAGTCTGTCGAAAAACTTCCCAAAGCGACACTCGCAAAACTGCGGGCGACAGGCGTTGCGCTGATTATCAGCCACCACGATGCCCATGCGACCAAAGACCTGGACGGCATTCTGGCGCGGATGACGCCGTTTCAGCCGGAGTTCTACAAGATCGTTCCGACAGCGCGAACGCTGGCCGACAACATTACGCTGATGCGGTTCCTGGAGCGGGTAGAGGATAGTCACAACTCCAGCGTGGTCGGCATCTGTATGGGCGACGCGGGGGTCACTTCGCGGGTTCTGGGGCTGCGAGCAGGGTCGGCGTTTACGTGTGCCGCCGCCACGCCGGGCGAAGAGACCGCGCCGGGGCAGATTGCCGCGCGGACGCTGCTCGAGACCTACCGCGTCGACCAGGTGGACGCCGCAACCAAAGTGTATGGCGTGGCTGGGAACCCGATTGGGTCGTCGCTGTCGCCGCTGATGATGAATACGGCTTTCCGGCGGGAGACGGTGAACGCCGTTTACCTCGCGCTGCAGACCAGCAAGGTCGACGACCTGTTCAAGCTGGTGCGTGAGATTCCAATTCAGGGTGTCAGTATCACGATGCCGCTGAAGCAGGATGTAATTGCGCTGCTGGAGCGCACAGACCCGCTTTCGACCAAGATTGGCGCGGTGAATACGATCTTCCGCGCGCAGGACGGCAAGTTTTACGGGTTCAACACGGACGTCGCCGGGATTATCGCTCCGCTGGAACGCCGGATGGCCCTGGCTGGGACCAAAGTGCTGGTGCTGGGCGCCGGTGGTGCGGGACGGGCGGCGGTTTTCGGGCTGCGTGACAAGGGTGCGGAGGTCTGGATCCTGAACCGCACGCCGGAGACGGCACAAAAACTGGCGCGGCAGGCGGGCGCGAAGACGATCAAGCGCGAAGCCGTTGCGAAGGCCGGGTTCGACATCATTATCAATGCGACCCCGGTGGGCATGACGGGCAATAAGGCCGCGCAGTTACTGGGGCCGGAAGATATCCAATGCCGGCTGGTGTTCGACCTGGTTTATAACCCGCTGGAGACGCCGCTGCTGCGGGCAGCTCGCCAGAAGGGCATTCCGGTGATTACGGGCGTCGAGATGTTTGTGCAACAGGGCGCGCGGCAGTTCGAGATATGGACGGGCAAGCCTGCTCCTGAGGAAGAGATGCTGCGGGTAGTGTTGCACTCATTGCGCCAGGCTGCGGAGGCCGCTGGGGAAGCTCCTGCGCCACCGCTGACGGTGACCAAGATCGAGGCAAAGCCGAAGCCGGTTGAGGCGGAGGCTTCAATTGCGGCGAAACCCGTTGCTGCTCCGGTAAAGGCTGCTGCGCCTGCGAAGGTTGTGGCTCCGGCCAAAGCTGTTGCGGCTCCGGTGAAGACCGCTGCGAAGAAGGTTGTGGCGGCACCGGCGAAAGTTGCTGCGAAGCCGGTTGCGAAGGCTCCAATAAAAGCGGCGGCTAAGAAGCCGATGAAGGCGGCTCCAAAGGCCGTCGCAAAGCCAGTCAAGAAGGCGGCTAAAGTTATTGCCAAGCCCGTGAAGAAAGCGGTAAAGGCCGTAGCGAAAGTCGTCGCCAAACCCGCGAAGAAGGCCGTGAAGACTCCAGCGAAGACCGTGAAGAAGCCGGTGGTGAAGGCAAAGTCGAAGAAGCGGTGAGCCAGATGATGCGGCTTTTTTGGCTTGCGCCGATGCTTTGTATCGGAGCATCTATGGCGTTGGGTCAAGTGGCTACCGATGCTTTGCCCGCTGCCAATCCTGCAAGGCCCACGGTGACCAATCCGGCGACGCTGACGCCTGTGGGGTACTTACAGTTCGAGCAGGGTTATCTGGGGTCGGTGAATTCGCCCGAGTCGGCTTCGCAGTACGGCGTGAACCAGGTGACGAAGCTGGCGGTGCATCCGCGGCTGATGTTTGCTGTGAGTTCGCAGCCGTTTGCTGCCAGCACTGTGGATGGAACTCCCGGGACTTCGCACGATGCGGGCGGGATACAGGTTGGCTTTCAAGGCGTCCTGTTTACACCTCAAATTTCTGCGAAGCCTTCTGCCGATCCAGCCAGCGCAGCGCCGCCGGATCAAAAGTCTCCTGTGCCGACTGTTGCCGTTGGTTATTACCGCACGGTTTATGGAGGGACGGCACCGGACATCGACCTTGGCAGCGCGACCAACACGCTTCTGCTGCTGTTCAGCGGCGACTTCGGCGGATTTCACTACGACACGAACTACATTGCGAACGAGCAGGACGATGACAGTGCACGAGGTGACTACACTGTGCATCGAGCGCAGTTTGCGCAAACGGTTTCGGTGAACCACAGTATTTTTACGGCGAATTTGCAGCTCTCGGTAGAGATGTATCACTTCTCGCAGCCGACCGTTCATGCCACGTCGGGCGGGATGCCAGTGGCGCGGGCGAATCTTGTCGGGCTGCTGTTTGCACCTGCGTATCAGGTGCGTCCGAACCTGATTATCGATGGTGGGTTTGAGCGGGGGCTGACTTCAACCTCGACGCATTGGCAGAGCTTTGCGGGGTTTACTTATTTGTTGCCGAAGAGGCTGTGGCCGGAACGGAAGTAGGCGAGGTAATTCATCAGCCGTCATTTGTTCCTAGAGCATGTTTCATAAATAGATTCGGCCTCAAGCTGTGGACTTTTGTGTAAGGTGGGTGGTTTGATGAACTTCTTGGATGAGCAAGAAGCGGTTCCAGTTGTTGAGTGAAGCGCAGTGGGAGTTGATCGAGCCGCTGTTGCCAGAGCCGAAGCGTCGCAAGGACAAGCGGGGCCGACCTTGGGCGTCCAACCGGGCCTGTCTAGAGGGCATCCTGTGGGTGTTGCAGACCGGTGCGGCGTGGCGGTTCTTGCCCGACAAGTATCCTTCTCCGGCGACCTGCTGGCGTCGGTTGAAGCAGTGGGAAGAGCAGGATGTCTGGCTCGATGCGTGGCGAGCGCTGCTGGGCGCGCTTGACGGCGAAGGTCTGCTGAAGTGGGAGGAGACGTTCCTGGACGGCAGCTTCGCCCCGGCGAAAAAAGGGGCTCCGCAGTCGGTAAAACCAAGCGTGGCAAGGGCACGAAGTGGATGGTACTGGTCGACGGTGGCGGTCTTCCGTTGGGAGTTCGGCTCGAAAGTGCCTCTCCGGGAGAAGTTACGCTTGCGGAAGCCACGCTCGCCGAGGTCAAAGTCCCTCGCCCCAAAGGCCGGCCGCGACAGAAGCCGAAACGCATAGTCGCCGACCGCGCCTACGACTCCGACCCGCTGCGCGAGCGGCTGGCCAAGCGCGGTATCGACCTCATCGTTCCGTACCGCAAGAACAGCAAGCACCGGCGCTACCAAGACGGTAGAAAGCTCAGGCGATACAAACGCCGATGGATCATCGAACGCACCAATGCTTGGCTCGGCCAATTCCGGAGGCTTACCGTTCGCCATGAGCACCTCCTCACCACCTATCGAGCCTTCTTCTTTCTCGCTTGCCTATGGATCACACTGCGGAGGTGTTTATGAAGCACGCTCTAATATAGAACTGCTCTGGCTTCGTAGTACTTTCAACGCTGGCTCGAACAGGTGCTCGAAGCCGTCGTTTCTTAAGAGGCTGGCAGCATTCGTTACGCGTTGCAGTGTATTGGGATGAAGCAGCCATTTGCGTAGCGCCTCAGCCTGGGATTTCGAGTTCTCCCAAAAGGCCCCATGCAGAGTCTGGCCGAGGGAAAACTCCTCGCCGTACATTGTCACGAACTGAATCAAATGCTGGTCGGCTTCTTCGGTTCTGGTCTCAGTCCAAATTTGCAGGTATGGTTCCAGCGCTTCGCCGGCTTGCGCAATGGAAGCCAGCAACGTTTCTTCTTCGAAGAATGCAGGCAGGTGATCCTTGATGGAAAAGCTTGTCAAACCCTTCTGCCAAAGAGCTTGCAGATAGGTCCGGACCGCCGCGACTTCATCTTCATGCCAACTCATCCATTTTGCGTAGTTAAGTTTGCCGAAAAGTATCTCCGGATTGTACGAATACGGTTCTTCCGCAACGCCCTGAAATAATCGGGGCATAAGATAGCGGAATTCATCTAGTGATCCCTGAGTTGTCATTGCGCTAAAGGAGTAATCGGCGAGGTCTGCGAAGCGGAGTTCGCGTAGAGGCACAGCGACGAGATGCGTTGTGGCTCCTGGCTTGGTGCAGCCGCATGGACAGATCTCAATCATCGTCGGTCGGGGGTATCGAGCGAATGTGTCATACAGAGACGCAACAGCTTTTCCGATTTCAACTATGGCTCGACCTTGATTCACATTCACCCCGCCCAAATGCAGGGGGCCTTCGCTGCGCTCCGAATGACGACGAAAAACAGACAACGACAAATGGCTTACGCGATGCTTTGTGCGATCCAGCCGCGGAGGGCGTTCATGCTGACTTCGCGGCCGAGGAACGCTTGCACCAGCTCGCGAGCGGGGCGGGTTCCGCCGGGTTCGAGGACCTGGCGGCGGTAGCGCATGGCGGTTTCGCCGCCGAGAGAAGACTTTTCGCCGGAGTTGGCGAACTCGGCGAAGAATTCGAGCGCCATCACCTTGTCGTAGAGATAGGTGTAGTAGTTCGAGGTGTAGCCGACCAGGTGCGTAAAGGCTGCATACATGCGGTTTTCATCGACGAACTCGTAGCTGGAGAAGCGGTCGTATCCTTCGCGGAGCAGCACGTCGAGGTCGAGCGATTCGGCTCGGCGGTCGTGGGTTTCCATGGAGTACGTCGCGTACATCACCTGCGTGAGCGTGGAGAGAGCGCGGCCGTGGGCGGAGGCGCGAGTCATGCGGGAGACGGTTTCGACGGGTATGGGTTCGCCGGTCTGGTAGTGCTTTGCAAAGGTGCGGAGGAGGTCG
>DATBAT010000036.1:0-24170 GCA_036271375.1 Terriglobales bacterium
TGATCTGATGGAGGCGGAAGGTATCCGCTTTGTCACCAACGCGCACGTCGGCAAGTCGCTGCCGGTGGAAGATTTGCAGCGCGAGTTTGACGCCATTGTCCTGGCAGGTGGGGCGGAAGCGCCGCGTGATCTGCCGGTTCCGGGACGCGAATTAAAGGGCATTCACTACGCGATGGATTTCCTGCCACAGCAGAACAAACGCTGCCATGGCGACGCGCTTGAAACGGAATTAGACATTCTTGCCGCAGGCAAGCGCGTGGTGATTATCGGCGGCGGAGATACCGGCGCTGACTGCCTGGGCACTACCCATCGCCAGAAGCCGCTGTCAGTGCATCAGTTTGAAATCATGCCCATGCCGCCCGAGCAGCGTTCGCCTTCTACTCCGTGGCCGCTGTGGCCGATGCAACTGCGAGTCGAGGGAGCGCACGAAGAGGGTGGGGTCCGCGACTGGGGCATTGCTACCGCGAAGTTCACCGGCGACCAACACGGAAACGTGACACACCTTCACGGAGTTCGTGTGGGTGCGCCGCCGAAGTTCGAGCCGATTGCGGGAAGCGAGTTCACTATGGAAGCTGACCTGGTGCTATTAGCGATGGGATTCCTTGGGCCTGTGCGTAACGGCATGCTCGATCAGTTCGGAGTCGCGCTCGACAACCGCGGCAATGTCCTGGCAAATGCTGAGTACATGACGTCGATGCCGGGTATTTTTGCCGCGGGCGACATGCGCCGCGGGCAGTCGCTGGTGGTGTGGGCGATTTCCGAAGGGCGCAAGGCGGCGGTTGGCGTCGATAAATATTTGCGCGAGTTGGCTAAGACCGAAAGCATTCCTGCGACTATTTCTTCGGCGAATCTATTCCGGTCCAGAGTTTCTCAGTCGGCTTAGTTCCGGCTTCCATACCACTGTCATTCCGAGCGGAGCCGAGGAACCTTGTGTCCCATGGCGTCGGTTTCTGCTGCGAAAAACGCAAGATTCCTCGGCTTCGCTCGGACTGACAGAACCATGAACGGTGCTCGCTCCGCTCCTTTTGTGGCACTATAGTCGTTCGCGTCCAACCTCATGGTCACACTTGCAGACGTACAGGCTGCCGCCAAGCGCATCAACGGTTCTATCTACCTTTCGCCGTGTGCGAAGTCGGAGACGTTTTCCCAGTCGACGGGGAATCTGGTTTACCTCAAGCTCGATAACTTACAGCGTACCGGCGCCTATAAGGAGCGCGGCGCGCTTAACAAGTTGCTGACGCTTACTGATAAAGAACGCACTAGTGGGGTGATCGCCGCCTCCGCCGGCAACCACGCTCAGGGATTGGCCTACCACGCCGCACGCCACGGCATCCACGCTCAGATCGTGATGCCGCTGACCACGCCTCTCACGAAGGTATCCGCCACCAAAAATTTTGGCGGTGACGTGGTGCTCTACGGCGCCAACTACGACGAGGCTTGCGAAGAGGCCACACGGCGCAGCCAGCGCGACAGCCTTACTTTCGTGCATGCCTTCGACGACGATGTAGTCATCGCCGGGCAGGGCACGGTTGGCCTGGAAATCTTGGCGCAACATCCGGAGATCGAAGCCATCATCGCGCCGATTGGCGGAGGCGGATTGCTGGGCGGAATTTCGGTCGCCGTTAAAGAGTCGAACCCGAAGATCAAGATTGTTGGCGTGCAGCCCGCTCGATTGCCGTCGATGAAAGCGGCGATCGCCGAGGGCAAGCCCGTGACGATCAGTTCCGCGGCCACTATCGCGGACGGAATTGCCGTGCGCCGGTCCGGCGACCGGACGTTCCCGCTGATCCAGAAATATGTCGACGATATAGTTACCGTCGACGAAGAAGAAATTGCCAATGCGATTCTGCTCTTGCTCGAACGGGAGAAGACGCTGGCGGAAGGCGCTGGCGCTGCGGCCATCGCGGCGGTCTTAAATCACAAATTCCCTCTGTCGGGGAAAAAGGTCGCGGTCATTGTTTCGGGCGGGAACATCGATGTCACGCTGCTCTCGCGCATCATCGAACGCGGCTTGGTGAAAGACGGCCGCCTGGTTCGTCTGCGCGTGCATCTCTCCGACTATCCGGGCGCACTCAATCGGCTGACGGCCATCCTGGCGGAGCACCGCGCGAACATCGTTGAGACTTCGTACGACCGCGCTTATTACGGTGTGAACCTTGGCGACACCGCAATCGACATCACCATGGAAACTCGCGGCCCGGAACATATTGAGGAGTTGCTGTCGGCGCTGGGTGCAGCAGGGTACGCGAACGAGAGGATTTCGTAACGCAGATGCTGGCCTAGAGACAAATGTCCTCATCTGCCGACCACGAACGCGAAGATTTACGCCCGGCAGGTGCGGACACCTGCCCCTACGTGGATCGCGGAGCCGTCGACTCCCTCACCACGAATTCCGGGTCCACCAGAATCTCCACCGGATATTCTCCGTCATTCTCAATCTTCTGCAGCAGCGTCTTCGTCGCCAGTTCGCCCATTAGCCGCATCGGCTGCCGCACTGTGGTCAAACTCGGATGGTTGTAGGCGGCTGCCAGCACGTCATCAAATCCCACCACAGAAATATCATGCGGCACGCGCTCGCCAGCTTCACGGAAGGCGCGAATGGCTCCAATCGCCGACACGTCGTTAAAGGCGAACAGAGCCGTGAACGGAATCTTCTGCGCCATCAATCGCTTGCCCAACGGATAGCCAAGCTCAGGCGACGAATCCATGCCTTCGATGTGCATGGTTAGTTCTGGCCTAATCGATATTCCAAATTCAGGTGCGACTTCCCGGATCGCATTCCATCGTGCCTCCGAGTCAGAACTCGTGGGGTGTCCGACGAGGACAGCAATTTCGCGGTGGCCAAGGTCGACCAAGTGCTGCAACGCCATGCGCACGGCTTTTCGATGGTTCAGCACGATGTTGGTGACACCTTCGTGCTGGCCGTGGCCGGAGACCGCAACGGTCGGCAGGGGAATTGGCGCCGGAGTATTCAATCCAGCAGTGATTACGCCTTCCACGCCGCGCCGCAGCAGCAGACGCGAGCAGGTTTCCAGCAGATCGGGATTCTGCCCGTGAACTCCCATAATGAAGGAGTAGTCGTGCTCACGCGCGTACTTTTCGATGCCGGCAATGACCATTGCCGCGTAGGCGTCGGCAAAATCCGCGACGATGACGCCCAGGGTGTAGGTGCGCTGCTTGCGCAACGAACGGGCAAAAAAGTTTGGGCGGTAGTTAAGTTCCCGGGCCGCAGCCACGATCCGGTTGCGGGTATGCAATGGAATGTGGCGCGCTGAAGGTGAATTGTTTAGGACCGATGAAACTGTTCCTGGCGAAAGCCCCAAGTGGTTGGCGACAGCTTTCAATGTCACCGCAGCTTTGGTGCCAGTCCCCTCGTTACTCGACTTGGACATTACCCCTGCTTTCCGATCCCAAGCGCCGCGACCAGAGAGGATATATAAACTTTCATAAAAGTACCATCGGGAATACAGAATCCCGTACCCAGATCCGTACTACAGCTCGCCCTGACCCTCCGTGCCGTGCTTGACAAACCCCAAGCCGCTGCCGCCTAATAGTGGGCAATATCTTCCACCTGTCGTAGTAAGGGTAAGTTTAAAAAATCGTTATTCTATTGGGGCGGGAAGGCTGAAACAATTCTCATGGGTGTAAAGAAGTCGCTACTTTTATTCGCTCTCCTCTTTAGTCTGCCACTAGTCGCACAAAAAACCACAGGCATCATCCGGGGCACGGTAACCGATCCGTCCGGCGCAGTTGTCGCTGGCGCCCAGGTGACCGTTACTGACCTAAACACCGCAGCGTCGCGCACTGCGACCACCGGAGCCGAAGGTCTTTACGCCTTCACCGACCTTCAACCCGGTATCTACGACGTCAAAGTCTCGCATCCCAAGTTTCGCGAATCAGTTACCAAGGGCGTCGAACTCAACGTGTCCAGCGTGACCCTGGTGAACGCCAGCCTGCAACTTGGCGCAGTTACCGATCAGGTGACGGTTGAGGCCAACGCCGTTCAAGTGGAAACCAGTACCGGCGCAGTCGGCAACGTCGTGGAAGGCAACCAGGTTCGCGAGTTGCCCATGAACGGGCGCAGCTTCGCGCAACTTACCCAGCTTCAACCAGGTGTCTCGGCGCAGAACAACTTCAGTTCGAAGAATAAAGGACTGATGGCCGGGGTCGACTTTTCCGTCAACGGCAACCAGACCACCTCGAACCTGTTTCTGATCGATGGCGTCAACGACAATGACATCGGGTCGAATCGAACCATCCTTGTGTACCCGTCTCTCGATGCCATTCAGGAATTCAAGATGCTGCGCAACAGCTATGGCCCTGAATACGGCCAGGCTTCAGGCGCCATCATTAACATTGTTACCCGCAGCGGGACCAATGATTGGCATGGCAGCGCCTATTATTTCGGCCGTAACGACAAGCTTAATGCAACTGACTACTTCAACAATCTGAACGGCATTCAGAAGGACGTTCTTCGCCGCAACGATTGGGGCTACACGGTCGGCGGGCCGATTAAGAAAGATAAGCTGTTCGTCTTCTGGTCGGAAGAATGGAACCACGAACTTCGCGGCAAGGCACGCAGCGCCAACGTTCCCACGGTGGCGGAAAAGGCGGGAGACTTCTCCAACCTGCGCCGTGATTCCAGTGGCAATCTTTGCGAAGCCATTCCCACCGTTCCTGGCGGCACGACGCCTATGCCCACAACCGTTCCCGGAACGCTCGACAATGCCGGTGCGACGGTGTTGGAGTTGCTGCCCGATCCGAATTTGACCACCGTTCCTTCCAGTTGTAACAACTGGTCGATTTCTTTGACGTCGCCGATTTATTGGCGGCAGGAAAATGCCCGCGTCGACTACAAACTTGGTTCAACCTGGACAATCATGGGCCGTTACACGCACGACGCGTGGTCGCAGCCTTTCCCCAGCACGCTGGGGTTCTGGGGCGATGATGTTTATCCTTCGGTTGAAAGCAGCTGGGTGCAGCCCGGTTCGCAGGCCACTATCAAGCTGACCAAACTTTTCGGCAGCACTGCGGTCAACGACTTCCAGGTTTCCTACGCAATGAACCGCATCAATGCGGATCTCTCGGGAACCAACCCGACCCTGATGCAGGACGTTGCAAACGCGATCCCCAACGAATTTCCTGACTCCGACAAAACTGCCGGCACCAACGTCGGCATGCCGCTGTTCAACGGCGGTCTCGGCAACGGCGCCAGCGCCACCATCTGGACCCAGGCTCCGTGGCACAACAACGAGCAACTTTTCACCTTGAAGGATGACTTCTCCAAGGTGCACGGCAAGCACACTTTCAAAGTCGGATTCCTGGCCAGCAATAACCAGAAGAATGAATTGCTGGGTGGTTCCTATTCAGAAGCGGTCAACTTCAGCGGAGTGAAGGCTCCGGCGAACGATCCGAATGCCGGAACTATGAACAGCACCGGCAGCACCGGAAACGGTACCTACGACGCGCTCTGGGCGGGCCGCACATGGGATGCCAGCGAGTCCGAGCTGAATCCTTTTTCGCAACAGCGCTGGCACGACTTTGAGTTTTACGTCGGAGATAGCTGGAAGTTCCGTCGCAATCTGACGCTGGAACTCGGAGCACGTTATTCGATGTTGCGTAACCCTTACAGCGCAACCGACGCGATTTCATCGTTCCAAGCGAGTGCCTACGATCCGGTCCTTGGCGCAGACCCTTGCAATGGAATCGTGCTGGTTCCGGGTACCGATTTCTGTCACAACGCTGGATTCGCCGGCGGTGTGGCGGGTGCGAGCCGTGCACTCAAGGCAAACAACAATCGCGCAATCGCTCCGCGTGTTGGAGCGGCTTGGGACGTATTTGGCGACGGAAAGACTGCAATCCGCGCGGGTTTCGGACAGTTCTACCAGCGCGAGCGTTTGAACAATACGCTTACGATGGCAGGCAACGCGCCATTCTCACTTTCTGTCGGTGGAGGTGGCACGCTGCTTCGCACCCTCGACACGGCTCCAGCCCTGACTACAGCAGCGTCGGGATCGCCGAACTTCGGCGAAAATCTTGACGACAGCACCCCATATACGTTGCAGTGGAACCTCACCCTTGAGCGCGAAATCCTGCGCGACACCAAGCTCGAAGTCAGCTACGTGGGCAACAAGGGCTACAACGCGCTGCAATACATCGACGTTAACGGGGTATCCAGCGACAATCGCCTTGCCTACTCGCTCGCTCCTGCCAACTCACTGCGGCCGTTTGGCAGCTTCGGGCAAATCAACTACGCGCAGTGGACCGGCGGCTCAAACTACAACTCGTTACAAGCCTTGTTGCGTTCGCGCTTCAAGTCGCTCGATGCGCAGTTTGCTTACACTTACTCGAAGTCGCTTTCCGACACCGACCTTTCCAACAGCGGCGGAGCGGGCCAGACCACCCTGCTGCTCGATCCCAGTAATCCTCACTTGAATTACGGACCGAGCTTCATCGACCGTCCGCAGATTTTTGTGGGCAACGTTGTCTATCATCTGCCGGAGATGGCGAGCAGCGGCAACATTGCCCGCTATGCGCTCGGCGGATGGGAAGTCGCCTCCATTCTCAGTTATTCCAGTGGTACGCCGTTGAATATTTACGCCACTGGGGGAATCATGAACGCGAACGGCGGACTATCAGGGTCGGGCTTCGCGAGCCAGAACGATCGTCCGAATGTCGTATCCGGTCAGCCGTGCCGCGCTTCTGGCGGTTCACCAATTCAGTGGCTGAATCCCAATCGCTACACTCTCAACGGCTATCAACTCGGAACTATCGGCGACGCTCCGGTCGGAGATTGCTATGGCCCGGGCGTTGCGAATACCGACTTCTCCGTCTACAAGAACTTTAAGGTGCGGGAACGGGTCAACCTGCAGTTCCGCCTGGAGTTCTATAACCTGTTCAACAAGACGCAGTTCATCGGGAACTCGCAGTCCGGTTCCGGTGTTAATGCAACCCTGAATAACGGAAACGCCTTCGCTTGCACGGCGGCGAATCCCTGCAACGGAGTGGCGAACAACACCGTGGTCTACGATCCGGTGGCTGATTTAGCGACCGGCTTCGGTCAGGTAACCTCTGACCGCGGTCCGCGCGAAATTCAATACTCGTTGAAGATCAGCTTCTAACTGCTACAGCCAGCAAACCAGCGGGTGGAACAACAACGTTCCACCCGCTATTCTTTTATCTGCATGCGTTTCTGCCTAGTCTTCGCTGTTTTGGCCGCGCTCGCGGCGTTCGCGCAAGACGACATCCTCCAGCACTACAACGCTGCGCAGGCTTTTTCGGAAAAAGGCGACCAGCCGAAGGCGACAGCCGAGTACAAACTCTTTCTCGGAGAAACTCTGCGCCGCATGGGCAACGCCAAAGCGCAACTGCTCGACATCGACGGGTCAGGAAGACTCTACGAAGATGCGTCCGCATTTGCGCCCGAAGATCCGGCTCTCCTGTCGGACCACGCGGCCGCGCTGCTAAAACAGGGGAAAATATCCGAAGCCCGGCCTTTGGCCGAAAGGTCCCTGGCGCTGGAAAAGAGTACGCGGAACGAACTTCTTCTCGGGCGCATTCTTTTCAAAGAAGGCAACTATGCCGCCGCTAAACCTCACCTCGAAGCCGCCATCCTTGCCGATCCCAATCCTGATACCGGATATGCTCTAGGCGTCACGTATTTGAGGCTCAAAGATTCCGAGCACGCGCGCATGTTGTTTGCCGAGATGCGCAAGGGACTGGGCGACACCGCTGACGTTGACGTTCTGATCAGTCGTGCCTATCAAGAGGCGTGGGCCTGGCGTGAAGCGATCGACTATCTCCGGGCTGCCATCGCCCGCCACCCCAAGGCCGCGCAGTTGCATTATTTTCTCGGCCTGGCTTATGTGACCCGCGACCAGGCGGGGGACGTTGTGCTTGCGACCAGGGAGTTTCGGGCGGAGTTGCTGAATGGTTCCCAGGACGCACGCAGTCATTACATGCTGGGGTTCGTGCTGCTTCGGCAAAAACAGTACGCTGAGTCCGAGAGCGAGTTGCAGCGCGCCTCCTCGCTTGAGCCAGATAGTCCCGATCCGTTTATCGATCTGGGGCAGCTTTACCTAGAGAGTAAGCGTCCGCGCGAAGCAGAGCTTGCGGAGCGTAAGGCGATCGCCTTGACCACGAACGACTCCCACAACGACTTTCAGATTTATCGCGCTCATTACTTTTTGGGGCGGGCGTTTCTACAATCCGGACAACGCGACGAAGCCGCCAAAGAGTTGGAGATCTCTGAGCAGCTACGCAGCAAGCGCCAGCAGCGGCAAATCGACCGGCAGGAGGGGCGATTCACCGCGATAGAGAGCGAGACTCGCGGTTCTGGTGTAAGCGCCGAGGAGCAAACGAAGCTGCGTACCTCCATCGATTCTTTGAAGCCCGCGGTTGCAAATGCCTACAACAACCTCGGGGTAGCGGCCGCTGCACTAAATAATTATTCCGAGGCCGCCAGGGATTTCGAAAGAGCGGCTGCATGGAATCCGCAACTCGAAACCGTTGACCGCAATTGGGGGATGGCCGAGTTCTACGCGAAGCAATACCCGGCCGCGATTCCGCCGCTGGAACGCCATCTGGCCAGCCATGCGGACGACACTAGAGTTCGTGCGGCTTTGGGTCTCAGTTATTTCACAGTAGAAAATTACGCCAACACGCTTTCGACGTTGCTGCCGATCGAAGGTACCGCGCTAGCCGATCCTGGATTGGCATCTGCTTATGGAATGTCACTGATCAAGGCAGGCCAGTTTGATCGAGGGATGAATTTGCTAAAAGAAGTAGCCAAGAAGAATCCGGACTCGGCCGAAATCCACGGACTGCTGGGCGGCGCCTACGCCGATCAGGGGATCTACGCGCCCGCGCTAGAGGAATACCACAAGTCGTTGGCGTTGGACCCTTCACAAGCGCACGTACATTTCCTGCTTGGACTAGCTCTCATTCGCCAGGGCAAACCGGCCGAGGCTGTCCCCGAATTGCGCGCCGCGCTGACTGCGAACCCTGCGGACACACCTGCGAAATATCACCTCGCCTTTGCACTGTTGCAAACGCAAAAGAAACCGGAAGCCAAATCCTTGCTGGAAGCGGTCTTGAAGCAAGATCCGCAATACGCTGATGCCTACTACCAGCTAGGCAAGCTGCAATTGGAGGAAGGAGACGCGAGCAGCGCAGTCACTAACCTGGAACGGGGATCGAAGCTGAGTCCGAACAGCGACTACATCCACTATCAGTTGGCGATGGCCTATCGCCGAACGGCTCAACCGGAAGCCGCTTCGAAAGAAATGAAACTATACGAGGATTTGAAAATCCGCCGCCAACCCAACCAGCCACAAAACTAGAAATCCGAAACTAGAAATCCGAAACTGTACTTACCCGCCTTGCCGCACCGCCGATAAATCGATTCCGACCTGCTCAGCTTTTTTGTAGAGGTGGCTGCGTTCCAAACCCAGGGCCTTGGCGGTATTGGTAATGTGATTGCCGCTCCGCTTAAGCTCTGCCAGAATCACCTCACGCTCAAACTCCTGCACTCGATCTGCGAGCGATCCTGAGACCGCATGTGAGGCGGAATGTTGTGGTAAAGCCAGTTGCACCGTATCCAGGTCGACCCGGCCTTCTGTCGCGAGCAGCATTACTCTCTCAACTACATTGCGAAGCTCACGCACATTGCCCGGCCAGGTATAAGCCTGTAACGCCGCAACACCTTCAGCAGAGAAGGGAATTGCCTTCCATCCGTTCTGCGAACAGACTTGTGCTGCGAAATGCTCCACAAGTTGTGGAATGTCCTCGCGCCGCTCGCGCAATGGCGGAAGCACCAGCGGGAAGACGTATACGCGATGAAATAAGTCCTGACGAAATTTCCCTTCCTTGACCAGCGATTCCAAACTGCGATGGGTGGCGACGACAACACGCGCATCGACGCGGATCGGTTTCTCGCCACCGATGCGTTCGACCTCGCTCTCTTCCAGGACGCGCAGAAGCTTGGCCTGCATAGTGAGCGGCATGTCGCCAATTTCGTCGAGAAAAATCGTGCCGCCATTTGCTTGCTCGAACTTCCCGACGTGGCGGCCAGCGGCGCCGGTGAACGAACCTTTTTCGTGTCCGAACAATTCGGATTCAATCAACTCGACCGGGACTGCGGCGCAATTCAAAGTGACAAACGGCCCGCCCGATCGTGGACTCTTCTCATGCAGGGTGCGTGCGACTAATTCCTTGCCCGTGCCGGTTTCACCCAGGATGCAAACCCGTGTCTCGCTGGCGGCGACTCGTTCCACCTGTGTCATCAGCTTCTTCATGACCTCGCCAGACCAGACGAGTTCGTGCTTCCCCAATCGCTGCAGCAGTTGTCGATTCTCCGATTGCAGTCGCTGCAACTTCATGACGTTCTCGACGGTCAGCAGTAATTTGTCCGTCGAGACGGGTTTTTCCAGAAAATCCAATGCCCCCAGACGCGTGGCCTTTACCGCCATATCGATATGCGCCTGCCCTGACATCATCACCACCGGCGTGGAAACACCCTGTGCCTTCAGATCTTCGAGGAACGATAGTCCATCCTTCCCCGGCATAACCACGTCGGAAAAGATCAAATCAAAAGGCTGCGACTTTGCGATCTCCAAAGCCCTGGCCGCGTTGTCGCAGACTGTGGCTTCATGCCCTGCCAGCCGAAACGCCCGCGAAAGCGACGCCAAGGTATTCGCTTCGTCATCGACGATCAATAAATGCGCTTTTCCCGCCACTTAGTCCCTTTCCCTCGCGACCTATCTCAGCGGCAACTCGATGGTAAAAGTTGTTCCGCCGCCGGGCTTACTTTTAACGCTGACTCGTCCATGATGATCACTGATCACCGATTGCACAATCGCCAACCCTAGTCCGGTTCCGTGCGTCTTGCTGGTGTAGTACGGCGTGAAAATGCGCTCGCATTCTTCCGGTGTCAGTCCTGTTCCGGTATCGGCCACCGAAAGAAATAGGTATTCGCCTTGCCGACGGCTCACGATACTGAGTATGCCGCCTTGGGGCATCGCATCCATGGCGTTCAGCACGAGATTCGAAATCGCCCGGTGCAGCAATTCAGGGTCAGCCTCGATTTTCGGTAACCCATCTGCCAATTCGAGCTTGCATTCCATGGTTGCGCCGCACTGCGCCTGAAACAAATTCATTACGCCGCGTGCAATGTCGTTCAAATCAATCAGCTGCAATTGCGGCTGCGGCATCCGCGCGAAGTCGCTAAATCGGCCAATGACGGTTCTAAGATTGGCAATTTCGGCCAGCAAGGTCGCGGAACTTTCCTGGAAAATCTCCTCAAACTGTTCCGGACTTTGCTGCCTTGATCTTAGTAAATTTTCCACCGTCAATTGCAAAGGGAATAGCGGATTCTTTAACTCGTGCGCCAACCGCCGTGCCAGTTCCCGCCAGGCTGCGACACGTTCGGTTTGCACCAGGCGTTCCCGCTGGTCCAGCAGATCGCGTGTCATGCGGTTAAAGGACTCTGCCAATTCGCCTAACTCGTCCGAAGACGTGACGTCGGCTTGTGCGTACCAATTTCCAGCCGCGACTTCGCGCGCTGTTTCCGCCAACTGCACGACTGGACGCGTCACGCGCGCCGCCGCCCAACTGCCGAAGAGAATAGCCAGCACCAGTCCACTACCCGCGGCAAGGAGAGCGGCGGAACCGATGTGTCGGCGGAGTTCGAGGTATGGACGGCGCGAAGCGCTCGCCAATAAGACCCCCAGCACTCGGTTGTCGTCGCCGCTCAATGGAATAGCGTGGACAACTTCGTCGTCGGACGAATCGGAAGTCCAGTTGACGGTGGCAGACGTTTCTTTGTGCTCGGTGATCGCTTGTCGGATGACCGGAGAGA
Source organism: Terriglobales bacterium (assembly GCA_036271375.1). Taxonomy (GTDB): domain Bacteria; phylum Acidobacteriota; class Terriglobia; order Terriglobales; family Acidobacteriaceae; genus DATBAT01. The sequence goes on from DATBAT010000036.1 coordinate 11,858, forward strand.
GTTTGCCAGACTCAGTCGGCTTACCGGAGGGGTCGATGAGCGTTCCGCTGCCGACGTTTTGATAAAACAGCACTCTCATTCCTTCGGGTAGGTCCAGTGTCGTGAGGAAGTCCCTGTCGAGTCTTTGGCCGCCGACGACATAGAGAGGCGATTCGCCGCCGGTTTTCGCCACTGCGAACAGCCCGAGCTTGTCCCCATCGGGCGTTTCTTGCTGGCGCAGTGCGGCGTCAGTAGAAGTGTTCGGAGAAAAATTGGCCTCTTTGTATCCGAACTTTGCCGGCCATTGGGCCGACGACCAAATAGTTCCATTGGCATCGACAAATTCGAGAAAGTCCAACTGCTGTTCCCTGGCGACGCTCTTCGCTTGGCTAACGTAGGGAGCATAGTCAAGAGGGGACTTGGCAGCGCCATCCGCCATTTGTCTGGCAGATTCGCTCGCCGCGATGTTTTGCACCCGCCGTACTACCTCGCGCCCGCGCCGGGCAAACTCCTGTCGGAATTGTGCCACTAGCGCTGTGCTTCGTTCGTCGTCGGCTTTCTCAAATGTCCGCTGGGTTGCGAACAATGAAATCCATGCGACGGTTGTGACCGAAAGTAGTACGGTAACTGTGAAGGCCAAAATCAGTTTTCGACGGTAGCTCACGGCTTTTCCGTCCCCAGCCAAACGTCGGCCAAGTGCCAGCCACCGGTGCGATTCATCGTCCAGCCGTTGACCGGCCCAGCCATCGCGAAACTAATCTTCAGATGGACTAGTGGAATGACGCGACGGGATTGCAAGAGCGCCCGTTCTGCGCCGTACAACTCTTCGCTCGACGTGCCCGCGAACTTTGGGGGCGTGGCTCCAATCGCTGCTGCGATGCTGGCCAGAGCAACGTGTGAGTCGAGCGAGGCGAGATTTAGTCTCACCAGTTGAATATCCGGGTTAGCGGTAATGGACGGGACGACCTTCAGCCCTATGTCGGCGGCGTTGAGCGCGATTCTCTCCGCGATCAGCCGGGCCGCTGGGTCATTGGCGTCGTATCCCAAGCTCCGTTCCGGACCTCGCTTGGCTTCTGCTACCGCTTGGCTCGCCAGAGGAAGGTTGGTGCCGGCAGAAAATAAGAAGTCATAGCCCGTCATCCATCCCGGCAGCATACCGCGAGCAGGCTCACCGCTGCCTTGGAGCAGCACATCATTGAGCACCTTGCGATCGACGCTCAATGACAATGCGTCGCGCAATCGTTCCTCGTCTGGAGAGGCCGACGCTCGCGCGAACACCAAAGCCAGCAAATCTGACGGAGCAGAACTCTCAACCCGACGCCCGCCTCCGGCTGGCCGTGTCGCAATCTCGGCCAGTTGATATCGCGTCCAATCCGAAGTTCGGCTGCCGCCCAGATCAATTTCAACCGAATCGAGGAACGGGCGTCCGCCAAAATAGTCATCGCGCGCTGTTATGACTACCCTCTTACCCGCCTGCCATTGCGTCACAGTAAAGGGCCCGGTGCCGGTCAACTTCCCGGCGTCGTGACGCACGATACTGTTGCGCACCAGCGCCAACTCCGCCGGCAAATCTATGTCGGGAGAATCAAATTGCACGACAACATTCTCTGCGTCCGCCGAAACCCGCCAGGAAGGATTTCCAACTCTCAGCGCCGCCGCGACACTTTCTGCCGTCAGAGGCGAGCTGTCTGAAAATGTTACGCCCCGACGCAAAGCAAGTTGCCAACGTTGATTGCCGGGATCTGACTGCCACGATGTCGCCAGGCTCGGCTGAGGAATTCCGCGATCGTCGAGAGTTACAAGTGTGTCGTAGATCAAGCGCGCCAGATTTGGACCCGTCTTCTCAAGCTGAGCCGGCTCCAGGCTTATCGGCGCGGCGTGTACCATCACGTGCAGCGTTCCGCCGTAATGCGGGCGCGTCTCGGCCAGCACGCTCCCCAAGAGCAGGCTACTGGCCGCAAGCAACTGCAAGGCGATACGCCTCATAAGCTCCTGTCTCGCGGTTGCGGGAAACCGCGATTGTGCTGGCGCTATCGGCGGCCGTCCACAAGGCAGTGACAACACCATCGAGCGAAATTGCTTGCGTTGCTGGCACGGGCTCGCGGCCGTTCATCTCGAACGCCCTCACCGAATCGTCGACGCCAATCACCAATACCTGTGAGCCCGACCCGCATTTGCTGTTCACGCTCGCGATGTCGCTGCTCCAACCAAGATTCGTCGTCTGCTCGTTGACTCCGTCCACTAGATGAACATTGCCATCCACCCCTGCGAGTAACCAAAGAGCGTCGCCCGTACTAAACGCTGCCGAGTAAAATGCCGCGACGGCATGCTGCTTCCCAACTCCCGGCGAAAGCGCCCCCGTAAAATAATTCCGAGCCGGAGCAAAAAAGCCGCTTAGTGGGAACTGGTCGGTCCCGATTGGCCAAGGATCGTCACTTTGCTTGCAACTCAAGCCAAGCGGCAACATCCCCGCGCTTCGGCACAATACTCCCGGTAGATAGACATCGACTCGGTTGTCCCTACTGAGAACCAATTTCCCTCGCAAATCCCTCGGCCAAGGCTGGGAGTGCGTGACCGCCACGGACTGCTCGGCTTGAAATTTCCCACTCTGAGATTTGTATAGCGTGACCTGTTCGGGATAGAGCACCAGCAAATTTCCGCCGCTGATTTCGGCAGCGTCCAAAATTTGCTCTTCGGAAGACCAGAGCAGCGACTTGCGAATCGAGAGTCCCGCACCTTCTAACGGAGAGACGTTGAACTTGAGGCGTGGCGCAGAGATCATAGTCAGCAACGGTTCGTTTGCCGCGGTTTTGATCTCAGCGATCCAAACATAGTTCCGAAGGTCTTCCGACAATGTGACTAAGATTGTGTTTGATTGACCTTCGTCCACTGCGCGCCCACCGAAACTCGCCAGCGATGCCAGCAGAGTTTGTTGCACTCTGTCGACTTCAGTCTTTGTGAGCGAAGAGTGGTTTGTTACGTTGACCGCAACCGTTCCCGGACCGGTCACCGAAATTATCTTTTCGGCGAATTTGTCGGCGAGCGATGCGAGATCGTCCGCGCGTGCGGGGAATCCGAGGCTGAGCATGAGGATTCCCAACAAAATCCGGGCTGCAGAGTGGAAGGACAGGATGCGCGAATTATAAACTGCACCCCGCATGCTCTCTTGCAGACTCTGCCCCGAAGGGTGTCTCATGGTTACTGCTCAGACTTAATACGCGCGGGCGCCGTGCGCGCGAAAAATAACGGGAAGACTTTGCCAAAGATCAGCTCTTCAACAAGCAGTGAAATTCCCAGTGAGAACACCAATCCTGCGACTACCGCCAAAGCTGTCATGATGAGTTGCATATTGCCTCCCGGCCGCTAGTCGCTTGCCTCCGACTAAAGACACCGAGACATATGCAGTCGGCGATCCAATTGTAAGCTATTGAAAATAAAGGGTTAAGTTATGAGGTTGTGTTGGGGTACGCACACAGCGTGTCAGGGCTGACACGGACTAGACTTCCCAGGAACTCGTCTGAAGATCACCGTTTTCCAGCTCCGGATCCCCAGGCATCTCTGGACTTTCGCGGCGCAGCGCCGCCAGCAGAGCGTCCAGAATTGTCTTCAAGGAATGCGGGCTTTCGCTCAACACCCGCTGCATGCTCTCCCGGTGGACAGTCAGCTCTCCGATCGGTCGTGCATCAAATTCCAATTCACGGATGCCGTGGCTGTCATTTCTGGCCGATGTTCGCCCGACCTTGAGCAGTTGCGCGAAAGGATAATCCAAACTTCCCGTCGTCATCCAGTGCACCACCAGTTGTTGGACGTGGCCGACGCTGCAAGCCTGATGCACGCCGTTATGCGACGCCAATCGTTCGTTCCATTCGAGAATTTTCAACTTATCTTCCCAGGAATTCTCGGCCACTAAAAACCAGCGCCCGGTTGGCGCGCTTGCATCGCCACAAATGGAACACGTAAGAGTTTGCATGTCGTTCTGTAAAGCTCCTTGTTTAGCGTCCTGCGGCGTGCGCCGGCAGAGCCACGCGCACACTTTCCATCGGTAACTTCATTGCGTTTTGACGTTCCCGCGTAAGCGGCACCGTCATGACGCCGCCCTTTTCGAAGCTCAACGTCATCTGAGGAGCGCATTCATCGCACAACCAATAGCGTTCTACTTTTCGAACCGGGTGATTGCGACGCCACGAAGCGACCGCGCGATACTCGGTTTCTACTTGAAACAGCTTTCCTTCGTGAAGTCGGCGGAACAGGTTAGAGCAGGTCGAGTTAGCACACTTGTGCAGCATGGCTGGCCTCCGGGCGAGAGCAGCCGCTATAACAGCGGCGCGCAGGTGATGACCTTAGTGCAATCACTTCGCCGCAGATGTGCAATTCCAGACAGAATTCAACGCGCTCAGTTTCAATGGGTTATCTAGGAAGAGAAAAGCTCGCACACCTTGCGCTGCCGATTGACGGTCAGCCCTGCCGACATGTCGTCATCGGGAATGAGTAAAATAGCCTTTCGTAATCAAGGAGTAACCATGAGTTCCGAAGAGCTAAGCGAACTGCAAGAACACGCTGAGCACGCGCGCCACAATCCCGATTTGGCACCCGTCTCCTTGACCATGGCGATTCTTGCCGTGTTGGTCGCGACCGTATCGTTGCTCGGGCACCGTGCCCACACGGAGGAAGTCGTCTTGCAAAATAAAGTGAGCGACCAGTGGGCCTACTATCAGGCGAAAAATATTCGCCGCCACAGCGACGAGCAATTTGCCGATATGGTTTCTCTCACTACTCCCAAAGATGCCGAGCAGGCCTCGAAACTGCGCGAGAAATACGCGACCGAAGCCGACCGCTATCGCGATGAACAAAAAGAACTCGATGCCGAAGCCCGCAAACTACAAGAGGAAGGAGATCACGAGCGTCAGCGCGCCAATCGCTACGATCTCGGAGAAGTCTTTCTGGAAATAGCGCTGGTCATCACGTCGATCACGTTGCTATCCGGACGGCGCTCTTTCTGGTTATTGGGAATGGTCATGGGCGTCACCGGATTGATAGTCGCCGCGACTGGAATCTTGATCCACTAGCTACTCGCCCATCACTTTGATGATCAACCGCTTGTCGCGCTGGCCGTCGAACTCGGCGTAGAAAATCCGTTGCCACGGGCCGAGGTCGAGCCGCCCGGCGGTAATGGGCACGGTCACTTCGTGGTGGATAATCAAAGACTTCAGATGCGAGTCGCCGTTGTCCTCGCCGGTTTCGTGATGCTTGTAGTTCTGGCGGAAGGGCGCCAGATTCTCCAACCATTGGTCGATGTCTTCGATCAATCCTGATTCGTCGTCGTTCACATAGACGCCGGCGGTGATGTGCATGGCCGAAACCAGCACCATGCCTTCCTTGATGCCGCTCTTCTTAACCGCACCCTCGACTTGTGGCGTCAGGTGGATGTATTCACGATGCTTCTTTGTATGGAAAGTCAGATATTCGGTGTGAAACTTCATCGAGATATCTTAGCGGGCGAGACGGTTGCTTGGCTAAAGGCCAATTGCTAAATGCTGAGTGCTGTTTGGAAAAAGAAAGGCTACGGCTGCGCAATCCGCTGGAACTGAAGCTTCCGTAATCGTTCTTGCTCCGCCGCAATTTGCGGCACTGTATCCGCCACAAGGGGCGAATAGAGTGCCCTGACCCACTTGGGATTCTTCCACTCCGGCTGAGCTTCTACCGCTATCGCGAAGTCGCGAAGCGACGCGTCTTTTTGCTCGGACAGCCAGAATGCGACCGCTCCTGCCATTTTCCTGTCTGGTCCAGCGTTTCCGGCTAAATAACCCTCATTCAAGCTTTGCAGCACGTCTTCAAACTTCTTGTTTTGCAGTTGCGCCCAGGCGAGGTCGGTTCTCCAGTCCATGTTCCCGGGCCGCTGCTGCAACGCTTCTTGCAGAAGCTTGAGGGCCTGAGTGTAATCGCCGGCCAGGTAGTACCACCAACCTAGTTCGCCTAACTGATCGGGTTCTGCTCGATTGATTTCCCGAACCATCGGGTTCGTGGCTCCAGCATTACCCGCCAGCAAATCCAGTCCTGCCTGCGTGGCGCGCAAATCAGTTACATCTCCAGATTGCGTTTCAAGCCACTGATCGAACTGGTGAACTGCCGATTTTTTGTCATCCGCTGCCAAAGCAATCGCGTAGTCCTTCGCGAATTTCGTTTCGCCATCAATTTGCAATATCTTTCGATAAGTCTCCGCCGACTCCGCGAACTTAGCCTGAGAAAAATATGCCTTGGCCAGGGTCTCTAAAGCATCCTGCCGGTCAGGTTGCAGCTTCAGCGAACGCAAAGCCGCCGCTTCCGCCTCGGTATACTTGTTTGCCGCAAACAGTTCCTGTGCGCGGTTCGACCAGAAAATGTAGGCCACCGGTAAATCGCGCTCAGCGACCACCGGCCACCGTTCACTCGCAATCATCTTCTGAATCTGCGCTATGCGCTCCGAAGGTAAAGGATGCGAACGGAAATAACCTTCCAGAGTTTGATTCGCAACGTCGCCAGCCTCTTCTCCAGGGTTATTCGCCTTCCTTCGCACTAGCTCTTGCATTCTCTGGAATGCTTCGAACATGCGAATTGCGCCACTGGCGGAGTATCCAGAGGCAACTGCCATGCGCGTGCCTTCACGGTCGGCTTCCAGTTCCTGGTCTTTGCTATATCCCGCCTGGAAAAGTTCTATGGGTAGAGCCGCCAATTCTCCGAAGGGAAGTTTCCGCAAGGCCTGTTCCACTTGCATACGCTCGGCGCAGTGGTAGTGATCGATGTGCTCGACCTCGTGTCCAAGCACCGACGCGAGTTCATCCTCGCTGTCCATCAACGCCAGCAGTCCTTGTCCGACGTAAACGTGGCCGCCGGGCAGCGCGAACGCATTCACAAAGTATTTTTCCGGGATGTAGTGGAACTTGTACGGAAGCTTGCGGTTTGCGTGTGCTGCCAGGCGCGATCCGAGTTGCGCTAGATATTTGTCGACCGTCTGAACAGAAGCAAGCTTCTCTTCCTCGTGCTGGCTCTGATAACTCTTGGCGAGAACGTCGCCAATCGCAATTTCTTCCGTGTCCGACATGCGCGTGAACCGCACCGGCATTCGCATAAGTTCTTTTTCGGTGTCGGCGACAAGAAACAGCACGGCCGCCGGCCCGGGCGGCACGTCCACCTTACGGATCTCGCTTACCACCATAGCGGTCACGCCGAGCGCAACAATCACCGAGAGTGCAAGCCAATGCTTCATAAATATTGCCGGATCGCGTCGCGATAACGCGTGTAGAGAAAAGACACCGAGAGCAGCGCGGCGCCCAGCACGATCAACGTGATGTAGCGGTCACTGGGATTCAGCCTCCACACGTCAACCAGCAAGATCTTGGCGGCGCACAATAAGAGCAAGCCCAAGCCGGCGAGGCGAAAACTTCGTTCGCCAACCAACAACGCAAACATGAAGACGACAAGCGCCTCCACCCCCCAAGCAAGGGTCACCATGCCGTGACGCATCTCAATCGCAAGCAGAAATGTTAGCAGTGTCAACGTAACGAAGAAGAACAACTGCTCTGGGCGATTTGTGAGCAAACTGATCCATCGCAGCAGTCCCCCCTCGAGTCTTCCGGCTTCCTTGTCCCGCAGCTTGAACAGGAATACTTGCGCTGCCAGTAAGAAGAAGAGCGCCGTGCCCACGGTGACCCAACGCGTTTCCCAGGAAGGAGCAGGGAAGTAGGAGCGCTCGTAAAAGTTGTGCATGCTGGTGCGGAAGAGCACCGCTATCGCCAGCAGAAGTGATTGATAAAGAAACGCCCGCCGTTTCGTGCGCCACGCGACCGCCGTGAGCGCGAACGCCAACGCTGCCCAACCGGTGGCTACCCAATCCGGTTCTAACTCGAAACGGACAAGCGCCGCAATCGAAATTGTCCCCAACCAATTGCAAACATCGACCAGCCTCAATAAATGCTCAAAGCGGCTTAGCGATTGGCGCTGACCGTCCAGTCTCCAGTACGCATAGAAGAATGCGCACACAATTGGAACTACCGTATAGAAGCGTGGACTAATCTCCCCCGGTGCTCCGCTGCCGTTGAGATTGACAAAGAATATCCGCGTAAACGCGGCCAGCAGAGCCACATATGCCTGAAGACGTAACGACAGCGACTTTCGGTTCAATCCGCTCTCAAGCAGGATCAAACCGCCCATGGTCCAGGCAACGGCAACCCCAATCTCGCGCAACTCATACCAGGCCAGCAACCCCAACAACAATGACCCAGCCCAGGTGTAAATGCCCCGGCGAAACAACCAGGCGACGGAGCCTTCAAATATTTCTGTTTTGGACTCGTCATCTATCCAGCGCGAGGTTACGTAGAGCAGCGCCGCCACCAGCGATACTGTGATTGTCCGCAGGCTGATTCCGTGAAAGCTGGCAGTGCTTTCAAGGTTAATGGAGAGCGCTCGGAAGATCGCCGCAACCGCCAGAAAATTTCCCTGATATTTCAGTTCTGAAGCGGAAAGCTTCCGTCCAACCAACACCAGCCCCAAACCAAGCCCACACCACGCAACTGCTGTCCACGTTTCGGGGAATGCCAGCCACGCTGCCACTGCGCCCATCAGTGCGCCCACATAAGAAAGCCGCTGCATCACGCGGCGGTCCACCTCATGGGTGAACAACTCCGACCATCGCCGGAAGATCCAGTGGGCATTGCCGTAGAAGACGCCCGCCGCAACCAGAAAAAGAAGCGCGGCTTTCCACTGCGGGCTGACGTTGGCGTCGTCCATGCGCATGCCATAGACCCGCGCGGCATCGAAGCTGATCATCTGTCCCGCAACCAACAGCGTTACCAACGCGCCCATTCGGCGGAAGACGATTTCCAGCGTCCAAACGCCGATCAGAAGCAACGCTTCCGCTTCCAACAACCAGAGCACCGCGAGAGACGAACCCGAATAGCGGAAGGGGAACGCCGCAATCAACAGCACCACACCGATGGTGCTCAGTACCACCACCGCGCTACGCCTCTTCCGCGCGATTCGAAGCTGGCCGATGAGGGTCTCTATGGCGCCGATTCCAAGCAGCGCCCAGAACGCCAAGTGCGGATTGGTCGATTGATACTTGAACAGCAGCAACATCAACGCCGTATTCATCAATGCTGCGGCACTCGACATTCGTTCCTGATACTGCGATTTCGGATTTCGCCACACGTAAGAAACGCGGAAGATCGCCCAATACAGCGCAAGGATCGCAGCGCTGGCAGGGAACTCGGCAAACGGATGCCGATGCTCGCCCATCGATTCGATGATGGGCCGCAGCCATAAATAGTGGTTGAGATAGCTGGCGAGCATTCCAAAAAGCTCCAGCTCAAACCACTGCATCCTGCCTACAACAACAACCAAACCCGTTGCCAAAACCGCGCCTGCCCCAAGGCTGTAAACCGTCGAATGGCTGACGCTCACTGTTAGAAACGCGAGGAAGAACGCCAACCCGGTGACGACTTGCGCGCGGTAGCGCAAGGTGTGGAGCACCATCGCGCCGGCAACCACCAGCAACAAAACCAGATCGAGCAGCTGCGAGTCGATGACGTGCGCCGCCGGCACGAAGTACATCGCGTAGGTTGTGAAGTAAAGCAGTGCCCATCCGCCGCCCACGCCGGCGCGCGCGAGAATGCGGTAACGCTCCTTGCGTTCGAACCAAACGCCAAGGCCAAGCATCGCGCCGCTCAACGCGTAGCCCATCAGGACTTTGCCCGCGGGCCCGAGGTTTTTGAGCTGGTAAGAAATCAGGAATGCCAGTCCGAGAACCAGCAATCCGATGCCCAGCTTGTTCAGCCAGTTCGTGCCCAGCCTTTCTTCCACGTCGAGAGCCGATTTGAATCGCCGTTCTCTGGGGGCTCCCGTGGCGAGGACGGGCGGAGCAGTCGGTTCAGACTCGACGATCGGTGGCGGAGCGACAACTCGCGCAGGCATTTCGAAAACCAGCGGAGCCTCTTGGGGAATGGAGATTGTTTCGACCCGAGGTGGAGGAGGGGGCACTGCCGGTGCAGGCGGCGCTTCTGGCTCACTTACCGCGATTGGCGCAGCGGCCGCTCTTAGCGCTTGCTCGACTAGATGGATGCGATGGGTAAGGTCGGCCCAGCGGGACTGGTCGTCGAGCCGCTGATCGACGCGCTTGCGGTGGCTGCGCCAGAGCAAGAGCCACGGCCCAAAAAGCACGGCCGCGCCGACGCCAATCGCCAATAAAACTCCAAAGGCCTCATCCATGAGTGGTTGGTCCAGCTCCCGGAAGCCTGGTCGCGGGATTCTACACTGTCGCGGAGTCGACTACCATCGTTTGGCACTGGCATTAATCCCGCGATTTCACAAACTCACCGTTTGGAATTAGAGCCGCGGAACTAACATCCCGATTGTAGACATACACCCAGGCCTCGATCGCTTCTCCGCTCTCAAGCACGGCTTTGCATTTTTTACGAACAAATTGACTCGCGTCGATGTTATCCGGATGAAACTCCTCATAATCATCCAACCGGCCAAGGACGTCAGCATTGGAAGGCAGCTCAAACACCTGGCCCCAGACTTTCCCGTTACTACCGAGCACAGCTCCCGGATATTCCCCAAAGTCATATAGAAGTCCATGGATGTGAGCCCGGCCAACCGGTTTGAACATCCGCACAATAGGTTCAATGTCGGCCGGCGCCAGTCCCGGCTGCAAAGTCCCGTAAGAAAAGAGGTATTCCGTCATCGCTAAGGCCGGATTGTATACTCAGCGAAATGGCAGACGAAAACGCCAAAGATATCCGCATGTTCATGGTGCCGTGCAGCTGCGGAACCACCTTTGCCGTCGCCGAAGACTACGACCGCCGCGGCACGACGTGGAGCCGATACATGCCGTGTCCGAAGTGCGGCAAACGCCACGATCCCAAGAACCGTGTGCTTCGGGTCGGCTACCACCGCGAAGGATATTGGAAGGTTGATGATGTCTAACCGACTCGCCAATCGAACCGCCCAAGATTTATCCGCGTCAATCTGTGAGATCCGCGGCTAGGCCTCCCGTCTCGAATTGAGTCACCGAATCGAAACACTCTCCTGAGCCCCGTATTTGCTGATCGAAACGATAGCCGGAATAGTCTTCCCTAAATTTGCAGACCTGCTATACTTCGTCCGCATTTGACTGTTCGTCTCCATCGGCTTCCACCTCGGACCAACCCTGCCCGCGGCCTTCGCCGAAGCTGCCCACACTCAAATAGCTCATGTAGAGGGGCAATCGCTTGAAGAATATTTTCGTTGGCAACCTCGATTTCAATACCTCCGAAGACGAGCTGCGTCATATGTTCGAGACTTTTGGGCAAGTGGACCGCGTCAGCATCATGACGGATCGCGACACCGGACGTTCGCGCGGATTTGGCTTCGTGGAGATGACCAGCGGAGAGGATGGCGAAAAAGCCATTGCGGCCCTCAATGGAACACAGGTGAACGGTCGCACCCTCAATATCAACGAGGCCCGTCCGAAGACGGAACGCAGCGGTGGAGGCGGCGGTGGCGGAGGACGTGACCGCGGCGGATACGGCGGCGGCGGTGGCGGCGGACGCGGCGGCGGCGGTGGTGGTGGCCGCGGTGGACGTGGCGGTGGTGGTGGAGGCGGCGGTGGCCGCTGGTAAGGTTTGACTGCTCACGTATGGGCAGGCTTGCCCTGAGCGAAGTCGAAGGGTGTCCTCATCCGCCCGAGCAACTTTCGTGATTATCTTTAAGGCTTAGCCGCTGTTTACGGACGGATTAAACCGAGCGTAAACAGCGCGCCCTCCCCCAGAATTGCTGCTACCAACCGCTCAATGTAAACTGACTACACCGGTGTGCGCCCGTAGCTCAGATGGATAGAGCGATTGCCTCCGGAGCAATAGGTCGGGAGTTCGAACCTCTCCGGGCGCACCATACATCTCCTTTTGCCTCAACGCTTTCCCCGCCTTGCGATTGAGCGATTAAACCTTGCCCATTTTCATTGTGCCCAAAATTGTGCCCACCTAGCCTAGACATTGCTGCTAGAACCACGTCACCTGACGGATGAACGTATCGGCTCGAAATCGCGTTCAATGAGTGAAATGGCGATGTTACGCCAAACTGCGACTAGGCACCCGGTGGGGTTATGGGCGAAGGTGGTGCGGCTTCAGTTACAGATTGCCACGTCGGTGGGCTGAACAGTGAAGAAAAATGCGCCGCGACCGAATACGATACTCCCCGAATGAAGGGAATCGTGAATACAAAGAAGTTCCGACAGCCGGACGCGTGCAATCCATTATTACAATCGGCACCGGAAAACTGCGACCAGACGCTTCCATGAGTAAAGATCGAAGTTGGGACAAAT
>DATBAT010000037.1:0-9296 GCA_036271375.1 Terriglobales bacterium
CCATTCATCGACTTCTTGCGTTGGTTCAGCGCGCTGCTCACCGCAGCGATCACGTGATACGGCATGGAGACGTTAATCTCGCCCGCCAGTTCGATAAAGCGCGTACGGAAATCAAATTCCTTGGCCTTCCACGAAAGATAAAAGGGATCGACCGGAATACAGTGTCCGCCCAAGCCGGGGCCGGGATAAAACGCCTGAAATCCGAAAGGCTTGGTTGAGGCGGCTGCGATGACCTCCCAGATGTCGATTCCCATCTTAAGGGAGAGCTGCTTCAGTTCGTTTACCAACGCGATATTCACGCAGCGATAGATGTTTTCCAGCAGCTTGGTCATCTCTGCTGCCGCGGGAGACGACACAGGTACGGTGCGGTTGAAGACCGCGCCATAGAGACTTGCCGACAGTTCTGACGCCTGCTTGTCGAGTCCACCAACAACCTTAGGAATATCCGCGCGGGCGACAGTCTGATTGCCGGGATCCTCACGCTCAGGCGAAAAGGCTACGTAGAAAGCAGAATCACTTCCGTCGTCGTTGCGCGCGGCTTTCAATCCCGTCTTATTGCCACGTTCGAGGATAGGGACCAGAACTTCTTCGGTGGTTCCCGGGTATGTTGTGCTTTCGAGGATGACCAGTTGCCCAGTACGCAAATGGGGAGCGATCGCATCAGCCGTCCTGGTGATGTAGCTGAGATCAGGTTCGTGGTACTCGTCGAGTGGCGTAGGCACGCAGATGACGATGACGTCCGCTTTGTTCAGCAACGCAAAATCGGAGGTGGCTTCAAAGCCATGCTGGCGAGCAGTCTGAATTTCTGGAGCAGGAATGCGGTAAATATAGGATTCGCCTTTTAGCAGCTTCGCAACTTTGCTCTGGTCGATATCGAAACCAGTTACCGGGAAGCGCTGCTCGGTGAAAAGCATCGCGAGAGGTAAACCAACGTAACCCAGGCCGATAACAGCAACCCGTGCCTGGCGGGATTCGATTCTAGTTTTGCACTCGGAAAATTGGCTCACGGGGGCAGCTTGTGGGGTCATGAATATTGTCCGACTCAGTATGCCATAGGGCCACAGGGTCGAGCTTGAAGCTGAGGTTGGTGATTCTTTAAACAGGACGGTAACTGTTCTCAGATTGCACCTTCGTAACAAAAAATAAATGCGTTTCGGCGCGTCGCTTGCTGCTTGCACGCGTGTTACGGAAACGGGACATTACCGAGAAACTAATTGACGACATTGGAGATGCAAGCTAGCATCAATACGAGTTCACTCCATACTCCGATTGCGGGGAAGGGAATCTATGTTCCGGAAAATAGTCTGCTGCATGCTGCTGGGAATCACGCCAGGCGCTCTGATGGCTGCTGACACTACCGCGGCGATGATGTACATCAAGGGGGCAGCGTGGGTAAATGGCAGTGCCGTGGCCCACTCTTCAGCGGTGTTTCCTGGTGATCTAGTTCAGACCAAACCGGATTCCGTCGCTAAGATCAACGTATCGGGATCGAGTGTTTCCGTCGGTGCAGATTCCCTGGTCAAATTTGATAACAACAACGTTTCCGTGGATCACGGCGCAGTTGCCGTCGCGACCTCGAAAAGCATGGGAACGAAGTCAGGTGAAGTTTCCGTCGTGCCGGCGACCGGTGCGTGGACTGCCTACGAGTTGAAGAACAGCAACGGCAATATCGTCATCATGGCCCACAAGGGCGACCTGACGATCAACGATTCCACCGGAACAAAGACTCTTCCCGCGGGACAGCAGACTACACGCTACGCCTACTCTAAAGGCGGTGGTGCTGCCCCGGCAGCAGGCGGCGGGATTCTGGATTCCCCCATCGCTATCGGCGTCGGCGTCGCAGCGGTGGCTGGCCTCGTAACCTGGGTGCTGGTGCAGGGTTCGGATCCGGCAAGCCCCTCGACTCCGTAATTTTTCAGATCCGAGAAAGCCCTCTGGGAAACCAGAGGGCTTTTTTAGTTGCCATGCTTTCGGGCTTAGGCTTGGGCTGCGTAAAGAAGACAGCAGGTCTCTCCACTCCGTCTCCTCCTCGCTACGCTCGGAGGGCGGCTCCGGTCGAGATGACAGAATTTTGCAGATTGATAAAAGCCAACGGTTCAGGACGAAAAAGTCTTTACCTTCCGGAATCCCGGGGCGTTCAGGAAAGCTAACGCACGACCAATGCCGGAGCCGTATCGCGTTTGCTCATGCGCAGACGTCGCTGTGGCGCGGTGAAGCGCGCGTCGAGCGCGGCGACAGTACACATCACATAAAAGAGCGCGGCATTTGCCGGAATTTGTAGATTGAAGTCGACCACGCTGTGCACCAGAATTCCGGTGACGCCCAGCATCGCGATCAGTGCCAACGTGCCGTTGGGGTCGTCGGCCCAGTTGCCGATTTTTTTTAGGGCGCGGAAATACATTGCACCGATAAACCACAGCATGGTGAGGAAACCGAGCGCTCCCATCTCCACCAGCAATTGCAGATAGTCGTTGTGGGCTTCGTTGATGTAGAGGTTAGTGTAGAAAGTGCGATAGCGGGGATATACCTCGGGGAATGCGCCCAAGCCCCATCCTAGAATTGGCTTCTGCGGGAACATATTCAGCGCGTCGCGATAAATATCGAGACGCGTGCCGCCCGCGATTTCAGTGTTGGCGGCCGCATGGATACTAATGAGCCGCTGATTTAGTTCTGAGCCACCCAGCCAGACGAGCATTCCTGCCACTAATACCAGGAAGATGCCCAGGCTAGTTGCTGCAGTGCGGCCTCTTTTTTCACGCGCGAGAATCACTCCCAAGACCGCCATCTGTACTACGAATGCGACCATGCCGCCGCGCGATTGCGAAAGAAAGATCGTGCTTGCCATTAGCACCGCGGCTACGCGGGCCAGTGTGCGTTGGTTGCCTTCCGGATAGCGGCTGAAGGAGAGTATTAAGGGAATTGGGACCAGCATTTCCATCAGACCGGCATAGTGGCTGCGGTTGACATACGGGCCGTAGATGGAGCCTCCCTGGCGCGGCGCGCGATACCAATACAACTCTCCGCCTGACGTGAAGCTTTGCACCAGGCCGAAAGCGGCGACGCCGAATCCGTAGGCGGTAAACGCCATAGCCAACAGCTTTAGCTGGGCGCGCTTTTGAAGCAGTTGAACCACAAGAAAACACAGCGCGCCATAGGCGCAATAAAGACGCGCCACACGAATAGTGTCGAAACGGTATGTCGTTCTTCCCGTTACGATCTGAATCAGGATGAGCGCGGCGAATACCAACATCGGAGCAAACAATAAGTTCCAACGAACAGTGATCTCCGAGGACGACGCCTGCTGAACTGTCCACATCACGCAGAGTAAAGCGACGCCGGCTTCCAGCACGAATATCGACCACGGTTCAACCGAGCCGAACATCAGCGGCGCCAACATTAAAAGCCCGAAGAGGCCGTGGAAAATCCAGACATCGAGCAGCACGTGCAACGGGGGGCGCGGCGGCGTGTTCTTATGGTGCGCCATCTTCTGTCCGCGTTTCAAGCTTCTATGCTTTTCCATGGTCCTGCACGATCCGGAGGTCGTCGATCCATACTTTGCCTTTGATCGGACTTCCCGGAGGATTTCTCTGTACCCGAACGACGATCAACTTCGTGGCAGGACCGGTGGTGAATTTGCCGTTCACCTGCCTCCAGTAATCCGCGTTGGTGAAGTCGTCGCTGGAAAATAGGAAATCCTGGGAATAAGAATCCTGCACGACGAACCTGGGGCCGCCGACTCCCTCTAGATTATCGGCTTTGAAATATCCCGAAAATCGATAGACGGTGTTGGGCTGGACCGACACCACTTGGCGAATGCCCGCGTCTTCAATACCGTGGGTGTCGAAGATAAAGCGCAGGGAGCGCCGGCCGTTCTGGTGCTGGCCGGGGTCAAGTGCCAGTTCGACGTCGTGGCTCTTGCGGTAGATCCAATCAAAGCCGCCGTTGAGCACGTCGAGATTGAAATCCCCATTCACCAGCAGGTTGTCGGAGGAAGGCAAATACGCCGTGATACCGGCCAGGGGGGCCGCTTGCTGCCACACTTTACGCGCCTGATCCGGCTGTTTCTGGGTGACGAGGTACGCAATGTAGGAAGACAGATGCCGGAACTCGATGGGTTGATGGAGTTGGGCCAGACGGTCCCAAACCTTGGCTGCGGCGTCGGTCTCTCCCTTGGAAATCATGAGATCGAGGAGCGGGGAGTATACGTTCACCTGCGCAGGCACGACGTCGCGAAGCAGCACGTCGATGTCTGGTCTAATTCTCCAGCAAAACTGCAAAGCGGCCGGTGGAAGATAAGGATCGTTGCCCAGAACCACGGAAAATTCGTGCAACGCGCGGTCGTTCTCACCCTGAATCAAGTAATAGTTGGCAGCTTCCCACGCCACTTGCGGGGTTTTCGGTTCGGTAGCGACGGCGTGATCGACCGCTTCCTTTTGCGCCTCGGCCTTGCCTAGCCACTGATAGGCACCCGCGAGTTCGAGCCAGTAGCGCGCGGAATTAGGATTGAGTTTTATCGCGGAAAGGTAGGCCTGACTAGCCTGCTCTGGAGATTGCTCTACCAGTGCGTAGTAGCGCCCAAGGCGGTAGTGGTTATCGGCGTTCGTGGGCTGCAGCCGGACCGCCCGCTGCAAACTTTCCAGATCGCTCCGGTCGGCGTAGTGCGCCGCCACGAAGTCTACCGCGGCGAAGGCGCTGAATGCGATCGCCACTAGTCCGGACAGCATGATCAGCGAAAATTTCAGAGTCCGGCTATGGAGAGGCAACTTCATTAAGGAGTTGTGATGGGGATGGCCTCACATACCTGGAGAGCGAAGCCATCTGCCTGCTGGACCTTTTCGTTATGCGCTGCCGGCAGACTTTGACTTTTCGCGCGGCGCTATTTCGTCTTCGTCGTCTTCGCGCGGCGTCGTGGCGTCATCCTGCCGGTAGTAGCGATTGCTGTATTCGCTGCGATATTCGTAATAGTAATAATAGTCAGCCGACTTCAGATCGGCCGCGTTCAACAAAACGCCGGCGACTCGGGCGTTTACCCGCATCAAGAGATCGCGCGCCCGGCGAAGAGCTTGTTTGGTGGTCTGTCCGGAGCGGATCACCAGAACTACGGTATCGGCCTGCGTCGACATTATGACCGCGTCGGTCACCGACAAAGTTGGCGGCGTGTCGATCACGATATGGTCATAACGTCCGCGCAACTCTTGCAGAAGGTCGCGCATTTGCGTGGAGGCCAAAAGTTCCGCAGGGTTCGGTGGGGGCGTCCCCGCCGCCATAACGTCGAGGGAAGGTAGGATCGAGGACTGAACGATCCCTTGCTCCAAAGTTGCACTTCCGGTGAGCACATTGCTGAGTCCAGTGCGCGGTCCCATGCCTAAAGCTTTGTGAATGCTGGGACGGCGCATGTCGGCGTCGATGATCAGCACTTTGCCACCCTTCTGCGCCAACACGATAGATGTATTCATGCTGGTGGTGGTCTTGCCTTCTTGTGGCAATGCGCTGGTGATCAGGATAACTTTCGGCGGTGCTCCCAGCGAAGTCAGCAGCAGGGAAGTGCGCAGGGCACGGTAAGACTCCGCCATCTGCGACTGCGGGCGTCCCATGGTGACCAGTTCTACGAACTCTTTCGACGAGGTGGTTGCGAGTGCCGGCTTCGCGCCGGGAATGTTGTCGACCAGCGAACCGAGCGGAATCATTCCTAGCGACGGTAGTCCCGAAAGTGCCTGGGCCTGTTCCGGCGTGTGCACAGTGCTATCGAGAGTTTCCAGCAAGAACGCGAGTCCCAACCCGCTGGTGAGGCCCAGGGCAAATGCGAAGCCGAGGTTGCGAGGAATATTTGGTTCGGAAGGACGGACTGGCGGCCTTGCTACGTCGACGATGCGGAAGTTATTGGAGTGAAGTCCAGCACTGACGCCAGCTTCTTTGAGCTTTTGCAGCAATCCCTCGTAGAGAGACCGATTGGTGTCGACGTCGCGTTTCAGCAGGCTGTATTCGATGGTGCTTTCGTTGAGCTTGTTGGCCTCGCCTTTTTGGTTCTCCATCGCCTCTTTCAGGAGGTTTTCGTGCTGCAAGGAAGCCAGGTAGTCACCTTTCACCTGATCAATAATTTTGCCCATTTCGGCTTGCATCTGGCCGCTGATTTCCTGGAGCTGATTATTGAGTTGGACCACTTTTGGGTAAGAGGGTCCAAACTGAGTGTTGAGTTGAGCGACTTGAATCTTCAAATCCGCTTGTTGACTACGTAATCTTTCCAGCAGGCCGGCCTGATTGGCCCCGCTACGTTCCCCTTGAACTTGCAATGCAACCATGGCGGCAGTGGCAGGGTCGCTGGTCTGCACCAGGCGGTAGATCGATTCCTTCTGCATGCGGTCCGATTCAGCGACCGTCAGGCTCTTGTTCAATTCATCCAGCTTGGAGGTGACGATGTTCTGCTTTTCGTCAATCCCCAGGATGTCGTGGTCTTTCTGGAACTTAACCAACTTTTCTTCGGAGGTTTCGACTTTGATCTGCAAATCCACCAACTGCTTGGAGAGCCAGTCAGAAATCTGCATGGTGGATTCGAACTTGGTTTTGAAATTCTGTTCGACGTAGCTGGACATCAAAGTATTAACGACCTTCGCTGCCAACTCGCGGTCAGGGCTGCGGTAATGAATCTCAATAATCCGGCTGCTCGGCACCTGGGTGACCGTCAAGTTTCCTTTAAATGCGCCGAGAGCGGGCGTGCTTTGCGGAGAATCCGGCTGAAGCGACTCGTTGGCTTCTTCCAGTGTGGAGTTAGGGTTTTCGCCCTTGCCTCCGAATTCCTTGCGTTGGTCGAGACCGAGTTGCTTGATCACGTCCAGGGCAAGCAGATCGCTTTGCAGGACGCGGACTTCGGTATCGACGTCACTGGTGTCGTAATAGCCGGGCGCTCCATTCTGAGAGTTGCCGAAATTCATCATGGAGGAATCGGTCTTGTTGATGGCGATGCTTCCGCCAGCGTCGTAAATACGGGTGCTCCGCAGAGTTGCGACGGTGACAATCGCGAAGACCGCTGCCAGCGTCCCAAGTACGACCCACCGCCTCTTTAGGAGAATGCGGATGTAGTCGCGCAGCATGGATTCTGGCGCTGGGAGGAAACTGTTCAGGTTTTGTGCCGGCGTGGGACCGTACTCCACCGGGTAGGCACTCTGGCTCTCCATCAGACTCCTATTGTTCGAGGGAACCAGAGGTCCTGAATCCATGAAACTCCTAATCGGAATAGCAGTTATATAAAAGTAAAATCATTGTCCAAGCGGTTAACTTCAAGGACAATGAAATGCAACCATTTGCACTGGCAATTATCGTAACATCGCAAACGGTGGAAACAAGTTAATTTGAATTGTTCCAATACATTATGAGGAGCCTTCTCAATCATCATCTTCGCTATACTACGGCTTCGCCCTCAATATTTGGTTCGGGAGTTTAGGCAGCAACCATGAATTGGTCTGAACAGGTGGTTTTGGTCACCGGTGGCACGGGGTCTTTTGGCAAGAAGTTTATCGATCTGCTGTTGCGGGAATATAAGCCGCAAAAGCTGATCATCTTCAGCCGTGATGAACTCAAACAGCACGACATGCGGACCACCGGATTCGATCACCCCAGCCTGCGCTATTTCATCGGTGATGTCCGCGATGCGCAGCGATTGGAGCGTGCCTTTACGGGCGTGACCGTGGTGGTCCATGCGGCGGCGTTGAAGCAAGTGCCGGCCTGCGAGTACAACCCGTTTGAAGCCATCCAGACCAACATCATGGGTGGCCGCAACGTGATCGACGCTGCGATCAACCAGGGCGTACGCCACATTCTTGCCTTAAGCACCGACAAGGCGGTGAATCCCGTCAACCTGTATGGCGCGACCAAGCTTTGCGCGGAGAAAATGTTTGTACAGGCCAATGCCTATTCCGGCAAGCAGCAGACCCGCTTCAGCTGCGCGCGCTATGGCAACGTCGTGGGCAGCCGGGGAAGCGTGATCCCGGTCTTTTTGGAGCAGCGCAAGCGGGGGAAGATCACCATGACCGACGCGCGCATGACCCGATTCTGGATCACCCTCGAGCAGGGCGTTCGCTTCGTGGTGCGTTGTATCGAACAAATGCACGGGGGAGAGATCTTCGTCCCGAAAATTCCCAGCATGAAATTGGTGGACATGGCGGAAGCCATCGCGCCCGGATGTCAGATCGAATACATAGGAATTCGACCGGGAGAGAAAGTCCATGAGGCGTTGGTTTCGGAAGACGAAGCCCGCAACACCGTGGAACTCGAAGATATGTTCGTCATACAGCCGAACCACAACTGGTGGCGGGCGGAAAACTGGAAGCAGGGCAGGAGCCTTGCGGAAGGTTTTCGATATTCCAGCGACAACAATGCTCACTGGTTGACCAATGAAGAACTCTGCCAGTTGGCAGGCGCAACACCACAGACCGAGGCCGCGAAGGGATGAGTCCCGTTTCTACCGAACGGGAGCGGTTGGCGATCGAAGGCGGGTCTCCGGTACGTCCAACGCTGCTGCCGTACGGCAAACAATCGATAGACGATGCCGACGTCGCCGCTGTGGTGGAGGTATTGCGCGGCGACTGGCTCACAACCGGACCCAAAGTTGAGGAATTTGAACATGCTCTGGCTGAGTGGGTCGGAGCTAAATTTGCGGTGAGCTTCAGCTCCGGTACCGCGGCGCTCCATGCGGCTGCATTTGCCGCGGGACTTAAAGACGGCGACGAAGCTATCACCACTCCGATGACGTTTGCGGCGACCGCGAATTGTGTGCTCTATCAGGGAGCGGTGCCGGTATTTGCGGACGTCTTCGACGACACGCTGAATATTTCTCCCGAACAGATTGAAGCCAAGATTACTTACCGCACTCGCGCGGTGCTTCCAGTGCACTATGCCGGCCATCCCGTAAATATCGATTCTGTTCTGGAGGTTGCAGAACGGCACGGGTTGGTCGTCATTGAAGATGCCTGTCACGCCTTAGGTGCAGAGTGGCGGGGACGCCGCGTCGGCGGCTTGGCCCACATGACGGTTTTCAGCTTTCATCCGGTCAAGCACATCACGACTGGGGAAGGCGGGATGGTCACGACCAACGACCCTAAGCTGGCGGAAGTTTTACGCCGCTTCCGCAACCACGGTATCAGCAGCGAAGCCAGGCAACGCCAGGCGGCGGGACAGTGGTTCTATGAAATGGTCCTGTTGGGATTTAACTACCGCCTGACCGATATCGGTTGCGCTCTGGGAATCCGGCAATTGCAAAAGTTGGGGCAAAATCTTTTCCGGCGACGCCAGATTGCCAGCCG
>DATBAT010000038.1:0-6199 GCA_036271375.1 Terriglobales bacterium
CGCAGACCAACGTTGAGCGTCAGCTTGCTGGTGATCTTCCAGTCATCCTGCGCGTAGAAAGCGGTTTCCTTCGACTTATCGGCTACCGCCGGCACGACGTTCATCTGTCCGCCGTAGGCGAAGCCGGTCAACATGGTGGCAAACGAGTTTCCCTCAGGAGCAGTCGTATCGGTGCCATCGCCAAATCCGGCGTTGGGGGCTTGGGTAGTCACGTCCCGGGAGAAATCAAAAGTCCCGGTGGGATAGTTTGGCTGCCAGAAGTTATTGAAGAAAACGCGCTGCTCTCCACCGAACTTGATGGAGTGCGCTCCCTTTACCCACTGCAGAGACGAAGAATAGCTGTAAAGGGCATGGGCAAAGTGCGTGTCCACGCAGCATTGGGTGTAAATCGAAAGCAAACCGCCATCGACGTTGATGCTGGGGACACGATCCAGCCCGTTCGCCGCCAGAATCGAAGGCAGGCCTACGTCTTCCAGTGTCGGATAGTTATTCGTCTGACCCGGTGCCACCACGCGGTCGATGCTGAAGCGGTTCGTCCACAGCAGGGTAGGCTTGATGGCCCAGTCATACTCCACTCCGCCGTTTTGTACGTTAGTGGTGTAGATGGAACCGTCGCCAAAATCGCCGCTGCCGATCACGTTGGGTGCGGTAAAGATGTCGTGATGCCGGCTGTAGCGGGCATTGATCTTGTGATTCGCCGAAATCTGATGATCGACCTTGGCGTCGAACTGCCAGCTGGTGGAATTGGTCAGAAGTACGGTGCGGTAGTTGGGATCGGGGAAAGTTGCTCCGTCGACGTTGGCGTGGGGATAGAGATTTAGAATCGCCTGGCCAATCGGATCAATGTCAGCGGTGGGGATCTTGTTGAGAATGCCGCCGTCGCTGAACTGCTGCCGCGCACAAGAATCGCCTGATGGTGCGCAAGTCTTGGGATTGAAAATGCCGCCCGGGGTGCTGTCCAGACTCTGCGAAAAATCGCCTGCCCGCTCCAGATCCGTTGGCACCACACCTTCGATGTTCAGCGGATCGGCGCCGCGCGTCTTCTCAAAATCGAAAAAGAAAAATGTCTTGTTTTTCTGAATCGGGCCGCCGAGGGCAAATCCGTACTGATCGCGCACGTGGTCCGGCTTTTCGCCATTATTGAAGTAGTCGCGCGAATCGAACTCCGAGCGCTGCCCATACCACCAACCGCTGCCGTGAAACTTGTTGGTTCCCGACTTCAATACGATGTTGAGCACCGTGCCGCCGTTGTTGCCGAACTCCGCGGAGAAGCTGTTGTTCTGGAGTTTGAATTCCTGGACGATTTCTACCGAAGGCTGAAAATAAACGTTCGAGTTGCCGCCCTCTCCCTGTTCCGGCGCGCTTAACGGGCTACCGTCGAGGCTTACCTGCGCGGTGGCGTTGCGCTGTCCATTGGAAACGAAGTTCGTGCCTGCCGGATAGTTATCGTTGATCCCGGATCCGGAAGTCTCGGTGACGCCGCCGGCCAGGAACACAAGACCGTAAAGACTACGGTTATAAAGAGGAATGTCGCGCACGTACTCGTTGGTAACATCCGTTCCGATGGCCGCATTGTCGGTATCGAGCAGCGGAGGCGCTTCGGTCACTTCGACCGTCGTATTAACGCTGACGGGTCTGAGCGTGAAATTCAGTGACGCCTGCTGGTCAACCGCCAGCACGACATTCTTGTTCTCGATGCCCTGGAATCCCGCCGCCTCAGCCTTAATGGTGTACGTGCTCGGCCGCAGACCAGTAAGAAGATAGAGCCCATGCTCATCCGTGTGCGCCGTGGTCGACACATTGGTGCCGTCGTTGGTAATGGTCACGGTTGCGTTCGCCATCACAGCGCCGCTGGAATCCGTGACCGTACCGCGAAGCTGGGCAGTGAAGCTGGCCTGGCCAAATCCTGCAATTGGCAGAAGAAGAAAAACCACAAGTAGGACTGCGGACAAGAACTCCAAACGGCAGAAGTCAATGCGCGAGCGTGCCATGTTAGCCCCCGGGCGAACGACTGAATGGAAAGAACCGCAAAGTTTCACATCCTTGCGGTAGGTATCTTTTACTTACGATGATACCCATTCGTCAAGCAGAAACGACAGAAAACGATGATTTGGCGTGGTTCAAGAGTAGTTTGGGAGGAAAATCGATAATCCAAAATCTGCGGTGGCCACAAAAGGGACAGAATGCCCAAAAGTAGTTCTTAAAACTACCGAGGCACTGACTCATGCAGAAATAAAAACCACAGCGGATTTCACGGATCGTCACGGATAAGACCTTGGATCCTAGATCCGTGATGATCCGCGAAAATTCCTGGCAAAAAACTAATGAATGTACGCCCCACCGGGCAGCAAATACTGGATTGGCCAAACCTCTTGCTTCTGCTCGACGATCTCCGACCATTTGATGGTCGTTCCACCATCTTGCGGCAGCAACTTCACATCTGGTAGAGATTCGGCTACCGCGCCGGCTAGTGTGTTCGCATCGCCCGCGCCAGCCACAAACAACTCACTGCCATGCAGTTGCACGCGTGCGAAACGCGCGGCAATTTCGCCGTCTTCCACCAATTGCAAGAAGTAAGGGCGCCCGATCAACAGCGAGTTGTAGACATATCCGCCCATTACGCTCGATAGCGGATTCACATACGCCTTATCAAAATCCAGTTTCGCCAGCGTTGGATCGTCTTCGGAAACCGCTTTGTACGGCATGCGTGTCTCCCCCAGCCCGCGGGCATCGAATGAAACGACGTCGTAGCCAGCATCGATTTGTTTCTTAACCTCAGTCCAATCCTCGGCCGTAGCTTTGCCATTAGAGCCGACCCACAGCAGCATGGGACGATGCACGCTGTCCGCCTTATGAATATGCAGCAACGGCATTTCCAGCAAATGACTATGACGCAGCAAATACCGGTCGATCACCAGGCCATCGGCATTGGAACTCCCGCGCGTCTCCCAGGTAATCTGCTCGGGCTTGGGGGGAGCGCCGGTGTACTCGGTGAGCCCCCAGGACTTCACCCCGGAATAGCCGTCGCCAAAATAAAGCTGCTTCACCGTGGCAGCTGAGTGGCCCTTGTTCTCGGCGTAGTAGTCCTTGATCACATCCATCAAAGAACGCGCGTCTTTGAATTCAAGCATCACCTGCCCGCTCTGGGTGCACAACAAATCTTTCTCTGCAATCTCGGTGGTTGGCGGAAGCGCGCGCGCTGCTGGGATTTGGTTATAGCGGTCAAGAAATTCAATCGCTGCGAATTGGTTTTCATCCGAGAACTGGTGCCCGTGATAACCCTGCACCATACCGATGTCAGCCGCGTGACCAAACCGCTCGTAGACGGCCGAAACTTCGCGCACGGTTTTCTGCGCACCTTCAATCGGGAAAAAATCCAAAACCGCCGACGCCACCATCACCGGCCGCGGATACATCATCAGCAACAACCCAGGATTGTCCACGCCGCTGGAAATCATCTCGAACAGATCCTGCTCGGGATCGCTGTCCGGATCTTTAAATATGCGATTAAACATTCGCATCGGCAAAGCCGTGATGAAGCAGGAAGGGACCGCAACCTTAATACGCTTGTCTAAAGCCGCGATGTAAGCCGTCTGGGTCCCGCCTCCGCTGGTTCCCGTAATATTGATGCGGTCGGCGTCGACCTCGGGCCGGGTAAGCAGATAGTCCACCGCTCGCACGCCGTCCCAAATTTCCCAGCGCGCCAGATTCGATCCCGTCAGATACGCCATATTTCCCAGCACGGCGTGTTCGGCGCAAATCAGGTTGTAGCGGGTCTTCCCTGCCTTGGCGTCCCAGAATTGGCTGCGCTCTCCCTGGCCGACCGGGTCCCAGCAAATTACGACATAGCCGCGCTGCACCAACCGCTGGCAAAGCGCCTGATAATGCACTTTGCCATTTGTCGAATGGCCGCATGGCACCAAAATTCCAGGATGCTTCTTCTTATCATCGGGGACATAAACCAGCGCAGTCACGTAAACGCCCGGCAGGCTTTCAAACACTAGCTTTTCGATGTGATACCCGGTCATCTGAATGCGCCCGGTGATCTGCGGACGCAACGGCGTCCGCTCGGTGGGCAATCCGCCGAGCATCTTCAACAGGCTCACGCGCATTTGTTCTTGCACGCGAAGCAGGTCCCGCTCATCGCGAAACCCCTCCCATGCTTTGCGGCGCTTTTCGTCTTGCCGCCAAGCCAATTCGGTTTGATAGGCGAGATAAGGAGTAATACGCGGCCCATCTGGTTTCTGATCAAGCACCTGAAAAGCGTCCGCCGCCGGAACCGAATCCGCGGCAATCGCTCTAGTGGACATGGCTGTAAGCATGGCAAAACTTAAGAGGAATTTATTCATTGGCCGGACAATCTGTCACCCTGGCATGGTGACCCCGGAGGGAGTCGAACCCCCAACCCTCAGATCCGAAGTCTGATGCTCTATCCAATTGAGCTACGGGGCCATTCTTTTCTTAATTGCAAGCTGATTCTATACGCATACGTGGGCTCACGCGTCTTCCAAAGTTGGTGCAGATTCAAAAGAGCCCCAGTTTTTTTCTTGAGAAGGATCAGAGAAATCCGAATCATTCATATCGGACTCTGGCTGAAACAAATTAGCGGCGAAGAATCGTTCTTCTTGCACGCATCGAAGCAATCACTGGTTCAAAATCTCGACACATAACCGCAACTAATTTTCTCAACCTGAAATACTTTCTTGATTCTGCCTGCCGCTTTGTGCGATTGTTACGCCCATTACTCGGGGGCGTCTCAATGTTAAAACGTTTTAACGCAACGGCTATAGTTGTGTTTGTAACGCTTTTTAGCGGCCTTCTGTATGCCGACGTTACCGGCTCCATCCTTGGCGTGGTTCACGACCGCACTCAGAGTGTGGTGAGCGGAGCCCGCATAACTGTCACAAATGCGGAGACCAGTTTCAGCCAGGAGACCACTTCCGGCGTCGACGGATCCTACCGCTTTCTCGCCCTGCCGGCAGGGACCTACAAACTGACCGCTTCCGCAGCGGGGTTCCAGCAATTCAACACCACGAACCTCGACATAAAAGTAAACGACAAGTTTCGCGTCGACATCTCGCTGGAAGTTGGCAGCGTTCAACAAGAGGTCAACGTCACCACCGGGACCGTGCAAGTGGAAACGGAAAGCACGCAGTTGGGCGATGCGATCGAATCGAAAAAAATATTGTCCCTGCCGCTGAATGGCCGCAGTTATATCGACCTACTCGGGCTGCAGGCAGGCGTTGTCCCCGTCACTTCCGGCACTATGCAACAGGACCGGCCGGTTTCCGGAATCTTGTCTTCAGGAAATCTCTCGGTGAACGGCCAGCGTGAAACTTCCAACGCTTTCCTGGTCAATGGAGGTGATGTGAGCGAGGGCCGCAATCTTGGCGCGGGTCTGATTCCCAATCTCGACTCGATCGAAGAATTCCGGCTTATCACCAACAGCTTTGACGCCGAGTATGGAAAATTCAGCGGATCGATCATGAATGCGATTACCAAATCGGGCACCAACGGCTTTCACGGAGATGTATTCGAGTTCATCCGCAACGACAAATTCGACTCGCGCAATTACTTCGACCCCACCAAAGCAGAACTGCGACGCAACCAGTTTGGCTACGCGATTGGCGGACCTGCCTGGAAGAACAAACTTTTCTGGTTCACCGATTATCAGGGGACGCGTCAAGTTGTAGGCGCGAGTACGGGCCTAGTGTCCTTGCCCACGGCGGATGAACGTAACGGCATCCTAGGAACGAACGCCTTCGTGGACCCTGGCACCGGGGATGCCATGACCGTAAAGGGAGCCTATTGGGCAGGGGTACTATCAAATCGGCTGGGGTACACGGTCACTGATGGAGAGCCCTATGCAGCCATTCAATCGGGTACCGCAATTGCCGACTGTACCAGCACTGCCCAATGTGTGTTTCCCGGGGGAGTGATTCCCCAATCCGCTTTCGCAACTCCGGCCAATGGAATTCTTCCTTACATTCCGTTGCCTAACGTCGATCCGGCGGCAGGCATCTTTGCCGACGCCAGCCAAAAGAATAGGGTGCGCGACGATAAGTTCGGACAGCGCGTCGACTTCATCAACCAGAAAACTGGAAACTGGTCTTTCTACTATCACTTCGACGACTCGAAGGTGCTTAATCCTTTGAATGCCAGGGTGCCAGGTTTTGCCAGCGAGACTCCGTCGCGTGCT
>DATBAT010000039.1:0-22954 GCA_036271375.1 Terriglobales bacterium
GCCGTTTTCTTTTATAAATATCTACGAGGTTCCCGTGAATAAACCCACAATCCTTGCCGCTCTGGCGCTTTGGCTCTGCGTAACGCCTCTAATGGCACGCGATCTTTCCGTCATTACCAATGTGACTGTTTCGCAGGACAAAGCCGGCCAGACCATTGTCCTCATTCACGGCACGGGGCCACTGCAAGCGCGCACCCAGAGCCTGGATGAACCCATCCGACTGGTACTCGATTTCGAAGGCGGCAGTTTTGCGTTGCCGCATAATTCCATATCCGGCGCCGGCATCATTCGCGGTATCCGCGTGGCGCAGTTTCAAGCGGTTATCGCCCGACTGGTAGTCGATCTGGAGAAGCCATCGCTTCCAGTCATCAAAGCCACCGGAAACAACCTCATTGTCACGTTCCCTGCCGACGTACCTCCCGCCGCTACTGCCGTGCCCTTACCCGCACCGGCATCGCCAGAGCCAGCGAAACCGACGGACGCGGTTTCCTCCCCCGCCCCCTCACCGTCAGCCGTGCCCGTTGTCACGCCGCCGTCAACAACGACGACTACTTCGCCATCAATTTCAAGCGCGCCGCCACCCACCGCTATCACTGCTGCGCCCGCTCAGATCACCTCCACTAACAAACCAGTTGTGACTCCACCGAGTTCGACCGCGTCAGTCCCATCCGCTGAGCCGGTAACTCCGCCAGCGATCGCGAAGTCTTCTCCTGCTGTCTCGACGCCGTCCGTCAACACTCCGCAAGCTCCTACAACTTCCACATCTAGGCCGGTTGCAGGTCCGTCAACTTCGACCACATCGACTGAGCCGGTTACTCCACCAGCGATCGCGAAGTCTTCTCCTGCCGTCACGACGCCGCCCGTCACCACTACGCAAGCTCCAATAACTGCGACGTCAAAGCCGGTTGTGACCACGCCAACTTCAACCGCCTCCACCGAGCCGATTGCTCCTCCTGCCGTCGCGAAGACAACTCCTGCCATCTCTACGCCGTCTGTGAACACGACCCGGGCTCCTACGGCTGAAACATCTAAGCCGGTTGTAGCTCCGCCTGCCTCGACCACATCAACAGAGCCGATTGCTCCTCCAGCCGTCGCGAAGGCAACGCCTACCGTCACCACGCCACCGGCGACCACCACTCCCGCCACAACCACTGCCGCAACCAAGGCTCCAAGTCAAACATCCTCGACGCTGACTGAGCCTGCCACAAAGCCGGAGCCTGCAAAACCGGCTCCGGAACCAGCCGTAACCGCCAGCGTGACTTCGAAACCTGTTACCGCCCCGCCGCCGAGTGTGCACGCTGCGCCGCAAACGTTCGAGACGGCTACTCCTCAGGCATCAACTACGGCCACGACGAAACCTGTCGTGACTCCGCCGCCATTTTCACGCACTGCTCCGCAAACGATGGAAACAGCGACTCCACAAGCTACCGTCAAACCGGCACCGGAACCCGTCACAACACCACATCCATCAACCACTACCGTCACCACAAAACCTGACGAAAATCCGCCGCCGACTCACACCACTCCTCAAACCGTAGAACCATCGACTCCACCAGTAACAGCAAAAATAGGCCCAGAGCCGGTCTTGACTGCACCCCCGGCAGCGACCGCCACAACCAAACCGGTTGTAACTCCTTCGGCCGAACCTGCAAGTCCGGTGACGACGGCGAAGCTAACTCCTCCGCCCAGGATCACAACACGGCCTGCAAATCCGCCGTCGATGCAAGTTTCCGCGCAAACCGTCGTCGATCGTGGTCTTATCACGTTACGCGCGGAAAATCAGCCCTTACAGCCCCTGCTCGAGGACATCAGCGCGCGCGCGGGGATCGCCATCGATGTTTCTCCGGAGATAGGAAAAACATCGACCACTGTCGATTTTCGCAAGACTCCAATCGATACCGCCATGCGCCAGATGCTGAGCGGCTACGACGTCGTGCTTTTCTATGCCGCAGGGGCACAACCCGGTCCGGAGTCGCTCAAGTCTGTGTGGGCTTATGCCGCGAACACGGCGCCGCTGGAGGGACTCTCCACCAGCAAGTGGACGGAAACCAATAAGAGTCTGGAAGAAGATGTTTCAGGCAGCGATGACGACGATTCGCCTTCGCGCATCGCTGAAGTGGACATGCTGATCCGCCGCGAGGGCCGTCAATCGCAAGGCGTGGTGCTCAACGCGCTGAAATCTCCCAGCGAGAAGATGCGGCACCAGGCGCTGCATCGTGCTCTGGTCGTCGGGGTTGCACTTCCGGAAGAGACACTTACCGGCCTCGCGCTCAACGACAGCTCGCCGGGGATCCGCTATCTTGCCTTGCAAGCCCTGCCGATAGAACCCAGACTAAAATGGGTGGCCGACAAAGCGGCACAAGATCCCAGCGTGCAGGTAAGCACTGAAGCGAAGGAAATTCTTCACGAATTCGAAACACCGAGCACAGCAAGTGCAATCGAGGCCAATCAGTAGAGCGGCAGTACTAAAGACTGGCGAACGCCGCACGAAACTAGAAACCCGAAACCGGAAACTCTTCTAACTCCACAACCGGTCCCATGACCGCTCCTGGTCCCACTCCGGTGTCGGCAGAAAATACCCCGTCCCCGGCTTCAAATGCTGTTTGATCACATCTTCATTCAAAGTCACACCCAGACCCGGACGCTCGGGCACATCGATGTAACCCTTATTCACAATCGGAGCCCTCACGCCCTCCTGCACCATCGACGACCACCAGGGCACATCCAGCGAATGATTTTCCAGCGCAAGAAAATTCAAGGTCGCCGCCGCGCAGTGAACGTTCGCCATGCAACTTACAGGAGTCCCCGCAAAGTGCATCGCCATCGGCACGCCATATTCCTCCGCCATGTCGCCGATTTTGTGCGTCTCCAGAATCCCACCCGAAGTCGCGAGATCGGGATGGATCTTGCTCACCGCATGTTTTTCGCACAATTCCTTGAAAGGCTCCTTCAGATAAATATCCTCGCCTGTCAGAATCGGCGTCGGACTCTCATCGCTGATGCGTTTCAGCAAATCTGTAAACGTCCACGGAATCACATCTTCCATCCAGGAAAGGTTGTACTTCTCGTAGGCCTTGCCCAGGCGAATAATCGAGTGCACTCCCAGGTGGCCGAGGTGGTCCATCGACAGCGGAATCTCCATGCCTACCGCGTCGCGGACCGCCGCGACGTATTGCTCTAACATCGCAATGCCTTTATCGGTCACCTCGACCGCCAGCAGCGGGTGCGGAATCTCCGTGTTCTCCCACTCCGTCAGATCAGATCGCTGCGTCACTGTACCCGGAGTATCGGCAACCATCTCGACGCCGAGATCCATTTTTAGCCATGTGATGCCCATGCCCTCTTTACGTTCCTTCATGCGCTGCGCATAAACCTTGGGATCTTTCGACTCCGTGGTGTCCGCGTAAATTCGGATCTTGTCATGGAATTTCCCTCCGCCGACCATCGCATATACCGGCGCGTTGTAAACCTTGCCCACAATGTCCCAGAGCGCCATCTCGATTGCGCACACGCCTCCACCCTGACGCGCGTGTCCACCAAATTGTTTGATCTTGCGGAAAATCCTGTCGAGCTGCAAAGGATTTTCGCCCACAATACGGCTCTTTAGGAACAGCGCGTAAGTGGCGCTGGCGCCATCGCGCACCTCGCCTAGACCATAGACGCCCTGATTGGTGTCGATGCGAATAATCGGACACGGACTGGGCCCCGGCTTCACCACGGTGGCCACGCGCATGTCAGTGATCTTCAAGGTGGACGGACTCGAGTTCGTATTGACGCTCTTGGGATAGGCCTCGACCACGTCGCCCATCAGCAGCGCCCCGCCCAGTGCGGCCGACCCCTTCAACAGATCGCGGCGTCCAAACCGGTTCTTCATAAAGGCATCCTTTCTACAAACGCCCAAATTTCTTCACCGCTTCGACAATCGACTTCAGCTTCTCGATATAGGCATACATCGAGTGTTCCTTGAAATCCATCTCCTGCGCGATGGCCAACACATCTGCCGCATTGGCTCGCGGCACCACTACCACGCCATCTGCGTCGGCCACCACAATGTCCCCCGCGTTCACCGGAACTCCGTCGCACATCACGGGAATATTCGCTCCGGCAAAGCGGTAGTGACTCACCGACGTCGAAGGCACAATTCCCAGCGCATAAACCGGAAAAGCAATCTTCTGCAAGTACGCCACATCGCGCACTCCACCATCGATCACCGCGCCAGAGAAATTACGCGCCGCCATCGCCGTCCCCATCAACCCGCCCATGCCGGCGATGTTGACGCCATCTTCCACCACCATCACGTACACCGAGTTCGGACCACCCTGGTCAATGGCCGTCAGCATTCCCTGCAGTGCGTCCGGATCATGGTTCTCTTCCTTCTTTAACTTCACTGTCAATGCAATCCCGGCAAACTTCGACGCAAAAATCGGACGCATGCTGTGCGACATATAAATCCGCTGCCCGGTCAGCTTCTCCATGGCGTCAGAAACCGAAGCCACTTCGACGTGACGGTAGCCATCCAGCAAGGCCGCGTCGGAAGCGGTTTCCGACGGAGAAGAGAAAGCCCGGGGCACAGCAAAATCAATTCCCAGCGCTATCACGCCCAATACAACAACCAAAATGCCGACACGTAAGCGACTCATTCGATCTCCATATTCTTATTCCGCTGACAAACTCTTCCCCGGATCCACCGCCAGCCACGCCGCCGCTCCCACCACCGACATACCCGCCGCCACAAAAAACGGCACACTCCAACCGAACTGCTTCGCCAGATACGGAGTCAGCGACGCCGTCACCGCTCCGCCCAACTGGCTGCCCATGTTCATGACTCCGGAAACCGACCCCGACGATTTTCCGGCAATATCGGAGGTCACCGACCAGAAGGCGCTCTGCGAAAAATATAGCGCTCCAGCTCCGCCCGCCAGCACTACGCTTGCCAGGCGCGCGTCATGCACCCCCGGCCCCAACGCCAGAAACACCGCCGATAACGCGATGCTCGCCGCGGCAACTCCACAGCGCGCTGTCCTTTTTCCAACATGACGTGCCAGAACGTCGCTCACCCAGCCTCCCAGCGGAGAGGCAATCGCCATGGCGATGAACGGCAGCATGGCATAGTAGGAACTCGACTTCAGGTCCAGCCCACGCACGCTGCTCAGATAAATAAAGAACCAGGTGAAGAAGATGTAGGCCACATATCCATAGCAGAAATAGCTGAGCGTCACCGCCAGTACATCCTTGCTGCTAAAGATCGTCCCCCATGGCAAGGGTTTGTGGGGCGCGGCAGCCGGCAGCCCCTTTCGGATATGTTCCAACTCTCCCGCTTTCACCCACGGATGTTCCTCCGGCTTGTCCCTGGCCAACAGAAACCATCCGGCCCCTGCCACCAACCCGATCAACGCGCTGATCCAGAACGACCACCGCCATCCATAATGCTGAAGAATGTAGGTGATCACCGGCGGCGCCACACCCGCGCCCGCGCCCACCCCGGAAAATATCAAGCCGTTGGCGAAGCCACGTTCCTGTGAAGGAATCCAACTGGCTACCAGCCGATTGCTTGCGGGATAAACCACCGCTTCACCCACTCCCAGAGCAAAGCGCACCGCGATCAGCAAAAACAACGCCCGCGCGGCACCCGGTGGCACCAGCGCGGTCAGACAGGTGAACACCGCCCACCAAACGGTGCCAAAGGTCAGCACTCGTCGCGCCCCGAAGCGGTCCGCCAGGCGTCCCCCCGGGGCCTGAAACAGCGCATAGCCGAACACGAAGGCGCTGAACACCCAGCCCAGCCGCTGATTATCCAGCCCAAACTCGGTCGCAATCGAATGCCCCGCAATTGCGATATTTACCCGGTCCAGATACGCGACCGCACTGATCAAGAACATCCAGAAGATTAGAATCCATCGCGTGTAACCCGGAGTTTGAGTTTGCATGAGGCGAAAGATGAGCGCCGCGATTATAAACCGTCACTTCTGAGACTGCTCCCAATTTGGGAAACATTACCCTCCTTCCGGAACCTCTCTACCCCGAATGCCAGCCCCACCTTGCCGCCTCTTCGCTAATCTAAAATTTCGTGACTTCCGAGCCCTACCAGATCCGCAACTGCCGGCTCTTTTCCCTGGCAGCCGGCGCCGCCTCGGTCTTTGTTGGTGCGTTGGTGGTGGTCGGCTGGATGTTTCACGTACCGGCCCTGACCTCTATCCTGCCGGGCCTTGCCAGTATGAAACCGCTGACCGCCAGCTGTTTCATTTTTTGTGGAGTGGCAATTTGCGCCTTGCGCCTGGCACCGGGGGAAAACCACGTAACCCGCATCGCTTACCTTCGAGTCGCCCAAGTCCTCGCCGGCTCGGTTCTGTGCGTTGCCTTGCTCACGCTGGGCGAATACCTGTTCGCTCTCGATTTCCGCATCGACCAAATTCTTTTCCGCCAAATTCTGCTGGCTACTGGTGTCGCGCATCCCGGGCGGATGTCCGCATCCACCGCCATAGGTTTTTTTCTGCTTGGTGGAAGTTTGCTCTCGCTGGAATCCAACCGCCGCACCCGCTATCTAAGCCAAACCTGCGCTCTGCTGGTTGCGCTCGACGGGCTTATCGCTTTCGTCGGCTATCTCTATCAGGTAAGCGCCCTCTACGGAGTGGCCGCCTACTCCTCCATGGCCTTGCACACCGCCATGCTCATGGTG
This sequence comes from Terriglobales bacterium, assembly GCA_036271375.1. GTDB lineage: Bacteria > Acidobacteriota > Terriglobia > Terriglobales > Acidobacteriaceae > DATBAT01. The sequence continues at coordinate 6,677 of DATBAT010000039.1, forward strand.
TTGCTGGGATTGGCATCCCTCGCCGCGCGGCCGCACATCGGGCTCATGGAGCCTCTCGTCAGCCAACGCCTTGGCGGGTTGATGGGGCGAAGAACGCTTCCCCTGATCGTGTTGTCCCAAATCGTGATCGGCTTGCTCCGTTGGAGAGCGGAACAGGCAGGATTCTTCGATACTGCATTCGGAGTCTGCCTCTTCGTCCTAAGCAACATTGTCATTTTCTCGCTGCTTCTGGTATGGAGTGCCGCCTGGATCAATCGCGTCGACGCTGCCCGTAAGCGGGCCGAAGAGTCCGACCTTCGCCTCGCAGCCATCGTCGAATCCTCCATCGACCCCATCATCGGCATGGACTTGAATGGCATCGTCACCAGTTGGAACAAAAGCGCGGAAGAACTCTTCGGGTATTCAGGGCGCGAAATCGTTGGACGTTCGCTCAACATCCTCATTCCTCCCGAGAAGCGTGAGGAAGAGCAACGAATTCTCCAGCTCATACGCCAGGGCGAGCGCGTCGAGCCCGGCGACACCGTTCGTATCCGAAAAGATGGAAAGGCAATCGACGTTGCCGCAACCATCTCTCCCCTTCGCGACCGGCAAGGCAACATCCATGGCGCAGCCAAGATCGTCCGCGACGTTACCGAACGCCGGCGCGTCACCCAGGAACTTTATGAACAGGCCGCCGTCCTCGACCTCGCCCAGGTGCTGGTGCGCGACATGGACAACCGCATCGTCCTCTGGAACACGGGAGCGGAAAAGCTCTACGGATTTACCCGCGACGAAGCGCTGGGACAGAACCCCAATTACCTGCTAAAAACGCGATTCCCCAAACCGTTCGAAGAGATTCAAGAGCAATTCCACAACTCAGGCCGTTGGGAAGGCGAACTCATTCACACCCGCAGCGATGGCCGCGAAATCGCCATCTATAGCCTCTGGATATTGCACCGTAATGCGCAAGGACTGCCGGTCCGCATACTCGAAGCCAACACCGACGTCACCGAGCAAAAGCTGGCGCAGCAACAACTGGCTTTGCAGGCGGATGAACTGGCTCGCCAGGCCGAGGAGGTCTCGCGCTCCGAAGCTGCCCTCTCGGCGCAATCCAGAATCTTGCAATCCGTGCTGGACAACATCGCGGATGGACTGATCGCCGCCGACCTCGACGGCAACTTCATGATTTGGAACCCCGCCGCCGATCGCATACTTGGACAATCGCGGAGCGATATTTCCCCGGCGGAATGGTCGAGCCGACTGCGCATTTACCAGTCCGATAAGCAAACCCTGTTCCCGGCGGACGACCTTCCCCTGGCTCACGCCATTCGTGGCGAAGAATCCAGCGCCGAAATGTTCGTTCGCAGCCCCAACTCCGAGCGCGGCGCCTGGATCGAGGTTTCCGCCAGGCCATTGCGCGATGAGCATGGCCAATTAGTTGGTGGGGTGGCAGCATTTCGCGACGTCACGCAACGTAAATTGGCGGATCACGAAATTCGCAAACTTAATTTCGAACTGGAAGCGCGCGTCCTGGAACGGACCGCTCAATTGGAAGCCGCTAACCGTGAGCTGGAAAGCTTCAGCTATTCGGTCTCGCACGATCTGCGCGCACCACTTCGTCAGATTTCCGGCTTTGCCCGCATCTTGCAGGAAGACTTCGCCGACCGCATGGAGCCCGAAGCCCGCAAGCACTTGCAACGCATCGAAGATGGCGGCCGCAACATGTCCCGCCTGGTCGACGAACTGCTCAACCTATCGAAACTTGGCCGCCAGCAGTTGACTCGCCGCCGGGTGGCGCTCAATCCACTGATCGAGGAAGTCCGATCCATACTTCTTACCGAAACCCTGGGCCGGCACATCGAATGGCGGATCGCGGAGCTCAGTCCACTGGAATGCGATGCGACCCTTATGAAACAAGTTTTTCAAAACCTGATCTCCAATGCCCTGAAGTATTCCCGCAAGCGGGCGGAGACCTGCATCGAAATCGGGGAGAACATCTCAGCAGGCGAAACCACCATTTTCGTCCGCGATAACGGCGTGGGCTTCGACATGAAATACGCCAACAAACTTTTCGGCGTCTTCCAGCGGCTCCACAAAAACGAAGAATTCGAAGGCATCGGCATAGGGCTGGCCACCACCAACAGCATCATCCAGAAACACGGCGGCAGGCTCTGGGCCGACGCCACCCCCGATGAGGGCGCCACTTTTTACTTCACCCTGACCACCCAAGAACCCAAGGCTAAAACAGCAACAGCCGAATGAGCCAAACAAAAACACGTAGAGGCAGGTGTCCCACCTGCCGGAGCAACTTTCGTCACGCGGTCGCAGAGCTAAAGCTCCTGGTCAGGTGAGGACACCTGCCTCTACGCGCGCAAAACCCACCGCCCACTCCCAAATCAGGAAACTCCTATCCCCAAAGTTCTTATTTCGACCTTATGTTTCCTCCCCAACTTAGCCTATCTGCCGTTAAGTAAAGGTAAGCGCAGTGGAACATCTCCACACCTCCGGCTTCATGCCGCACGGCTACTGCTACCTCTGGGATCCCTGGGTCCTCGGGCTACACGTCGTATCGGATGGCCTGATCGTGCTGTCGTATTACTGCATTCCAATCGCGTTGGTGTACCTGATCCGCAAGCGGCAGGACCTGCCCTTTAACTGGATCTTTTGGATGTTCGGGTTATTCATCCTGGGTTGTGGAACCACCCACCTGCTCGAGATTTGGACGGTCTGGCATGCATCGTATTTTCTTTCGGGGATCATTAAAGCCCTCACCGCAGTGGTCTCCGTCATGACCGCCGTGATGCTTGTCCCGCTCATCCCCAGGGCGGTCGCATTCCCCAGCTTTGAGCAGTTGCACGATGTCAACGCCTTGCTCGAAGCCCAGGTCGAACGGCGCGCCCAAACCGAGCAGCAACTTCGCGAAACGCTGGTGCTGCGCGAACGCGCCTACGCTGAACTCGCGGAGCAAAAATCTACCGTCGTCGAACTCCGCATCGCTCAGGAGGCTTTGAAGCAAAGTGAAGACCGCTTCCGCGGCGTGATCGAATCCGCGCTGGACGCCGTCATCACCATCGACGCCCAGCAGCAGGTGGTCATGTTTAACGACGCTGCCGGCAAGATGTTTGGTTGCTCTCCTGAAGAGGCGATTGGCAAAAACATTGACCGCTTCATCCCGCCCCGCTTCCGCAAGAGCCATAAAGAACACATCGTGAATTTCAGCCAGACCGGAATCACTTCTCGCGACATGGGAGCGGCAAGTAACGTGAGCGGCCTTCGCGCCAATGGCCAGGAATTCCCTATTGAAGCTTCCATCTCACAACTCACGGTCGGGGCGGAAAAACTCTACACCGTAATCCTTCGCGACACTACCGAACGCCAACGGTCGCAATCGGACCTGCTTCAACAGCGCGAAGAACTCTCCCGCTCCAATCGCGATCTGGAGCAGTTCGCCTACGCCGCGTCCCACGATTTGCAGGAGCCGCTGCGCGCCGTGGCCGGCTGTGTCGATCTCCTCAAACAGCGTTACCACAGCCAGATTGATGCCCACGCGGACGAGTTCATCACTCACGCCATCGACGGCGCTACCCGCATGCAAAAGTTGATCGACGACCTGCTGATGTTTTCGCGGGTGGGTACGCACGGCGCAGAGTTTCAGGCAGTGGATTGCCCCGATGCCCTCGACGCCGCCTTGCACAACCTGACCCTCTCCATTAAAGAAACTCACGCCGTTATCGATGCCGGTCCGCTGCCGGTGGTCAAGGGAGATTTATCCCAATTGTCATTGGTGTTTCAAAATCTGATCGCCAACGCCATTAAATTTCGCGGGGACATGCCACCCTTGATTACCATCCGCTCAAAATGGGAGGGCGGCGAATGGCTCATCTCCGTTACCGACAACGGAATCGGCATCGACGCAAAATACTTCGACCGCATCTTCGTGATCTTTCAACGGTTGCACACTCGCAAGGAATACCCCGGGACCGGTATGGGCCTCGCCCTCAGTAAGAAGATCGTCGAACGGCACGGCGGAAAAATGTGGGTCGAGTCTGAGCCCGGACACGCAACAACGTTTCATTTCACACTGTACGCCTTTGATGTTTCTAACTCTCTTCCTAAAGACAACCCTGTGGAGACGAACGCATGCTGACCGCGAACGACGGCAAGATCATCGATATCTTGCTGGTCGAAGACAGCCCGAGTGACGCCCTGATGACCAAAGAGGCGCTCAACCACCAGAAAGTACTCAACCGCCTGCACATTGTGGACGATGGTGTCGAGGCGATGGCTTTCTTGCGTAGGCAAGGAAAATACTCCGAAGCGCCGCGGCCGGGGCTCATCTTGCTGGATTTGAACCTGCCGCGCAAGAACGGCCTTGAGGTCCTGCGCGACCTTAAGAGTGATGCCGAACTCAAGGCCATCCCGGTAGTGGTGCTGACCACTTCCAAGGCGGAAGAAGACGTGCTCAATTCCTACGAGGCCCACGCCAATTGTTACATCACCAAGCCCGTCGAGTTCACCAAGCTGACGCAGGCGGTGCAATCGATCCGCGAGTTTTGGGTTTGTGTCGTCACCCTGCCGCCGGAAACCAGATGAATATACAAATTTGTATGTACGACAGTCCGCGAGACTGGTCGACCGTGGAGTAACCATGACTACAGCAACGCCCAAAACACTGTTGAGTCCGGGTATATTCGAAATTCTGTTTTTTGAAGACAGTCCGGCCGATTCCATGCTGGTGCAGTCTTACATGGAGTCGGCGACGCTGCCTGCCCGTTTCACCGTGGTCGAGCGCCTGAGCGAAGGGCTCAATCTGCTCGCCAGTCGGCACTTCGATGTCGCCCTGCTTGACCTCAACCTTCCCGACAGCCAGGGCGCGGAGTCGCTCGATCGGCTCCACACAGCGGCCCCGCAGCTTCCCGTGGTGGCGGTCACCAGTATCCTCACGCCGGATCTCGCCGTCGAACTGCTGCGCAAAGGCGCGCAGGATTGCCTGCTCAAGAGTCCCGCGCTAGCGGTGATGCTGGCCAACGCCATACGTTACGCCATCGAACGCCAGCACACGGCCGCCGAACTGGACGAACGCAACCGCCGCATTCAGGCCAGCGAGGCCCGCATCCGCGCCATTATCGACGCCAGCATGGACGCGATTCTCGTGGTCGACAGAGCGGGCAACGTACGCTTCGTAAACCGTGCCGTGGAAAACATGTTTGGACGTTCCGCCAGTGAGATCGTGGACCAGCCATTCTCCTTTCCGCTCGACGATGGCCAGGCCAGCGAAGTGGGAATTACACGCCAGGATGGAAGCACAACCTTGGCCGAGATGCGCGTGGTGCCCACCGATTGGGACGGCGAAAAAATTCACCTGGCATTCCTGCGCGATATCACCGAACGCAAGCAGATGGAACAGGCCCTTGCCCGGGCCGACAAGATGCAGGCCCTTGGCACTCTTGCCGGAGGCATCGCCCACGACTTCAACAACATCCTTCTCACCGTCTCTGGAAACGCAAAGCTCGCGCTGGAGGAACTGTCCGAAGACCATCCTGCCCGCCTCAGCGTTCTTGAAATCGCCAAGGCCGGCAGCCGCGCGGTGGCGTTGACCAGAAAAATCCTCAGCTTCAGCCGCCAGGAAGAATCGAAACGCCAACTCATGGAAGTCGAACCCGTCCTGGAAGGGGCAATCTCGTGGCTGCGTTCCACGCTCCCCAGCGGCATCGAAATCCGCGAAAACTTCATGCCCGGTCTGCCTCAAATTTCCGCCGACCCTCTGCAAGTGCATCAGGTCATCGTGAACCTTGCCATGAATGCTGTCGATGCCTTGGGCGGCAAGCCCGGAGTGCTCGAACTGACCGCCTCCCCAATCAAACTCAACGGCAACGGATCGAGCCTGTCTTCCAAACTGCTGCCGGGGCGCTACGTAAAACTTTCCATCAAAGACACTGGCCCCGGCATGGACAAACCCACCCTCGGCCGCGTGTTCGAACCATTCTTCACCACCAAGGCGCAAGGACGAGGCACCGGCATGGGTCTGGCAGTCGTCCACGGCATTGTGAAGAACCACCTGGGAGAAGTCACCGCCTACAGTGAAGTGGGCAAAGGCACCGTGTTCAATTTATATTTTCCTGCCGAAGAAACCGCGGAGGCGGCGCACGCCGAACACACCAAAGCCCGCGGAAGCGGCCAGCGCATTCTTTACGTGGACGACGAAGAACCTCTCGTGTTGCTCATCACCCGCACGCTGACACGCCTGGGATATCAGGTCGTCGGGTTCAGCAATCCCGCGGAGGCTCTGCATAGTTTCGCGCAGCATCCCCAGGATTTTGACGCGATGGTCACCGATCTTTCCATGCCCAGCATGTCCGGCACGGACTTGGCGCAGGCCGTCTTGCAGATTCGTCCCGAGCTTCCCGTGGTGCTGACCAGCGGTTACATCCGCGCGCAAGACCAGGAGATCGCCAGGCGGGTGGGAGTGCGCGAGCTAATCCTCAAGCCCGACACGGTCGAAGATCTGGGAGATACGCTGCACCGACTGCTGGGGACGACTGCAAAGAAGTCGAAGGCATCGGCCGGGCAGAGACAATAGGCCCGAAAATTTACAAAACGTTCCACGCGGAACGTTTTGTAAAGATGGATACCTTGTAGTTCGTTGAGGTTGGGCGAAGCTTTCCTCAAGTCGCGGGATGAGACCGCATTCCCGCACGTTTCCCATAACGGGAATTGCTATCTCGAAATGCCGATGGTCGGCGATCCGTAGTCAAGATCGAAACCCAACTGAAGCTTGGCAGCTTCGGACATCAGGCCCGCATTCCACGGTGGATCGAAGACAACTTCTACCTGAACGTCTTTCACTTCCGGCAAGCGGCGCAGCTTGGTTTCGACATCGGCCTTGAGCACGTTGCCCATGCCGCACCCCGGCGCGGTCATCGACATCTTCACGCCGATTCTCTTGCCGCCATCTTCGGCGTCGAGGATGTCGCAGGAGTAGATCAGTCCCAGATCAACGATGTTGACTGGAATCTCGGGATCGAAAACTGTCTTGAGTTGGTCCCAAACCAGTTGCTCGCTGAAGACGCCGGCCGATTTTTCTTCCACTGCGGGCAGCGCAAAACCCAGTGCGTCGGCGTCTTTGGCGTCGATACGGCACATGTATCCCGCGTCGGTGATGACGGTGTATCCGCTGCCCAGGAACTGCGACACGCGCACGCGAGTCAAGGCGGGCAGCACGCGCGCCGTTCCGGCAGGAATCTCGATCGCTTCAGTATCACGCTTCAGGTTGATGTATTCGTACATGGTTGCTCTCTTGTAGAGACGCAGATTGCTGCGTCCGGCAGCGGCACGGGTGATATAGAGACGTTGCAAGCAACGTCACTACTCGGTCGATATCGCTTCCTGCGTGCCTTCCAATGCCGCCTGCAGCGTATGCCAGGCAAGCGTCGCGCACTTTACCCGCGCGGGAAACTCAGAAACGCCTGAAAACACCGCCAGCTTGCCGAGTTCGGGCTTGTCGCCGTTGGTGGCGGGCTGTCCGGTGACTACATTATGAAAGCGATGGAAGAGTTCGTCGGCTTCGGCTTTGGTTTTGCCTTTCAGGCTTTGCGTCATCATCGAGGCGCTTGCCTTCGAGATGGCGCAGCCCGAGCCCTGGAACGCGATGTCCTGAATCGACTCGCCATCCATTTTCACGAAGACTGTGAAACGGTCGCCGCACAGGGGATTGAAGCCCTCCGCTTTGTGGTCCGCGGCCAGCGGAACACGAAAATTTCTGGGCGCCTTACTGTGTTCGAGAATGACTTCCTGGTACAGGTCGCGTAAATCCGCCATTAACCGAAGACCTCCTGCACCTTTTTGATGCCTTTGGCCAGCACATCGATCTCTTCTTTCGTGTTGTAGAGGCCGAAAGAGGCGCGCGCCGTGGCGTCGACCCCGAAGCATTCCATCACCGGTTGGGCGCAGTGGTGTCCGGCGCGGATGGCAATACCTTCCTGGTCAAGAATCGTGCCGATGTCGTGGGGATGAACGCCTTCGATGATGAAGGACAGCACTCCGGCTTTTTCCTTGGCGGTGCCGATAATGCGCACGCCGGGGATTTTCGATACGACTTCGGTGGCGTAGGTCAGCAAATCGTGCTCGTAGGCGGCAATGTTTTCCATGCCGAGGCCTTCGAGGTATTCGATAGCGGCGCGTAATCCTACTGCGCCTGACATGTCCGGCGTTCCTGCCTCAAACTTGTGCGGCACCTTGTTGTAGATGGTCTTCTCGAAGCTGACCGAGCTGATCATGTCGCCGCCGCCCTGGTAAGGAGGCATAGCCTCAAGCAGCGCCTGCTTGCCATAAAGGACGCCGAAGCCGGTCGGCCCGTACGCTTTATGTCCTGAGAAAACGTAGAAATCGCAGTCCAGTTCCTGCACGTTCACCGGCATGCGAGGAGTGGCTTGCGCTCCGTCGACGAGCACAGGAATGTTCTTTGCGTGCGCCAGCTTGATGATCTTCGCAATGGGATTGACTGTGCCCAGCGCATTCGATACGTGGCCCAAAGCCAGCATCTTGGTCTTGGGGCCAAGCATCTTCTCTAGTTCGTCAAGCTTGAGTTCGCCGCGGTCGTTGATGGGCGCGACGCGGAGGGTGGCTCCCTTTTCGTCGCAGAGCATTTGCCAGGGCACGATGTTGGAATGGTGCTCCATGGCGGTGATGATGACTTCATCGCCGGCGTTGACATGAACCCGTCCATATGTCTGCGCGACCAAGTTGATCGCCTCGGTGGCACCGCGCACGAAGATGATTTCGCTGGGGCGCGCGGCATGCAGAAATCTCTGCACAGCCTTGCGTGCCATTTCAAATTCCTCGGTCGCCTTCTCAGATAGAAAATGCACGCCACGATGGATGTTGGCGTTGTCGTGCTCGTAGTAGTGCACCAGTGCATCGATCACTGACTTTGGCTTTTGTGAGGTGGCGGCGTTGTCCAGGTAGACGAGTGGATGTCCGTGGACCTCGGCCTGAAGGATGGGGAAATCAGCGCGCACCTTGTCGATGTCGAAGGCAATTTCTACTGGTAATTTGACGGCGGTGCTCATCCTGATTCCTCCCTTACCGCTGACGACCTTTTTTAAAATCAGCGCTTAGCATTTAGCACTTGGCATTTAGCTTTTTGCGGCTACGCCGGCGATGTGATTTGCAATGGTCAGCAGATGCTCTTGTATCAAGCGCTCGGAATGATCGCGGGCGATACCCGGCTTCATGCGGTCCAAACATTCACTGGCGAAGGCCATGAGTAGCATGCGGCGGGCGCTGACTTCATCAATGGCGCGTGAGCGGAGGTAAAACAATGCATTCTCTTCGATCTGGCCGATAGTCGCGCCGTGCGTGCATTTCACGTCGTCGGCATAAATTTCCAACTGTGGTTTGGTGTCGATCTGTGCGTCGTCGGAGAGCAACAGATTGCGATTGGTCTGCTTGGCGTCGGTTTTTTGCGCGTCTTTGTGGACCACAATGCGCCCGTGAAATACGCCATGCGACTTACCGTCGAGAATTCCGTTGTAGAACTGGCGGCTGGCGCAATGCGGCGCCGCGTGCTCGACGTGCATATAGTTGTCGAGATGCTGCGTGCCATCGCCGACGAACAGGCCATTGATCAGACACTCTCCGCCTTCCCCGGCAAGCACCGGGTGGATGTTATTGCGCACCAGACTGCCACCCAGCAGCAGCGAATGCGAGGAGACGTTGGCGCTTCTCTCCAACTGCAAGCGCAGCGTGGAGATGTTAAAGGCCTCGCCGTGTTCGCGTTCCAGCATGAAGTGGGAGACGTTTGCGTTCTCTCCCGCGAACAATTCCGTCGCCGTGTTGCAGAGGACCGTGCCTCGGCCCAGCGAAATATATTCTTCGATGACGGTGGCCTGGCTCTCCTGTTCGAAGATCAGCAGGTTGCGCGGATGCATCATGCGCGGAGCATCGGTCTTGGTCGAAACAAACAGAACATGAATCGGCGCGTCCAGCGATACGCCACGTCCCACATGAACGAAGGCTCCATCTTCCGCGAAGGCGGTGTTCAACGCCACAAAGGGATCGCGCTCTTGATTGAGGTAACGTCCGAGATGGGCTTCGAGCGCCTGCGCGTTGTTGATGATTTCTTCTTTCAGTCCAGAGACCACAACGCTCGCGGGGAAAGTAGTAAACCGGCTCAATCCGCGGACAAACTGTCCATCGACGAAAACTAACTGTGCGGTTGCGTTCTCCAGCCTCCACGGCTGTAAGTCAGACTCAGAAACAGTGCTCTTCTCAGCCAGCTTGAATGGAGCCTTTGCAATCGCTGCCACGTTGGTGAAGCGCCAGTCTTCGTCATGCGTCGTGGGAAATCCGGTTTCACAGAAACGCGCAAAGGCATCTTCCCGCAGCTTCTTCAGCCACGGCAGATTGTTTCCCGCAGCCCGCTTGGCGAACTCGGTGAAACTTTCCAGATAGGCTTCAATATTCTTAACGGCGGTGGTCACGGTTTTCCCCATTAGACGGCGATCTGGCGGGCTTCGGCCTCAATGCCTGCGTAGCCGTGCTCTTCCAACTCGAGGGCCAGTTCCTTGCCGCCCGAGCGCACGATCCGTCCATCGACCAGTACATGAACGAAGTCGGGCACGATGTAAGTGAGCAGGCGCTGGTAGTGCGTCACCAGCAGCATGGCACGGTCGGGACTGCGCATGGCGTTTACGCCTTTGGCGACGATACGCAGAGCATCAATGTCGAGGCCGGAATCAGTCTCGTCAAGGATCGCCAGCTTCGGTTGCAGCACCGCCATCTGCAAAATTTCGTTACGCTTCTTTTCTCCGCCGGAGAAACCTTCATTGACCGAACGGTTCATGAGGCGGTCATCCATTTCAAGCAGCTTCAGCTTCTCGCGAAACATGGGTAGAAAATCCATGGCGTCCATTTCGTCTTCACCGCGATACTTGCGAATGGCATTAAGCGAGGAGCGCAGAAAATAAGTGTTGCCAATGCCGGGAATTTCAACCGGGTATTGGAAGGCCATGAACATGCCTTCGCAGGCGGCCACTTCGGCCTTCATTTCGAGCAGGTCTTTGCCGTCGAACAGAATCTGCCCCTCAGTGACCTGGTAGGCTTCGCGGCGCGACAGAACCTGCGCCAGCGTGCTCTTGCCCGAGCCGTTAGGACCCATGATGGAGTGGATCTCTCCGGCATTGATGGTGAGATCGATGCCTTTGAGAATTTCGTGTCCAGCGACGTTCACGTGCAGGTTTTTGATTTCAAGCAATGACATTGGTTGTGGTTTGCCCCTTAAATATTTGCATAGGGGCAGGTGTCCTCACCTGCCCGGCTTTAACGTCTTCAAGCCAGCGTCCGTGGCGAAAGTTGCTCGGGCAGGTGAGGACACCTGCCCCTACGCGATCTTTTTTTAACCGACGCTGCCTTCCAGGCTCACGCTCAGCAGCTTCTGTGCTTCCACTGCGAATTCCATCGGCAACTCACGGAAGACTTGTTTGCAGAAACCATTCACGATCATAGAGACGGCGTCTTCCATCTTTAATCCACGTTGCTGAAGGTAGAACATCTGGTCTTCGCCGATTTTCGACGTGGACGCTTCGTGCTCCATGCGCGCAGTCGAGTTCTTTACTTCGATATATGGGAAGGTGTGCGCGCCACATTTATCGCCAATCAGCAGCGAATCGCACTGCGTGTAGTTTCTCGCGCCCGTTGCGCCCTTCATGATCTTCACCATGCCGCGATAGGTGTTCTGCCCGTGTCCGGCAGAGATGCCCTTCGAGACAATCGTGCTGCTGGTGTTCTTGCCCAGGTGGATCATCTTGGTGCCGGTATCCGCCTGCTGATAGTTGTTGGTCAGCGCGACCGAATAGAACTCACCGACCGAGTTGTCTCCCTGCAAAATGCAGCTTGGGTATTTCCAAGTGATCGCCGATCCGGTTTCGACTTGTGTCCACGAGATCTTCGAGTTCACGCCCTGGCACTTGCCGCGCTTGGTGACGAAGTTGTAGATACCGCCCTTGCCATTCTTGTCGCCGGGATACCAGTTCTGCACCGTCGAGTATTTGATCTGCGCGTTGTCTAAAGCAATCAGTTCCACGACTGCGGCGTGCAACTGGTTCTCATCGCGAATCGGCGCTGTGCAGCCTTCCAGATAGCTGACCGATGCACCTTCGTCGGCGACAATCAAGGTGCGCTCGAACTGCCCGGTTTCAGCGGCGTTGATGCGGAAGTAGGTCGAAAGCTCCATGGGGCAACGAACGCCCTTGGGCACGTAGACGAACGATCCATCGCTGAATACCGCGGCGTTCAATGCTGCGAAGAAGTTATCAGTGTGCGGCACCACCGATCCCAGATATTTCTTGATGAGCTCGGGATGGTTCTGTACCGCTTCCGAGAACGAACAGAAAATCACTCCGGCTTCGGCGAGCTTCGCCTTGAAAGTTGTCGCCACCGAAACGCTGTCGAAGACGGCATCAACCGCAACTCCCGCCAGCATCTTCTGCTCAAGCAAAGGAATGCCCAGCTTTTCGTAGGTGCGAAGAATTTCGGGATCAAGCTCTTCCAGGCTATTCAGCGTCTTCTTCTGCTTGGGCGCCGAGTAATAGACGATGTTCTGGTAATCGATCGCAGGATACTTCACGTTAGCCCAAGTCGGTTCCCCGTCAGCCTTTTCGAGCGAAGCCCAGTGCCGGTAAGCCTTCAACCGCCACTCCAGCATGAACGCCGGCTCATTCTTCTTGGCCGAAATTACGCGGACGACGTCCTCACTCAACCCCTTGGGAATATTTTCGGCTTCGATGTCGGTGACGAAACCCCATTTGTAGTCGCGTTCCGCTAAGTCGCGGATGGCGTCCATACTTGTGCTCATTGCATTCTCCCGGATCCGGCGCTAACGGCCCGCACGATGTTGCCGCGGGCGTCTTTGATAGCCGTTAGGTGCATCGGCTTGATGAAATCGGCCAGCACCACGTTCTCTAACGCGGCGCGCACTACTTGATTAATCATTCTCTGATTGTCTTTGATGTGGCACGACGACTCGAGGTCGCACATGCCGCCGCCGTCCACGCTGCATTCGGTCAGCGCGAACGGACCTTCGAGCGCCGAAATAATTTCGGCAATAGTAATCTGCTGCGCTTCGCGCGACAGGTTATAGCCGCCCTTGATGCCGCGATGCGAAGCCAGTAGTCCACTCTGCAACAACGTCTTCAACAGTTTGCTGACCGTGGGCAACGGCAGCTTGCACTGCGCGGCGAGGCCACGCGCGGTGTGCAGTTCGGCTTGAGGGTAACGAGCGATTTCGCTCATCAAGACCAGGCCGTAATCGGTCAATTTGCCCAGGCGGATCATATAGGACTTATTTGGTACTGTTTCAGTTTAAGGGATTTAGCGGGTTACGGCAAGGGCTGGCGACGGATTTGCTCGGATTTCACGGATCTAAACACCCAAATCTTCAGGCATCAGTTCGGCGATTGCCTGAACTGAAGACAATCTTTCCGATGCCGCGACAAATCTCTAGAGGGGCTAAGAGAGAAAAATCCGTGTAAATCAGTGCGGATCCGTGGCTAAGCGGTTTTCCAGGAGGAGAGGTCGCGGTGGAACACTTTCTCCAGCGCTTCCACTTCGGGGCGGAATTGTTGGTAAAGACCGTCGGTGATTTCTTTTGGCAGGGCTGCGAAGGCTGCGCCTCCGCCCAGGAACAACTTCATCAGCGGAGTGCGCTTCACCGCGCTCACAAACGAATCCATCTGTCGGGCCTTTAGCCAGTCTGCCATTACGGTTGCGCTCTTTGTGCGCTGGAAATCTTTGGGATGAGTGAGCGATTCCGATCCGTGAACGTAGCGGACCTGGCTCGGGGTCAACGTGAAGCGCGGAATTTCGATGAAGTCGAGCACCGTATCCAGGAAAGACTGCGGCTGGTCGCGCAAATCGTCGTAGAGAACTGCCAGTACCTGGTCTTCTCCCAATTCCTTCTTCCATGCTTCCAGATTGCTGGCGTACTTGCTTGATTCGAGCAGTTCAGGATCCTTGGCAAGCGCTTGCTCAAAAGTCCAGGGAATCATGCCGTAGGCGCGTTTGAGGCGGTAAAGAGAAATGATGCGCTCCACGGGATTGCGAAACACGCAGACTACTTTAACCGCGGGCAGGTAGGAGGCAATGCGCTGGCGGGCTTCCGCGGAAGCGAAGTAAGTCGGCGCGACTTCCCCCATACATCGCGCGGTTGAATCTTTAGGAAAGTGATTGGTGTACCACTCAAAGCCGCGCTGAAAATGAGTGTCGAAGAAGCGGGTCTCTTTCGACGGCGAAGGCAGCAGCGCACGCTTGTTTAGAACTTGGTGAAGCCAACTGCTTCCGGTTCGTGGGGGGCCGATGATGAGAAACGATGGAAGGCGTTGCAGACGATTCACCCTGGTTCGCGTTGAGCTTAAATCCGAAACGGATCCAGCAAGCACTCCAGCTTGTTCGATGGGCTCACCGAAATCCGTCGTGCGTTTGAAAAGCTTCATGCGAAAAAGATTTCCACCGCTGAAAACTTTATGAGACGTGAATCATCCGACCGGGAATCGCGGCGGGCAACAATCTCAGCCCACACGACCGCGCTATTTTACGGGCGCTTTGATGATTCTAAGGTATTAGCGGGTTGTTTGTGAAATTAGGTAGTTCATCTGATACCCCAGACCGCGCTCTGGTAGCGGCGTCCGGGTGCCCTATGGACCGGAATACTGGTCTCGCAGCCGGGTTTGGCGGCTGGTCATGGGAATTTCGTGGCCTTGGATAAACACCCGTTTCACATCGGTTTTCAAATCTAAAGGGTCACCGTTGGCGACGACGAGGTTGGCGGTTTTGCCTACGTCGAGCGATCCCAGCTTGTCGGCGACGCCCCACATCTGCGCTGGATTGAGCGTAAGTGCTTTCAGGGCTTCATCATAGGGAAGGCCAAAAGCAGTGGCGTATCCTGCCTGGTAGGGCAGGTTGCGGACGTCATGGGCGCTGTAGGAAGCGAAACTAATTTGCACACCGCGCTTGAAAAGCTCGGCGGGGAGGCTGTAGACGGCGTCGTACCGCTCGTCTGCTTTGGGCTCTTCGTAGATGGGGCCGACGATGACCGGGACCTTCAGGCTGGCGACATAGTCGAGCACGGGCTGCGAGTGGCTAATGTGGTTCAGCACAAATTTTAGATTAAATTCGTGGGCCAGATTGACCGCAGCCTGGAGGTCGCTTGCCTGCTCGGCGGCGAGGACAATGGTTTTCTTTCCTTCCAGATAAGGAAGCAGGGCAGCCAGTTTCAGGTCGTGCTTGGGCGGCGCGGCGGACTTGTCGTTTTTCTTCTCGTAAGCGGCCCACTCTTCCTGATAATGCCTGGCATCAAGGAAAGCCTGACGGATTTGCGCGGCCATCCCCATGCGGGTGGAGGGAAATTTTCGCTTGTCCCAGGATTCGTTGCGGCGTTGCTCACCAGTGAAGTTCAGCGGGAGAGCGATGTCGCGTTGCAGCAGCATGTCGTCGGCGGATGCACCGTCGAGTTGGATGAAAGCGTCCTGACCGGGGAGAGTGTCGCCGTTCGCGGGAGCGACAACGGCGTTGGTAATGCCGTTCAGCCGCGACACCGGTATGAGTTCCGACTCGGCGTGGAAAGCGTCGTAAACATGGAGCTGCGGGACGATTTCTTCGCTGGGCTCTGTCGTGTCGTTGGTAGCGATTTCTTCGGAGATTTCGACCAGTCCGAGACTGGTTTCGGAGTCAATGAGACCTGGATAGATAGTCATGCCGGTGGCGTCGATGACGCGGGCATCTTTGGGGATGGCAACGGATGCACCGACGGCAGTGATTTTGCCGCCTTGCATGACGATGGTGCCATTTTCGATGGTGCCGTGCGTGATGGTAAGGAGTTTGCCGCCTTTGAGCGCGATGGGGCAGGTAGCGCAATCCGCCACTGGTTTCTTGCTCTTGGCACTTTGCTGCGAGAACGAAGGTAGCGCCGAGACCATCAACGCGCAGCCAACGACCAAAGACCAACGGCCAACGACGTTCTTCCTCACTGTGCTCCCCCGTAGTGCGGCATGCCATAGTGCGGAAGAGACCGGTCGAAGTAAGTGTCGCCATCGATCAGGACTTTGTTGGGAACACCGTAGCTGGACAGCGGATAGCCGTCCCATATAACGAGGTCGGCGTCTTTGCCGGTGTCGATGGAGCCGACTTTATCGTCGACGCCGACAATCCAGGCGGCGTTCAGTGTGATCATTTTTAGTGCCTCTTCTTCGGTGGCGCCACCGTAGCGCATGGTCTTCGCTGCTTCCTGATTCAAGCGGCGAGCGA
>DATBAT010000040.1:0-3992 GCA_036271375.1 Terriglobales bacterium
CGCGCCTTCGCCGTGGATGCCAACTCCTACTTCTCGCGTTCCGGCCCCCGCCTAGCTCAAGGCGTGAACATCCTCTCTCAAATCTTCCAGGAACAAGCGGCGGAAACCGCCGCGAATCCAGGCATTCGCCAGATCTGATTCGGATCCTTGGCAGCGGCTCCAACGCGTTCTTGAACGAAGACTCAGCTGTGCATTCTTTTCGCTGTACCAAAACTGGCCCCTAGAGTCCTTGACCCGTTTCTTCCCGAACATTACTGTGCGCTCACTCGAGTCGGACCCAAGGCCCCCGGCTCCTGTGAGCTGTAAATCTTCGGCATACGCCGTCAACACCAACTGTGAAACGCCGCCAAAGCGGCGAACACTGGGGGTGTGTCCTCGCTGCGGGAGAGCATCCGGCTCATCGCAACGAAAAGGAAGTTAGGGGAGCCATGAAGAGAATCAATCAGGTGACCATCGCTTTGATCGGCGCCGCAGCTTCACTCAGCGCCGGAGTTTTCGCCCAGAACCAGAATTTTGGCCTGGCGCCCACCACCGCTCACGATCCTGGCGTTCGTGCGGGAAGCGTCGGCGCTGGATCGCCGCTGCCGAACATGAGCGCTGAAGAGGTTCAGTACTTCAACGACGGTCTGGTGCGTTTCATGGAAGTCGATTCCGTCAGCGGCACGCTTGCCGGCGAACCTGGGCATGGCCTCGGTCCCGGTTTTAATTCAAATAGCTGCATGAGTTGTCACGCGCAGCCTGCCGCCGGTGGCAGCAGTCCCAATGCCAACGCCTATCCGAACATCGGACCTAATCCGCAAATTGCCGTCGCTACCGATGCGGGTGCTGCCAATAGCATTCCGTCTTTCATTACTCCCGATGGGCCTGTTCGCGAAGCGCGCTTTCCATTCATGCTGAACACCACTGGATTCCCCGCCATTGTGCCCGATGGTGGCGTTCACGATCTTTTCACCATTGCTGGCCGCACCGACGCACCCGGCTGCACCATGTCCCAGCCCAACTTTGACCGGATGGAGCAGTTGCACAACATCATCTTCCGTATCCCAACGCCCGTCTTCGGAGCGGGGCTGATCGAAAACATCGCCGACTCCACCATCCTTGCCAATATGAACGCCAGCGCACAACTCAAGAGACAGATTGGTATTTCGGGCCATCCGAATGTGAACGGTAACGATGGCACCATCACTCGCTTCGGCTGGAAAGCTCAGAACAAATCGCTCAGCATATTTTCCGGGGAGGCTTACAACGTTGAAATGGGGGTTACCAACGAAAACTTCCCGAATGAACGCGAAGGCGCTCCGGCATCCTGCCTGTTAAATTCCACCCCCGAAGACACCATGAATTTCGCCGAATCGGGCGACCAGATCCCGAGCGACGTCTCCGGCTTCTCCAATTTCATGCGCTTTCTCGCGCCACCCGCTCACTCAACGCAAGGAATACCCGGCAATCCTTCGCAGCAGTCGCTTCAGAACGGGCAACGGCTGTTTGCGCAGGTGCATTGCGACCTATGCCACACTCCCACGTTGCAGACATCAAAGTCCTCTTTCTCCGCCAGTCTGAGCCAGCAAAACGCCACACTCTATTCCGACTTGCTGGTCCACAACATGGGCGCGGGTTTAGCGGATCGCGTCTCACAAGGTGCGGCGGGCGGCGATGAATTTCGCACCGCGCCGCTGTGGGGTGTCGGGCAGCGCGTTTTTTTCCTGCATGACGGCCGTTCCACTCCCGCGAACGGTGGTTTGCTGAACGCGATTCGCGAACACTCCGGTCCTGGCTCGGAAGCGAACCAGGTCATCCAGCTCTTCAACTCTCTTTCCGATCAGCAGAAGCAGGATCTGCTCAACTTCTTGCGTTCTCTGTAACGGCAATTTTTGTATGGGGAGAGTATTGGGAGCAACGAGGTAGGTGCCGGAGAAGAAGTGGTCGACGGGCCGTGAACTGCAAGGTTCGCAGCCCGTCGATTTGGTTGGAAGGCGGCTAGCGCGGAGCTTGCTGCGGCATTTGATTGGCAGGCGTTTGGGAAGAGTTCGAAGACGGCATTGGTTGGCCGCCGGGATTCATTGAATTGTTTGAGCCGTTGGACGAGCCAATCTGAGTTCCGATGATCTCGCCGGAAATGATTATTTCCACGCGGCGATTCTGCTGGCGGCCCGGTGCTGTATCGTTGCTGGCTACCGGATTCGACTTCCCATAACCGATGGCGGTAATCGAAGTCGGGTCCACATTCTGTGCGATCAAGTATGCTCGCACCGCGTTGGCGCGATTTTCCGAAAGCGTTTGGTTGAATGTGTCGCTTCCGGTGCTATCGGTGTAGCCTTCCACCTGCAGCTTCAATCCCGGATGCGCCAGAATGATTCCCGAAAACTTTGCCAGAGCCTCGCGAGCATTGGGCTGCAAGTCGAACTTGGCGGTGGCAAAAAGCACATCCGCCAGGTTTGCCTTTAGGCCGCGGGGAGTATCCGTCGTCGGCAAGATGCGATTGAACTGCTCCAGCAGTGCGGCACGCAGCTGCTGCTTTTCCATTTCTGCCTTGGCGGCAGCCTGTTGTGCCTCTGCTGCTGCTTGCGCGTCACGCTGGGATTGAGCTTCCGCTGCCGCTCGCGCCTGCGCCGATTGCTGTGCCTGCATCTCGGCCTGTTGACGCGCCTGCGCGTCCTGCTGAGCTTGCAGTTCCGCCTTCTCCTGCGCCTGCGCCGCCCGTTCCGATTCCAATTGCGCTCGCTGCCGTTCGAGTTCAGATTGCTGCGCGGCAGCTTGCGCATCCGCTGTCCGCTTTGCCGCTGCGGCGCGCTCCGCTGCCAGCGTTTCTTCCTGCCGCCGGCGTATCGTTATTTGGACTGCCTCGGCTGCGTTCTGCACCGCGTCGCGCGAGTTCTGCACGATCACCTTGCGGTCTCCCTTTTTCAGCATCGCTTCCGCGTTTTGCAGGGAAGTGTCGGCCTTGCCGATTGTGTCGGCGGCGTACTGTCCGGCGCCTTCAGCCTTGGCGATTTCCACCGCATTTCGCGCTTCTTCCAGTTCCAGCGGAACCTTCGACGAACCCTGCTTGTATGTCTGCATGGTGGTCGACGCGTTGTAGCTGTAGAAGCCGCGTTGGAACAGCCGGTAATTTACGTTGGCCTGCTGTAGCGTGCCGGAAGTTCCCGACGTGACCACATTCTCGAGAACCACTACGTCGCTTGGCTGATCCACTGCGTAATAGGGCTCTGCTGTCACAATCAGTCCAAACGTCTGCAAGGTTGTCGTTGCCTGGAGTTTGCTTTTGTTCCCGTCGAGAAGCAGTTCGCCCAGGTTGTTGGCCTTTCCTTCGGGCGTGATCGCCCACAGAACATAGGTTAGATACTCCGCGCCGAATTTTGCCGGGGGATCGAGCTTGTTGAATTCCGCATCGATTGCGATACGTCCGCCCTTGCTCTCGACTTTGGCCAAACCCTTCGCCAAGGGCATCAGTGGCGAACCCTGAAAACCAATCTCTGTCTTGTTCCGATTCTCATAGTTGATGGTCAGAATGCTGCGTGGGATCATTGTGACGCGGTACGTACCCTCGTTCGCCCTTGCAGGAGGCGCCTGTTGGGCCTTTGCTGGGCCCGCTGCCACCGAAATCAGCAGCGCAGCTGGGATCAAAAAAGTCTTATTCATTGGGCCTCTCTCGGCTCACCTTCGACATCTCAATCGATGCGCAAAGGTATCTTGAGCCCGAAATTAGGACCATCCAGATTAGTCCCTAGAACCATCGGGAAAATGTGGGTTGTATCTGTGGTACCCGCTACCCGCTCGTATACAAGTGCTTACCCAAGCCTGTTGAGGCAAAACGCGGGAGTTTGGAACTCCACCCACCGCCGCAGGGAAGTAAGAGTGGGTATTTGGTCTAACCAATCACCCAAAGCGAGATTTACGTTGAGGGCATCCCGCCGGTTACTACAGTCTATTCGGGATGGCGGCGATGTTATAATCACCCGACATTCCGGCGAAAAATCGAAGGAGCACTGAGG
>DATBAT010000041.1:0-6859 GCA_036271375.1 Terriglobales bacterium
GGAAGATGTCGGTGGCGTCCTGAATGTCGCGAATGGCCAGAGCTTCGTAGCGGCCCTTGGCGTCGAGTTGCTTTTCTTTTTCGACCAGCTTCAGGAAGTCGTCATAGAACTTGCCACCGGAGATGGCTTTCTCAAAGATCGCGGGATTCGAAGTCATGCCGCGCAGGCCGTCTTCGTCGATCAGGCGTTTGAGTTCACCGGTGGTGATCAGGTCGCGGCGGATATAGTCCAGCCACATGGACTGGCCAAACTTGAGAAGCTCGTTGAGCGGGCTGGTGGCTTTTGCGTTTTCGACGACTCCGACAGGTTGCATATTCATCTCCTACGGTGGTTGATGTCGTGAATGAGACGAAAGCCTACTTCCCCTTGGAGCGGGAAATACTTTCGCGTGCGGCCTCGACGACTTTGTCGGGACTGAATCCAAATTTCTTCTGCAAATCTTTGATCGGCGCCGAGGCTCCGAAGGTGTGCATGCCGATGGCGATTCCGGTAGGGCCAACGTATTGCGCCCAGCCGAAGGTGGACGCCTGTTCGATGGAGACGCGGGCTTTCACCTCCGGAGGCAGGACCTGCTTTTTGTAGGCGTCGTCCTGGCGCTCGAACAAGTCCCAGGAAGGCATGCTGACGACGCGCGCCTTGATACCTTCTTTGGTTAGTTTTTCGTAGGCATCAACGCACATGTAAAGTTCGCTGCCGGTGCCCATAAGGATCACTTCGGGTTTGCCGTCGGCGGCGTCAGCAAGGATGTATGCACCCTTGGCGACGCCCGCAGCGGGAGCGTACTTGGTGCGGTCGAGCGTGGGCATGCCCTGGCGGCTCAACACGATTGCGGAGGGCTCATGCGACAGCTTCATCATGACCTTCCATGCCTCGGTGACTTCGTTGGCGTCGCCGGGACGCAATAACACCAACCCCGGTATCGCGCGTAAGCCGGCTAGTTGCTCGACGGGTTGGTGCGTCGGCCCGTCTTCGCCCAGACCGATGGAGTCGTGGGTGTAGATGAAGATGCTGGGGATTTCCATGATCGCCGCCAAACGGATGGTGGGCTTCATGTAGTCGCTGAAGTTGAAGAAAGTCGCGCCGAAGGGGCGGACATTGGAGACGGCCATGCCGTTGACCGCCGCGCCCATGGCGTGTTCGCGGACGCCGAAGTGCATGTTGCGTCCGTCGTAGCTCTTGGCCTGGAAGTCGCCAGCGCCGTCGAATTTCATGGCGGTCTTGTTCGAAGTCGCAAGATCCGCCGAGCCGCCGATGAGCCAGGGAATATTTTTGGCAAGGGCGACCAGCACTTTGCCGCCGCTTTCGCGGGTGGCCATGCCTTTCGGGTCGGCAGGGAAGACGGGTAGATCTTTATCCCAGCCTTCGGGCAGTTCGTGGCGCTGCATCAGGTCGATGTGCTTGGCGAGGTCAGGGAAGTTCTTGGAATATTCTTCGAACAGCTTGGTCCACTTCTGGCGCTCGGTGCGTCCGCGCTTGCCGATGCCATCGCGGAAGTTTTCGAGGACGCCGTCGGGGACCAGGAAGTGCTCGTCTTCCGGCCAGCCGTAGAATTTCTTAGCCAGTTTGACTTCATCCTCGCCCAGAGGTTCGCCGTGGGCGGCGTTGCTGTCCTGCTTGTGCGGAGAGCCGTAGCCGATGTGGCTGCGGACGCTTATGAATGTAGGCCGGTCGTCGGTTTGCTGGAAGTTCTTGTAGGCGTTGGCTAACTGGGTCAGATCGTTAGCGTCGCTGACCGTAACCACGTTCCAGCCATAGGCTTCGAGGCGCTTGCTAACGTCTTCGCTGAAAGACCAGTCGGCGGGGCCGTCGAGGGTGATGTGGTTGTTGTCGTAAATCCAGCAGAGGTTTGAGAGCTTGAGATGCCCGGCAAGGGAAGCGGCTTCGCTGGCTACGCCTTCCATCATGTCGCCGTCACTGCAGATAACGTAAACGTTGTAGTTGAAGAGGTCGAATCCCGGTTTGTTGTATCGCGCGCCCAGCCACTTCGCGGCCATGGCCATACCGACGCTGTTGCCGCATCCCTGGCCGAGCGGGCCGGTGGTGGTTTCTACGCCAGAGGTGATGCGATATTCGGGATGTCCCGGGGTCTTGCTGTCGAGTTGACGGAATTTCTTGAGGTCGTCGAGCGAAACGGCGAGGGTTTCCAGGCGCTCGCCCTTGGAAGTCACTTCGCGAACCTCGCTTACATAAAGCATCGCGTACAACAGCATGGATGCGTGTCCGGCGGAGAGCACGAAGCGGTCGCGATTGGGCCAGAGTGGATCTTGCGGATCGAAATTGAGAATGTTCTGCCAGAGCGAGTAGGCGACCGGAGCGAGAGCCATGGGCGCGCCGGGATGTCCGGAGTTCGCTTTTTGCACGCCATCGATCGCCAGGGTGCGGATGGTGTTGATGCTTAGCTGGTCGATGCCCTGGCTGGTTAAAGTTTGTTCGCTTGCGACCATGAAAGGCCCTCCTGGAATTTAGCCCGGCTGGTTCCGAACCTATAGAAAATACATACAAAAAGTGACAATTTCAGTTTATCAAGTTCCCGCAGGATATGCTTTGACGGTCTGTGCAGAACCAGACCGTGGTAAGTTATTTTCCCGAAATATTCATCTGTTCCAATAGAGGTTCCGATGCGCCGCTTGGTTTCAGCTTTTTTCTGTGTCGTGCTCTTTGTGGCAGCAGGCGCTGCCAAGTCAAAACCGAAATCACTGCGTGTCTACTTTCTCGATACCGAAGGTGGACAGGCAACGTTGGTAGCTACGCCTTCTGGACAGGCTTTGCTATTTGATACCGGGTGGCCGGGGGACCGCGACGCCGACCGCATTGTGGCTGCGGCAAAGGACGCGGGCGTGAAGCAGTTGGATTTCGTAATCATTACTCATTTTCACGGCGACCATGCTGGCGGAGTTGCCGACCTGGCGGACAAAATGAAAATCGGAACGTTTGTCGACCATGGGCCGACGATGGAGGATTCCGATCATTCCCGCACGGTCTATGCGGCATATGAGCGCGTTGCCGCGAAGGTCAAGCGGCAGACGGTGAAGCCGGGCGAAGGGCTGAACATGAAAGACATCACGGTGAAGATACTCACTGCTGCGGGGGAGCACATTGCCGATCCGCTGGCCGGAGCGGGGACGGCCAATGCTTATTGTGACGATTTTCCTAAGCCAGTAAGTGATTCAAGCGAGAACGCGCGCTCGGTGGGAACGCTGGTCACTTTTGGCAAGTTTCGTTTTCTGGACATGGGCGATTTGTCGCAGAAGCAGGAGTTGGAGTTGGCTTGTCCCAACAACATGGTGGGGGCAACCGATCTTTATCTGGTGACGCATCACGGCGCCGACGGATCGAATGCCAAACCGTGGGTGTGGTCACTGCATCCGCGAGTGGCGGTGATGGAGAACGGCGCGAAGAAGGGCGGGGAACCGGCGACCTGGCAGGTGGTGCATGATTCGCCGGGCCTGGAAGATCTGTATCAACTGCATTATTCGCTGGTGGGTGGGCCGGAGCATAACGTCTCGGAAGGATCGATTGCCAATCTGGAAGGGCAGGATGACAAGGGGAACTTTATCAAGGTGACAGCCGAGATGGATGGCAGTTTTACGGTGTTTAATTCAAGAACCGGGCAAAGTAAGAGCTATAAAAAATAGTTTCGAGTTTCAGGTTTCGAGTTTCGCGAATGGTTAGATCGTTGGTTATGGTCTTGCGGTCTTCCGGGGCTGTGGGGAGGCATCGTAAAGTCCCTCGCGCAAAAAGCGCGCTTCCGGATGACAGATTTGTTTTTGGAGGTTGCGGCGCTCACGCGCGCGAAACTTGAAACTGGAAACTAGCCTTTGCCGCTTTCTTTCGAGTGTTGCTCTACCAATTTTTTAGTTAGCAGTAAGAGTCCTATCAGTTGAGTCCATTCAGAGACTATGTTGCCTACCACTTCGCCTCCCCATTTGGCGTCGACTTTGCTGTGCACATAGATTGCGACCCAAATGGCACCAGTGGGGATCAGAAACAGAAGCAGGGAATGTTCGTAGCACAGCCGCCAGAAGGGAGCGTTCGGCTCCCGGCGCGGACGGCGGCTTTCGGCCGATCCTTTTTCATAAAGATATTTGGTGCCGAACACGGCGAGGACGACGCCTGTCCAGTCGGCGATGGCGTTGCCGAAGAACGACCCCCAGTGGGTGTTGGGATCGGTGATGCTGTAGAGAACAATCCAGAGCGCGAGTATGCAGAGCGACGCGATGCCCAGAGAATGGTGATGCAGGAAACTTTTTCTGTGGCTGCGCGCTTTCTTCGGTTGCTTTTCTTTCTTTGCCGGCGGCATGAGATCCCTCGCTAGGAATGTATATCGTAAAATGCGCTGATGAATTACATGCCTCAGCCGGTGGATACGTCATCAATTGAACTTAGCCGCGACATTGTCGAGCTTACTGAGCGACTGGCGGAAAACACTCATGAGGTGTGGGCACGCGAGCGCATGGCGCAGGGATGGACCTTCGGACGCGAGCGCAACGACGCGCGCAAGCAACATCCCTCGCTGATTCCTTACAAGGAACTGCCGGAGTCGGAAAAGATCTACGACCGCAACACAGCGATTCAGACTTTGAAGGCCGTTACCGCTTTTGGCTATCGCATTTCAAAGGCTTGACACGCCGTTAGGCCGATGCCAGAATCGGCGCTCAAACCCTACCTTCCATGGCCGGTCCCGAGCCTCAACCCGAATCAGTTCGAGCCTGCGGCCCTACCGAGACTGATCCGTTTGACGATATGCATGACAACCAGGGCGACTGGGAACAGTACGCTTCGGTCTTGCCGCTGCGCTCGTTATGCGATATCGGCGAAGGTTTTGACCGGGCTGACGTTGAGGCAAAAAAGTTTCAGAAGTGGCATCGCCGGTTTACCTGCGTCGCCGCTGTGTTGGCGACGGCGACGGTGGTGGCTGCGATTGTGGGGCTGGGCTATTCGGCGACCGATCCGCTGGAAGCTTCAAAAGTGAAATGGGAAGGCCGGTTCGACGCCGGGGAATTGACCGCTGCGTCGCTGACCCTCCTGGTTGTCTTCGTGGGGTTTGGCCTGCGTTTCAAAGAGAAGTGGTTGCGCCTGCGGCACCGTGCAGAGTTGTATCGGCTTCTGCGCTACCACTTTCTGATCCAGCCTTCTGTCTGGGACCGTGGGCAAGACCCTCAAGCCTGGATTGCGAAACAAATCGCGGAGATCGACAAACTCACCGCCGGCAAACTGGACGAGGCAATCAACGAACCGTCTCCTTCCGGCCCCTACGAACCGGTGCAATCCCGCATGGGCAGGCATCGCCTGCAGGCCTTAACTCAATACTATTTGGCGAAACGATTGGGGCCGCAGAAGGAATATCTCGCCAATCGAACCCAGCGCAACGAAGTGAAAGACCGCATGCGCTTCATGCTGCCGTACTTTTTCTTTGGCAGCATCGTTGCGGTGGCGGCGAAGCTGGCGATGAAGAGTATTCACCATTCATGGTGGGCGTTTGGCTTCGTGTTAGCGGCGACCATGCTGCCGGTTTTTGCCGCAGGTCTCCGCACTTATCTGGCTGCGTTCGAGTTCTCGCGTAACAAGAGCCGTTTCTCGGCAGCGCACAAGGCCTTGTCGGAGACGGAAAAATCTGTGGTCCAGAATACGTTCGAGGCGGTGTCGGCCCAGCCTGATCAGTCCACGCGACAGGAAAGTTTGCTTTGGGGATCGCCACTGGGGCAGGTGATCGTGGTGGCCGAACAGTCGGCCATCGATGCCGCGGCCTGTCATGAAGATGAAACCGACGCCTACCTTGTGCTACGCGACCTGGCCTGGTGTGAGCATCTGCTGGATGCTGAGCATCGGGAGTGGCTGAGACTGATGTACGACGCGGAGTGGTTCGGTTAGAGCTATGGGTAATTTTGTAATCGGGTAATTTCGTAATTTGACTAATCTTGAATTACAAATCCCCTTCAAACATGGAAACCTGCCTCTGGTCCGTCGGCATTCCTCGTTTGCGCCGGCGGGTCGCCCCGATGACTGCAATTACTGTCAGCGACTCCAGCGAAGTGCGGGGAACGAATATCCGCTGGGTGTTCGAGCGCAGGTCGGGAGGGTTGATCAGGAAGCCGTCTGGCGTTGTTTGAGTGAGGTCATTGGGCATCATGCCCTCTAAGGTGTCGTTGTCTTTGAACTTCAGGCGTACCCATAGTCCCTCGGTCCGGGGCCGGCTGGTGAAGGTCTTACGGGTAAAAGTATCGGTTTCGCCGAATTCGCGGACAAAGAAGACACCCTTAATGTCCTTCAGGTCGATGGCAACCACGTTCCCGGAGGTGTTGAGCAGCTCCAGCTTGCCTTCGTGGACATAGTTCGCAGGGGAGACATAGCCGTTCAGGCTGTCCCGATCCATCTTGCGAACGATTACTTTCTTGTGCGTCGAAGGCATTGTGCAATAAGAGCTTACAGGGCTCAGGCTGGTACTGGCAGCGCCATTTTCGGGACGTGCCGGGAAAGGCAGCAGTCAGCACTTAGCAGTGAGCGTTCAGTCCATTCGGCTCCGGGAAAGGCCTCCATGTGGCTGAACGCTATGTGCTGAGTGCTGAACGCTTTCTTGATGAAAATACAGCAATTAGCCTTTAGCACTCAGCATTTGGCTCGATCCAGCTGGTTGAATGTTAAGTGCTGAATGCTGACTGCTTTCTCCAATTTTCCCATCTTTTCGCCGTAAAACCACGTTTTCCTCCGGTTCTTGTAGCCAAACGGTAAACGTTGTGGTATTTTCTGTAGTTTGTCGCACCCCATCAAAGCAAGTCTAAGCCTATTGGGTAGAGTCACTTACCTAGAAGTGACGGGGCCGAACCATTCCCCGAGGCTTGTCCTGTGGAAAACTGGAGTC
>DATBAT010000042.1:0-5520 GCA_036271375.1 Terriglobales bacterium
CTATTCCAGGCACACCTCCGCCTTCCAGCAAAAAGGCAGAAAAATGCCTGCAGATTCCCAATACGAGAAATTCTTAGGAGAGAAAAACTGCGCGGGGCAGCTCACGCCACCCCGGTTCCGGGGAAGGAAATTTAGGTGAACGACTTTACTGCGGCCGTTTCGTCGTCTTTCACGTCGAACACGGTGTACAGCTTGGTAATCTGCAACAGGTCGTGGACCTTCTTCGTTAGGTTTAGCAGCTTCAAATCGCCGCCCTGTTTGCGCACGGTGGTAAAGGCGCTGACCAATTCGCCAATTCCTGAGCTGTCGATGTAGTTAACGTCACCCAGGTTCAACAGAATTTTCTTCTGTCCCTTGGCGAGCAATCCGCTGACGGTGTCGCGCAGCGTGATGCTGCCTTCGCCCAACGTGATCCGGCCGCTGCAATCCACAATGGTTATGCCATCTACCTGGCGGGTACTGATTTTCATGCTCACGGAGTAGCCTCCTTGCCGCCCACGGCTGGCCCGTGGACGTGTTTGACCAGTTTTATTTCGGTTCCTGTCTGGGATGGGTTAAACGTCACCTCATCCATAAAAGAGCGAATCAAAAAAATGCCGCGTCCGGATGTCTTCATCAAATTCTCCGGCGCCAGGGGGTCGGGGATGTTGTCCACATCAAGTCCCTTGCCCTGATCGCGAATGGTGATCACCAAATCCCCATTCGTGGTTTCGAAATCAAGCGTGACTTTTTTGCCGGGATCGTAGCCGTTGCCGTGCATTACGGCGTTGATCGCGGCCTCCCGCACCGCCATCGAAATTCGCATGACCTCGTCTTCGTCGAACCCAGCGTCAATCGCCATCTTCGACGCAGTTTGTTCGGCGCTGTCGACAGTCTCCAGACTTGAGTCCAAGGTGTAGGAGACCCGCTGTTTGGTCATGGCAAAATTTCGAGAGCTTTCAATACAGGTCTTACGCCCGCCAGTCGCGGGTCAAACAGGTGAAGGAAAACGCGCCCGCTAAGACGAATCGGTAGTTTGCCTATACAGTGCGTAAATGTCAACGAGAACGGGCGACCTGGGGCAGAAAAACGATAAGGCCGCCCGCAGGCGGCCTTATCGAGGCACTCAGATCAACTACAAAGTGGATTCGATCTCAAAACCCCAAGCCTCAAGCAACGGCTCCGGGATGTACTTCGAGTTCTTGTTCCGGCGCGCCCACTCGCGCAGCCGCGTTGACCTCAAATATTGATCGGGCGAGAGCTTGTACTCGCGCACCACCTGCTCAAATTCCGTGATCGTTGGGGTGATCGGGCCGATAGGCTCCGGCTTGCCCCAGTTTGGATTTCCGCGTCTCTTCGCCATGAAGGTTTTTGCCTCTTATTTCGGGATCTATTAATACCAAACCAACTATTGGATTCGGTCTAACCATTTAGGGATTCACGCCTTAGCGGCGAAATGCGAATCCCGCATGTCTCCGCCGGTCAATTCTCGCGAAGACCAGTGATTCTACGTAGATCGGAAGGTTAATGTCAACGGAGACGGTCGGCTTTAATGATCGCGAAGAACATATAAGATCAATATAATCAATTCGTTACAAAGTTATCCGCGTCTCGCCCCCTCGCTGTGAGGCCGCGCCGACTTCCGCTGTCCGTGGCTTACTCCATTCTTTTCAAGGGAATAGCAGAACCAGGCACCCCAGAGTGGTGACTCCCGTAACCCGATGGCTGGTCACCACGTTGCCTTGAGGCCACAGAATCCATAAAGTTAAGGGAGCGGCCTTGGTGTCCTTAGTGAAGTCCCAAAGCTGCCGCAGCTTATGAAACTACAGGCCCTGCTTCTCACTCCCGACGAGAAGATCGAACGCGTTCTACGCCGCGTGCTCGGCGACCTCGAAATCAACGTGGATTACTGCGCCGACACCGACTGTGCGCTAACCAAGCTGACTCGAGAGCGCTATGAAGCCGTAATCGTCGATTGCGATGAGGATTTGGGCGCCACCAGGGTACTGAAGGCCGTCCGTTCGGCGGCCCGCAACAAGCGCGCCGTGGCGGTGGCCATCATCGATGCTCAAAAACCTGTGCGGGGAGCGTTTGACCTGGGAGCGCATTTCGTCCTTTATAAGCCGATTTCCGCAGAGCGCTCTAAAGCCAGCTTCCGTGCCGCCCGCGCCCTCATGAAGCGCGAACGCCGGCGGAACACCCGCATCCCCATTGAGATCCCGGTTCAGTTGATTTCAGGCGGCGGCGCAATAAATACAAAAACATCCGATCTAGGGGAAGGCGGGCTAGCGATTCAGGCCACGCAGCGCCTGGATAACGGCACGGCAATGGGCATTCAGTTCACATTGCCCGGCAGCGAACACCGGATCGAAGCTCGAGGCGAGATCGCATGGATCAACGCTGGAAAATCTGCCGGCCTGCGTTTCACCGAGATTTCGCCGAATTCGCAAGAGAAAATAAAACAATGGCTGGATAGCCAGGCACCCGACCTCGACGGCGACGATCCGCCGGCGGCGGTACGGCTAACCGACTTGAGCGGCGGCGGATGCTACGTCGAATTGCCCGCCCCATTCCCGGTACGGACGAAAGTAATTCTGTCGATCGGCACCACGGAAACCAAGGTTGAGGGAACGGTCCTGGTAACGCACCCCGAAGTTGGGATGGGCTTGGAGTTCTCCCGCAAGACTCCGCAGCAGCAACAGCAACTCGACGCATTTATTCAAACTCTGGTGGGCGGAACTTCGGTTCCGGAACTCTTCGTGCAACCCGAAGGCCTGGACAGCGGGCTGGAAGTAGCGGCGGTTGATCCATCACTGCCAGCCGATCCGCTGACCACGCTGTTCCGGCAGAAATCGGACATACCATTAGAAGACTTCAAGCGCGAAATTCAAAAGCAACGCGGCGGCCCCGCCGAAGGCGCGCACGCGTAAAGATTTATCGAGACATCCCGCAAATAAACTGATTTTGTTGTCCTGGAAAACCATAAAGCCTTGGAACCGGGGTGTTTTCCAATGGGAGGCTACCAGTCCCGCTATTGACGATGAACTTCCGTCAACGTATATCTACTCAACAAGTATCACCTAAGACTTGAGTTCATCGGGGAACGACCGGTTATGAGGTATGTACGTCTTCAGTTAACGCTGTTGGCTGTATCGCTTTGCCTACTGATGGTCCACTGCGGACTTGCGAAAACTTCCGATAACCCCTACAGCGGAGTTCTGACATTCCACAACGACAATGGACGCACCGGACAAAATCTCGGCGAAACCACGCTTACTCCGGCTAACGTAAATCAAGCCAAGTTTGGCAAGATATTCGACGCGCCGATAGATGGCCGCGTTTATGCGCAGCCGTTGTATGTCTCCCAGGTACCGATCCCGAATAAGGGGACTCACAATGTCGTTTATGTTGCTACGCAGCACGACACTGTCTTTGCATTCGATGCCGACGGTCTAAGCGCAGAGCCACTATGGATGGTAAGTCTCGCGACCGGAAGCGGTGTCAGTTCGATTCCTCCTGAGGTTGTCGGAACCGAGATTGGCATCTCCAGCACACCCGTAATCGACGGAACAACCGGCACAATGTATGTCGTCGCTGCCACCAAGGAGAACGGAAATTATTTTCATCGGTTGCACGCTCTCGACATCACCACCGGGGCAGAAAAATTTGGCGGACCGGTAGCCATTCAAGCTTCGGTAGCCGGAACTGGTGTGGCATCCAGTGGCGGAAAAATCGACTTCCAGCCGGTAATTCAGTTCCAGCGGGCAGCTTTACTTCTATCCAAAGGTGCGATTTTTATCGCCTGGGGAGCTTTCAATGACCTCGGGCCGTATCACGGATGGGTGATGGCTTACGACGCCGCAACCTTGAACCAGGTGGGAGTCTGGAACGACACGCCCAATGGAGAAAGAGGCGGAATTTGGCTGGCGAACTGTGGTCTCTCGGCGGATTCCGACGGGAATGTCTACGTCCTCACCGGCAATGGAACTTTTGACGCGGACAGCAACGGAATTGACTACGGCGATTCTTTCGTCAAACTCAATCTCACTGCCTCCGGGCTGGCGGTCAGTGACTCCTTTACCCCATTCAATCAATACGAGCTATGGCAAAACGACAATGACCTGGGTTCGACTGGTTTGGTGCTTATTCCTGATGTAAGCGGTCCAATCGCTCATCTCGGGATCACTGCCGGCAAAGAGGGCAGAATTTATCTGGTCAATATGGATGACATGGGCAAATACCAGCCGGGCAGTGACAGTCAGATTGTTCAATCGATCCCCGACGCTGTGGGGAGCACTCCAAATGCGCGCAATTTGAGCACGGCTGTCTACTGGAATGGAAACATCTACTTCGCGGGCCACAACGACTTCCTGAGACAGTTCAAGCTGGTCAACGGCCAAGTGACCGCCGGCTCACAGAGCTCGTACGGATTTGGCTATGCCGCAGCCAGTTCGCTTTCGGCTGATGGCAACAAGGACGGGATTCTTTGGTCGTCTGAGTCCGGTGCCGATTTACTCCACGCCTACGACGCCAACGACGTGGCAACGGAACTTTACAACAGCGGGCAGGCGGGAACGCGCGACGCATTTGGGCCGATTGAGCATTTCAATCCCCCGACAGTCGCCAACGGCAAAGTCTACGTGGCCGGCAAGACCGACTTCGCGATCTTCGGCCTGTTGCCTTAGCGCGCTCGAGGTCTAGACTCGGAATGCGCACTGCGCGAGTACTATCAAGGCAGGAGAAGTCGTGATCGCAACTGTTCGCTCGACTGCCAAGAAAGTTCTCGGCCCTAAACTTTCCGCCTATCTTCGCAGCCTTAAAATCAAGAACCTCCCCAGCACGGGAGAGTATCGGCAACACTTGCGAGGCCGAACTGCGTTGGAAATCGGCGGCCCGAGCGAGATCTTCGCTCTCGGGCCGTTGCCCATCTACTCTGTGCTGCGCGGCGTCGACAACTGCAACTATGCAGCGCAAACCCTTTGGGAGCCTGCCGGGTTTGGGCCAACTTATGGGCGAACTTTCATCGGTGAAGCGAGCTCTCTGAAAGAGATTCCCGATCGAAGTTATGGCTGCGTGCTGTCGTCCCACTCGCTCGAACACCTGGCGAACCCGCTAAAGGCTCTATACGAATGGAAACGAGTCCTGTCCCCGGACGGCCTGCTCCTGCTCATCTTGCCGGACAAGGAGCGCACCTTCGACTGGCGACGACCGGTCACTCCGTTGGATCATATGATCGGCGACTATGCACAGGGAACAAGTGAAGACGATCTAACCCACTTGAAAGAAATTCTCGAACTGCACGACTTATCGCGCGATTTGCTGGCTGGCACGCCGGAACAATTCAAAGCCCGGTCGCTTAAAAATTCTTCGTTCCGGGCGCTGCATCATCATGTATTCAGCGTGCCCAGCACTTTAGAAATGCTCAAGCACGCAGGATTTTCTCCGGTCCTTTCCGAAGCCGCGCCGCCCCTGCACATGATCTTTCTTGCCCGGAAGATCGAATAATTACTTATTGCCTGAAGAGTGGACTTTTGCGCACAC
>DATBAT010000043.1:0-17486 GCA_036271375.1 Terriglobales bacterium
CGGGCCTTCTGCCAGCAGCAAATCAACTCCGGCAAACTCAGCGCGGAACGATTCCACTGACGCCCGGAAATGCACATCTCCACCACGCGCGCGCACGTATTCGGCGGCGGAGTTATAAAGCTCCGTCAACGGTACGGTCGGAATTCCCATCCGCCCCGCACCGGAAGATTTCAGAAACGACTCCCGCACTACCTGCGCCGCGTAAGGCACAGAAAGTTGATCGACGCTTTCGTTGAGTGCGCTCACGAGGACAGTTTTCCAGAAGCGCTCTATGGCGCGATCAGTCTGACCATGCCGCCGTAACCAGGTCAGAAAAGACTCGCCCGTGTCTTTAGGAGTCATCGGCGCCAAAGCCGCCATGGCCGCCGCAATGCCTAGCTTGTCTTGCAAACCCAAACACGACGCCCGTAGAAACGCCGGCGCAGTATGCAAGGGAGCAGGCAAGGAAGAAGGCCCGATGATCGAAGCCCGTCCGCCGGGTTCGAGAAACGTCATCTGATCGAACCAGCGGATTTTATCTTCGACTCCCAGCCGTTCGTAAAAATCGATCAGGTTGGTACAGCAGCCGAGCAGAACGTGCTGGCAGTTGTCGACGATTTCTCCGGTGCCGGGATGCTGATAGGAAGAAGCGCGTCCCCCTAAGAAGGGACGACGCTCGAACAACGTAACTTCAAGACCGGTGTCTGCCAGCGCGCAGGATGCCGCCAACCCCGCCAACCCGCCGCCAACCACCGCCACTTTGGGAGTTTGTGTCCACGGTTTCGTCATGCCAGCCGTTTGAGAATTCCCTTCCCCAAAATGGCCAGCTTTTCTCCGGTGCTCAAACTGATGCGGGCGTGAAAAACGTCGTAGTTACGGCTGGCAATCTTTTCCAGCAACTTGCGATAGATGGCAACCAGCGCCCACAAAGCGGGCTGGCTATCTTCTTCAATCAGCGGAATCAACGCGTCGGCGGCTTTGTAGAAATCGCGCGCGCGATTGGCTTCGAATTCCAGCAGCGGGGCGAAGCGCGCTGCATTCGGTGGCGAATGCAGTTCGTAGGGTGAGATGCCGAAGCGCGCAAAATCTTCTTCCGGTAAATAAATGCGTCCGACCCCGGCGTCTTCTTTTATGTCGCGAATGATGTTGGTGAGCTGAAACGCTTGGCCAAGCTTTTCGGCAAGAGGCTCCGCTGCGGGGTCCTGATATCCAAAGATGCGGATGCAAACCAGCCCCACCACCGACGCCACCCGGTAGCAATAGAGATACAGATCGTCGAAAGTCCGGTAGCGCAATGCTTGTTCCTGCGGCGCACCGTCGGCTTTATCTTCCAAATCCATCGCCGTGCCAAAGGCCAACTGGTCAAGCAATGTGTCGGGAATGTAGAAACGCCTTTGCGCTGCGGTCAGCGCCAGCAGGACCGGATCATCCGTGGGATTCCCTGCCTGCGCACGATGCACGCCATCCAGCCACGCAGTTAACATTTGCCTGCGCTCGGCGACCGGAAGGCTTTCGTCGTCGGCGATGTCATCGCAGCGCCGCATAAAAGCGTAGATCGCCGACAACGCTTGCCGCTTGGCCTTGGGCAGAACCAGAAACGCGTAATAAAAATTACGCGCAGCCGCGCGAGTAATCCCGCGGCAAACCGAGTACGCCACTTCAATCTGCGATTCAGTCGGCGAAAATGGCGGGGACATGCGCTGCGCTACGCTGCTCATAGCCACTTCCCTAAGGCAGCGCGCGCCACCAGAGCCAGCTTGCGGGATTTCGAAATCGACGGACGCTTGCCGAGCACCGCGAATCCCTGATGTTCGATGGCGTTCAGAATTTCCTGTCCGCCTCGGCTGAAGAGTTCGAGATCGACTGCCAGTTCCCGGTCGACTTGCGCAATCAGCGGCAACCCGCGTTCAAACCACTCCCGCGCGCGTTCCACTTCGAATTTCATCAACCGGCAAAACGCTTCTGTATTTTGCGAACGAGCGATGTCGTCTTCAGTGACGCCATGAGCTTGCAAATCCGCCAGCGGCAAATACACGCGGCCTTTTGCGTAATCAACCGTCACGTCCTGCCAAAAATTTGCCAACTGCAACGCGGTACAGGTGAAATCTGAGAGCGCCTGCCGCTCTGCATCGCGGTACCCGCACATGTATAAAACGAGATGCCCAACTGGATTCGCCGAATATTGGCAGTACGCAACCACATCCTCAAACGTCGCAAAGCGAGTGACTGTCTGGTCCTGCCGGAAGGCGATAAGCAAATCAGCAAACGGTTTCTTGGGGATATCAAAAAGCTGCACCGTCTCCGCCAAAGCCACAAACACCGGATGCCGAGGGCTCCCCGCATAGCAGGCGTCCAATTCAGTTTCCCATTTGTCCAGCAATCGCAACGAAGTGGCCGCGTCCCCGATTTCATCGCCCAGATCGTCCGAGATGCGGCAATACGAATAAAC
The DNA here is from genome assembly GCA_036271375.1 of Terriglobales bacterium. Lineage (GTDB taxonomy): Bacteria > Acidobacteriota > Terriglobia > Terriglobales > Acidobacteriaceae > DATBAT01. Next base: position 2,429 of record DATBAT010000043.1, read on the forward strand.
ATTGCAGAAATGTTGGCGGAGCCGCTTGGGCAGAAACCACGTCGCCACCGAAAAGTTTTCGTAGTGACTTCCCGCCAGGCGCCGGCAATAAGCCTGTGCCTCTTCCATAGAAGGAACTTCGCTGGGCATCGCGTATTCAGGCGGCAGGCTGCTCCAGTCCGCCGCAGATGTGGCAGAGCCCGCCAACCGCGAATTGCTGGCAATAGAAGACATGAAGATTTTCGACTGTAGAACCGTAGCTCCGCTACGGCTCGGGATTGCCACTAATGCCCGGGAATAATAGCAGTCTTAATATCGCCATTGCGGTTCAACATGTGGCGCAAGACCTGCTGCAAGCGCGACAACGGCGCTTCTCCGGTTATGTAGTCGGTGGAACGGATTTTCTTTTCCGCGATCAGGCTGAACGCCTTGCGCACCGTCTCCGGCGTGTGATGGAACGTGGCCTTCAACGTCACTTCCGAATAGTGCAGGCGATTGGTGTCGAGTTGAACCTTGGTCCCGCTGGCACATCCGCCGAAGAAGTTCACGGTGCCGCCTTTGCGCACCATGTCGATAGCCCACTCCCACGCCTCGGGACGCCCCACCGCTTCGATCGCCACGTCCGTGCCGCGCTTGCTGGCGGACAGTGATCGGACCGCTTCCACGGGGTCGGTCACTTTCGTGATCTGCACCACTTCATGCGCACCCATATGCTTCGCCGCCGCAACTTGCGAATCGCGCTTTACCACAGAGATCACTTTGCACCCAATGGCGTTCGCCACCTGTACAAACATCAATCCGATTGGCCCGCCGCCAATCACGGTGACGGTGTCGCCAATTTCAACTTTAGTTTCGTGCAATCCACGCAGCACGCAAGCCAGGGGCTCGACCATCGCCGCTTCTTCGTAACTGACGTTCTCGGGAATCGCCAGCATGTTCAATTCAACGATGCGCTTGGGAATGCGAATGTATTCCGCATAAGCCCCGTTGTTGAACAGCAAATCGTCGCAAAGATTTTCCTGGTGTTTCGAGCAGTAGAAACAGGTCTGGCAGGGCGCGGAATTCAGCGCCACCACCCGCATGCCTTTTTTGAACGTGCGAACGCCGGGGCCAACTTCCTCGATCACACCCGCCAGCTCGTGCCCGAACAAGGCCGGAGGCACGATCATGCGCGCATGATATCCCCGTTGATAGACCTTGAGATCGGTGCCGCAGGTCAGGGCCACTTGCACCTTGACCAGCACTTCCCCGTCCCCGACCCGCGGGATGGGTACTTTTTCAATCTTTACGTCCTCTTTACCGTAGAGGACAGCGGCCGTCATCTTTCCGTTCACGTTCTAACTTCCTTCCCACGAGCTGCCCGGTTGAATCACGATTTTCATCGAGTCGGGCTGAGGATGGGCAGCCAGGTTGAGCGCCTCAATACTGCCGGAAAGCGGAAAACGGTGGCTGATCAATCGCGCCAAATCCATCTCCTGGTCCATTACAAACCTTACCGACTGTTCCTGAAGTTCCACTGAAGCGCTGTACGACCCCAACAACGTTTTCTCGTCCACGCACACCGCCGCAGGATCTATCGTGGCTTCCCCGCGCACCGTCTGCGCAAACAGCAAGACCCGGCCACCGGGACGCACCGCGTCCATGGCAGACCGAATCAGACCGTTGCCCCCCACCGCCAAAATCGCGGCATCGGCCCCACGGCCATCGGTTAGCTCCCGCATCGCTTTCACAGGGTCGGTGCTGGAAGCGTCGATCGTTTGGATCAAACCAAGCTGTTTAGATATTGTAAGCCTCCCGGAGTACAAATCGGTAGTGACTACGGTAGCCCCCGTCCTTTTGGCTAAGACCCCAAGAATCATGCCGATAGGGCCCTGTCCAATTACTAGGACGGTCTCGCCCGGCTGAAGTTTCAGGGTCTCAATCCCCTTCAGGCAGGTATTCACCGGCTCCACAAAACAAGCTTGCTCGAAGGAAACTCCCGGCTCGATCCGAACCGTGCCTTTTTCGACGATCCAGTCCATCACCCGGACGTACTCGGCAAACCCACCACCAGAAGCTTCGAACCCTGCGGTGCAGCCCACTTTCTTGTACGTTTCACACTGAGCAAAGGTTTTGTGCTGGCAGTAGAAACAATCTCCGCAAGGAATGTGGTGGAAGACCACTACTCGGTCGCCCGGCTCGAATTTCGTAACCTGGGAACCGACGGCAGCAACTACACCAGACGTTTCATGCCCGAAGATGCGTGGCGCAGAGTGCGAGCCGGTCGCAATCTTCTTCAGGTCCGTGCCACAAATGCCACAGCTATGGACCCTTAAAAGGAGTTCTCCCGGCCCAATCTCGGGCACGGACACGGTTTCCATTCGGATGTCTTCTTTGCCCCGATAGACCGCCGCCATCATGGTGGCAGGAATCTTGTGCTGCGGTTGCATCGGGGCGGCCTGTTCGATTGTTGCCATGAAGCTAGGAATTACTCCGGTTGGATGCAGCTGTGCCGAAAATCGACTCCTGTTCCAAAGTGTTACGTAGAACCTGCGAAGCCACTGAGCTGTTGCGGCCGAGCTCCATGACGGACTTCCACAGCCAGGGTCGGAAGGCCGCATAAAACGCGAAACTGCCGGTCTTAAACTGGCCTTCGCCATCGACAAATCGATCCATCGGTGGCATCGCAAAATCCAACTCGTCGGAGATAACTTTGATCGCCAGGAATCTGACTCCATGCTTCTCGGCACCTTGCGCGACCGCGGCGGCCTCCATATCCACGGCCTGCGCTCCGTAGGCTTCCGCCAGCTTTGTCTTGCGCTCTGCGCCCGCGACGTCGTGGATGGTCAGCACTGTACCCTCGCCTGTGCCCGTGTCATGCCGGCTGCCATCTTTCGCGTCGACCACCCATCGCGGTATGAGCACATCCCCAACTCTTAACTCCGCGACCAAAGCTCCGGCAAATCCCACCGAGACTATTAATTCCGGCTTGCAAAAACCCACGATAGCTTCGGTAGCCCGCCGCGCCGCCTGCGCTCCGATGCCTCCACAAACCAACACCATCCGGCCATTTTCAAAAAAACTAAGCCCCTGCTCGCTTGTTGCCTTCCAATTCTTAACCAAGCCCGAAACTTCCCGATGCAACGCCGCGACAATGGCGATCTTTCCAGATAACTCCACCGCGCTAGGCATAACCATTGGCCTGAAACCACTGAACCGCCCGCCGCAAGGCCCCGTCCACCGGAACCATATTCCAACCTAAATCGCGCTCCGCCTTGGCCGAAGTCACAAACATCTTCTTCCTCCCCATACGGACAGCATCGATTGTGGCACGCGGCTCGCGCTTCAGGATGTGACCAGTGAACATCTCGTCCACCACACCGGTCGCCAGCGCCACCACATATGGGACTCGAATCTTCGGCGAAGGTAAGCCGGTGATCTCTCCCAGCTTGTCGAGAATCTGCTTCAAGGTCAGGTTCTCTCCGCCCAGAATGTAGCGCTCCCCGCTCTTCCCTTTTTCGAACGCCGCGATATGACCTCGAGCGCAAACATCGACGTCGACCAGGTTCAATCCAGTATCGACGTAGGCAGGAAATTTTTTCTTGAGGAAATCGACAACAATGCGACCAGTAGGCGTGGGCTTGATGTCTTTTTCTCCCACTGGAGTCGTTGGGTTGACCACGACTACGTTCATTCCACTGTTCATCGCCACTTGCTCCGCCATAAACTTCGATCGTTTGTAATGGCCGATCATTTTGTCCAGCGACACCGGAGAATTCTCGTCCGCGGACCGCCCGTCAGAAGTGAATCCCATGGTCGCTACACTCGACGTATAGACCACGCGCCGCACCCCATGCTTGCGCGCCGCTTCCAGCAATCCCCGCGTGCCCTCGACGTTCGCCTGATACATCTGCTCTGGATCCCGCACCCACAGCCGGTAATCGGCGGCTACGTGAAAAACTGCGTCGCATCCGCTAAGCGCTTTCTCAAACGAAACCGGATCGCGCAAATCGCCAACCACGCGCTCACCCTTCAACTCCGCAATATTTCGAGGATCACTACCGGATCGGGTGAGCAGTCTGAGTTCAGCGCCCTGCTCAGCCAAGACCCGGGCGACGTGGCTGCCGACGAATCCGGTAGCGCCGGTAACGAAAGCCAGCATTCAGCAGTCAGCACTCAGCATTCAGTCTCTGAGCATTCGTAGCCAAATGCTAAGCGCTGATTGCTAAATGCTGCTCTAATTAAAAAAATGCCGTCTCGGCTCCAGAAGGACCGAATGTCGAGTGCTGACTCCTGAGTGCTCACTCCAGTTCCTCCGGCTGCAAAGCAATATTCTTCTCTCCCGCCGCCTTCTTCTCCCAGTACTTGCGCACCCAGTTTTCCCAACTCTTGCCTGCGGCCATATCGCGGCCGGTGAACGCAAGCGCAGCAATGTCAGAGTAAGCAATGGAAGCTTTCGGAGAGCCGTCTTTGGGCATCAGGCGAACTACACTCTGGTCGAGCGAGGAGGCAGTACGGCGGTCGAAAATATAGCCTTCGACCTTGGCGCCGTCTTTTCTGGTGATGAGAACGTCGCCGCGATAGTCGAACGCCTGTTCAAGCGCGGCATTGAGTTCCTCGGCGCTCGCGAGCTCCGGAACCCAGCCTTCCAGTTGTTGGTGTTTGAATCCGTCGACGACTTCGAGCGAGTCGGGGTCAAGCGAATCACGATCGACAGAGTGGCCGGACTCCTTGCCGCTCAAACCCGCGTCTCCTCGGCCTCCGCCGCTACGCCAATCTGCACCAGAGGATTCAGGCCGTGGACGGGCCGCGCCGGCTCATCCAGTAGACGCAGAGCTGCCGGATCTTCGTAGCGGCTGAAGAACGTGGCCTTGGCCGCGCCCCACACTCCGCTCAACGAACTGAAAATGTGGTTGACCGATGACGCTTCGTACCCGCTATGCACCATGCAATTGGCGCACTTGGGATTTCCCGACTCGGTGCCATAATTCGCCCAGTCGGTCGTGTCGAGCAGTTCCTGAAAGGTATCGGCGTAGCCGTCCTGCAAGAGGTAGCAGGGCTTCTGCCATCCAAAGACGTTGAAGGTCGGCATGCCCCACGGAGTGCAGGCATAGTCGCGCTTGCCCATCAGGAATTCCAGGAACAGTGGCGACATGTTGAACTTCCAACTCGCCTTGCGGTTCGAGAGAATCGAACGGAACAGGCGTCGCGTTCGCGCGCGGCCCAGAAAGTGGCTCTGGTCGGGCGCTTTGTCGTAGGAGTATCCCGGCGACAGCATCATGCCCTCGACGCCCACTTCCATCATCTCGTCAAAGAAAGCGCGCACGCTGTTCGGGTCAGCGCCGTCAAACAAAGTCGTATTGGTGGTCACGCGGAATCCACCGGCCAGCGCTTCTTTAATTCCTTCCAACGCCTTCTCGTAGCCGCCTTCCATGCACACCGAGAAGTCGTGGTGCTCGCGCTGCCCGTCCATGTGGACGGAAAATGTGAGGTACTTACTGGGCTTGAACAGGTGAAGCTTTTCTTTAAGCAGCAAAGCATTGGTGCAGAGATAAATATATTTCTTGCGCGCGACCAGGCCTTCGACAATCTCCCCAATCTGCGGATGCAGCAACGGCTCTCCGCCCGGAATCGAAACCGTGGGCGCCCCACACTCGTCCACCGCACGGAAGCATTCTTCCGGCGTAAGCTGCGACTTCAAAATGTGGGCTGGGTATTGAATCTTGCCGCAACCAGCGCATGCCAGATTGCAGCGGAACAAAGGCTCCAGCATCAGCACAAAGGGATATTGCTTACGCCCCTTAAGCTTCTGCTTAAGCACGTAAGTCGCGACCGTCCAAGCCTGTGAAATTGGAACTGCCATCAAGTCCTTTCCTTCTTGTCGAACGACGTAGGGGCAAGAGTCCTCACCTGCCCGAGCAACTTCCATCACAAACCTATAAGACTTATGCCACCGCAAACATCGGGCAGGTGAGGACACCTGCCCCTACGTTAAAACCCTATCCGATTTTATTCCGCGCCGCCGACTCTTCCGCGATCTCCGCCATCACCTTGGCATACTCGGTCAAAGCAATCAGCGGGAAATAATCGCGGTACATGTGATACGCAAGGTAAAACACTCGCGGGAAACCGGTGCCGGTGTACGAAGGCTCATCCCATGAGCCGTCCCTCTTCTGCGTCTTCAACAGATAAGCCACGCCGCGTGCCACCGAATCACTGCGCGTGTCGTTGGCGGCCAACAGGCCCATGATGGCCCAGGCAGTCTGCGAAGGCGTGCTCGGACCCAATCCTTTGATGTTGGGGTCGTCATACGATCCGCAAGTTTCTCCCCAGCCGCCATCAGGGTTCTGGAACATCCGCAACCACTCCGCTCCCGACTGCACATAGGGCTCGTGATGGTCGATGCCAATCGCCTGTAATCCGCGCAGCACCAGCATCGTCCCGTAGATATAGTTGACGCCCCAGCGCCCAAACCACGACCCATCTGGCTCTTGTTCGTCGCGGATAAACTTCAGCGCCTTCTTCACCGCCGGATGCTCTTTGCTGTATCCGTAGGTCGCCATCATCTCGAGGATACGGCCCGTGATATCCACGGTTGGCGGATCGAGCATGGCGTTGTGGTCGGCGAAGGGAACGTATTGAAACACCATGCGGGTATTGTTCTTGTCGAACGAAGCCCAACCGCCATTGCGGCACTGCATGGAAAGGATCCAGTCGATGGCGCGCTGCACCGACTCTCGCTGATAGCGTCCGTTGGGATGCTCCACCTGACTCAATCCCAGACAAACCATCGCTGTGTCATCCACATCCGGATAAAACTCGTTATTGAACTCGAAGTACCATCCGCCCGGCTGTCCCTGCTTGTTCTTAACCTGCCAGTCCCCGGCCTTGCGAACCTGCTTTTGCAGCACCCAGTCGGCGCATTTCACCATGCGCGGGTCCTTCGAAGAAACTCCGGCTTCACCCAAGGCGAATAACGCATAAGCCGTGTCCCATACCGGAGACTTGCAGGGCTGCATGCGGAAGGTATCGTCTTCTTCGATTCCTAGCTTTTCAAACTCATCCATGGCCCGAATCAACTGCGGGTCGTCTACCGAATATCCCAAACACCGCAGAGCGATGATCGCGTTCAGCATCGACGGATAAATCGCGCCCAGCCCGTCGCTCATCTCGAAGCGCTCCAGCATCCACTTCTTGGCCGACTTCAGCGCAATCGAACGCAAGGGACGAATGTGAACTGCTTCAAACCAGTGCGTCATCCGGTCAAGCACTAAAAAGAAATTCCGCCACGAGATTAGATTTTTATCCCAGGGCAGACGTAGCGATGCGGTATCGCGCCCTCCGACATAAAGCTCTTGCACTCCCATTTCATCAGGGATTTTCTTGAACGGCTTCTTGGCGTAGCAGATCGACAGCGGAACCAGAATCGCCCGCGACCACGACGAAATTTCGTAAATATTGAACCAGAACCACTTGGGGAACAGCACGATTTCCGGCGGGATAGCCGGCACCGCGTCGTAGTCGTACTGTCCGAGGAAGCAGAGATAAATCTTGGTGAAGGTGTTGACCCCGGTTACTCCACCCATTTCGAGAATCTTCGCGCGCGCCTTCACCAGCACCGGATGGTCGGGCTTGTACCCGGTCAGCTTCAGTCCGAAATAAGCTTTGACCGAGGCGCTGATATTCGAGGGGCCGCCTTCATAGATCGGCCATCCCCCGTCTTCATTTTGGTGACGGATGATGTAGTTGCAGCACTTCTGAAAACGCTCTTGATTTCCAGTACCGAGCAGGGTGTGGAGCAGGATGTAATCCGACTCGAGCGTAGTATCGGCTTCGAGCTCGCCGCACCAGTAGCCTTCCGCATCTTGTTGGGAGAACAAACGGCGGCGCGCGCCATCTACTGCCGCCGCGACTCGGCTGGCTAAGTCGTCGATCTTACCGAAGCGCAGCTGAGGGTTCGCCGCGCCCGGTAAAGGGGATGAGCCATCGTCCATAAGTGCCGTCAATCCGCGCTTACGGTGCTGGGTGCGGCCGCAATTGCTTGCACAATCTCCGGCGGCAATCCAAAGCGTACGTTCTCGGGCATCACTTCCAGTTCCTGAATATTGTTAAAACCCTTGGTTCTCAGGAACTGCACCACTTCTTCCACCAGATGCTCGGGAGCTGACGCCCCAGCCGTAAGTGCAATAGTCTTAACTCCCTCAAGCCATTCCGGCTTGATATTGCGGAAGTTGTCTATTAGATGCGACTCGGTGCTCAAATTCCTCGCAACTTCTACTAACCTGTTGGAATTAGAACTATTGTCTGATCCCACCACAAGTACCAGATCGGCTTCCGAGGCCACCTGTTTGACCGCAACCTGTCGATTTTCAGTGGCATAGCAGATGTCCTGGGCATGCGGCCCGGTGATATTGGGGAACTTTTTGCGCAGGGCAGCAATAATGTCTCTGGTCTCGTCCAGGCTCAAAGTCGTCTGGGTCAGATAGGCGACCCGGTTGGGATCGGGCACGGAAAGCGTATTTACTTCCTCGGGAGTGCCGACAACTTGGGTGACGACCGGCGCTTCTCCCATGGTTCCAATCACTTCGTCATGATCGCGATGACCGATGAGTACCAGCGAATAGCCTTCCTTGGCAAACTTGACGGCTTCCACGTGGACCTTGGTGACCAGCGGACAGGTTGCATCAATCACCCGCAGGTTGCGCGCCGCGCTGGCTTCGCGCACTTCCGGCGATACTCCATGGGCGCTGTAAATCACCCGCTCTCCGGAAGGCACCTCGTCAACGCTATCCACGAAGATCGCTCCCTTGCTTTGCAGATCTTCCACCACGAACCGATTGTGGACAATCTCCTTACGGACGTAAATCGGCGGCCCAAAAGCTTCCAGTGCGATACGGACGATATCGATGGCCCGCACCACCCCTGCGCAGAATCCGCGCGGTTTCAGCAAAAGCAGCGTTTTGTCGTCGCTATTGACCACTATTCACTCCCGTCCAGAGACACTTCTCCACTATGGTTAAGCTTTAAAGTTACCGGAAATGAGGGGTCCAGGTCAATGTAAGTGAAAGCAACGGCGAGGATTAGCAGCGATTGGGAGCTACGTGCAGCGAACGGGAAGGGGCTATTCCTCAAACCCCAGGTCGGCGAGTTCACGGCTGCGAATAGGAGCGCTTTTCTTGTAAGAGATCGCCCCGGCAAGCCGTGCCGCCCGGCGCAACTTGAAATCGGGCCCACGGTGTACGAGCCGAGCAATGGTTTCGCCATCGCGGGTGATGATGACCTCTTCCTGCGCCCACGCGGCCGCCAGCAATTCACCTAGAAACTTTTCGAGTTCATTCACTGTGTACTTCATTTTAGCGTCAGCCCAACCACTGGGGATTGTGAACGGTCCCGTCGAAGTTGTTAGAGGTCTTGTATAACTCGAACTCGCCCTTGGCCGCAACCGGCGCGGTCTTAGCTAGTAACTGTGCGGTAGAGGATTTATCCATCGGCTTGTAACCGCGGGCGGCGTCGAGCGCCTGTTGCAGAATTTTCATAGACTCGCATCCTGTGATGACCACGCTAGTCGGCAGACTCATGGCGTAGTGCAGGCACTCCACCGGCGTCACGACATTACTTTTCAGGATAATGCTGTCGCCCATCGGCTTCATGCCCAGCACGCCGATGTTGTGCTCGACCAGCACCGGCAGAACTTTCTTCTCGAAACTGTTGAAGTGGGCGTCCATCACGTTGAGCGGCATCTGCACTGAATCGGGGGTGAAGTTGTGAGCGAAGGCGGTGCGCAGCATCTTCAGGTGGATGTCGGGGTTCTTGTGCCCGGTGAATCCGATGTAGCGAACTTTCCCCTGTTTCTTCGCTTCCATGATGGCCTCGAAGCTGCCGCCGGATGCGAAGATGCGATCCGGATCGCCTTCGCGAATAACTTCGTGGAATTGCAGCAGATCAATGTGGTCCGTCTGTAGGCGCTTTAGCGATTCGTCGAGTTGCTCGAGCGCGGCCTTGCGCGTCTGGCCGTCGATCTTGGTCATCAGGAACGCCTTTTTGCGATATCCGTCGCGCAGCGCCTTCCCCATGCGGACTTCGCTCTTTCCGTCGTTGTAGTCCCAGCAGTTGTCGAGGAAGTTGACGCCGGCATCGAGTGCCGCGCGCACGATGCGGATGCCTTCCTGCTCGTCGGACGGGCGGCCGATGTGGTGTCCGCCGAGGCCGATGATCGAAACCTTCTCGCCGGTATGCCCTAGTGTGCGGTACGGAATTGAACCCTCGGCGTAGGCAAGTTTGTCGCCCACAGACGAAACAACTGCGGCGACTGCGGCGCTCTTGATGAACTCGCGGCGTTTCATGGGGGAGGCTCCTGTGACGATTGTAGCTACTGTTGATGCTGAAAGAGTCTTGCCGGTCGCCTCCAGGTGTCGGGTTGGTTCACCCCACCACGTTGTACGGCCGCATCATCTCGTTGTCTTCGTGCTCGAGCACGTGGCAGTGCCACACGTAACGGAACTCCTGCCCGGGTGTCGCTTGTGTTCCCGACGGTAGGTCGAAGCGCTGGATCACCCGCGTCAGATATCCCGGATAGGTTTTCACCGTGTCCTTCCATGCCGGGCGTTCATTGCGCTCCGGCGGCATCGGGTTTCCCATCATCACCAGTTTGTTGTTTTGCAAATACTGCTGCACGTCAAACGCCTGGCGATTGATGACCTGGAAGCGCACCAGATGAGTGTGAATGGGGTGGACATCGCCGGTGGTATTTGCGAACGACCATATTTCGGTTGATCCGGCCTTGGGATTTTCCGTGATCGGATCACACCAGTGCTTGCGCCCGAGCAATCCGATCATGGTGTATCCATCCGAGGGGCGGTCCATCTCAGTCAGGTCAAGGACCCGTTCCTGCACCGCGTCGGCAACGTTGATCGGAGTGAATGGCACCAGCGTTTCCGGCAACGAACTGGAATCTCTGCCCGCGAGTGGTTTGCTCACACGGAACTGCATTAGTTCAGTCGCCACCACTTCTCCACCCCGCGCGTACGGCGCGGGCGCGTCGTTGGTGATGACGAAATTCTTCCCAGCTTGCGCACTGAAGTCGATGACGATGTCGAAGCGTTCGCCCGGCGAAAGGATCAAGTAGTGAAACGCCTGCGGCGCGGGCATCAGCCCGGCGTCGCTGCCGATCTGATTGAAGGCCGGCGATTCTATCGCACGTCCCAGCGCCTTTCCGGCCTTATCCGACTGCAGCATGGTGAGGTGATAGAAGCGTGCATTGGATCCGTTGACCAGACGGAAGCGATATTTTCGCGGCTCGACGTCGAGGTACGGCGTGGCTTTACCATTCACGCAAATGGTCTCGCCGAAAAATTCCTGCATCCACATGGGATGAGTCCCTTGCGGCGCAGGAGGATAGACGAGCGATCCATCCGCCGCGAACGTCCGATCCTGAATCAACAAGGGAATATCGTACCGCCCCTTGGGCAGATTGAGCGCGTCTTCTTCCTCGTCGCGGATCAAATACATTCCCGCAAGTCCGGTGTAGACATTCAGCCGCGTAATCCCCAAGGCGTGGTCGTGGTACCAGAAAGTCGAAGCCGGCTGCTCGTTGGGATATTGGCTGGGATTCGGACTATAAGTTGGACCGGTCTTGCCATCGGCGGTGGACCAGGCTTCCGGATATCCGTCATGCTCCGGCAATACCTTCAACCCGTGTACATGCGTGATTGTCCGTACTTCTGGCAATGATTCTTCCGCGCCATGAATGGTGTGATCGATGGGCAGGAAATGCTTGGCAGGAAGTTTGTTCGTCCACTTAACCGTAATCGGCTGTCCGCGACGGGTCTCGAAAGTCGGCCCCGGCCACATACCGTTGTATCCCCACATACGCGTGGGTGGAAGGTCACGATGCACCTTCGTAGTGAATTCACGCATGGTCACCTCCACCGCGCCCTGCTTCGGCCGAATCACGTCAGGGACCGGCAGCGGGTCGACGTAGCGGGCGAGGTTCCGCATCGCCCCCGCGGTGTGAGCAACGTTGTCTTGCGCTAACAACAATCTTGAAGAAAGCGAACCGGCCCCAGCGTACAGGGCCATCTGCAACCACTCGCGACGACTGAAATTCAAAAAGCCTCCAAGGCGGTCGTGGGCCGTTCGTCGTTGGCTCCGTATCGGACTGAATGCTGATTGCTAAGTACTGAATGCTGTTCTTTAAAAACAGCGCTTAGCAATCAACACTCAGCATTAAGTCTTCTTACGGCCAACGCCAAACGGCCACAGACCAACGACAACTACAAAATAGGTCCCGGCCGGGGCTTTAGCACCCCGGCCGGATGGGCAACCAAGCGGATTGTTGAAGGGACTAGCGCGACCAATCCGGATGGCCAAAGTCGAACATGTCCATCAAGTCGCCTATGGCTGGGCTGTTCAGCGGCACATAGGGATTCTTGCGGGACACAATTGGATTGGGGAAGTTGTCGCGGCTGCGTGCGGTCAGCGGCTTTAACTTCCAGTTCTTCTCGATGAATTTGGTGACGGAAACGTGATCGTAGTAGGTGTGAACGATGTTGCCGCCCTTGGAATAGGGCGAAATCACCAGCAGAGGAATGCGGGTGCCGTCGCCGAAAAAGTCGAGCGGCTGCGTGTAACCGGAATCATAGTACCCGCCGCCTTCATCGAAGGTCACGATGATGGCCGTGTCTTTCCACAACTCGCGGTTGTTCTGTACTTCGTCCACGATTTTTTTAGTGAAGCCTTCAAAGAGATCGAGCTTCGAAGACGCCGGGTGTCCATCGACCAAGCCGTCCGGTTTCACGATTGAAACGGCTGGAAGATTTCCACTGGCGATGTCTTTGTGCAGTTGGGTGGTGTCATGAATGTGCGCGGCACGCAACGCCGGTTTGGTCATGATGTCGGTCGCGTATTGAAAGGGATTGCAAATGCCGCAGTAGGCATTTGGCAAGCCGGCGACCGCGCGGTCCCAATGCCCACCGTAGTAGGAGAAGGAAACATTCTTTTCCATCAGCGCGTCACCGATGTGGCGGACCGAGGTCGGCGGAATAGTGAAGGTTGCGGTCTGCAGCGTTCCGTCCGGTTTGTAGCCGGGGTTGTAGTTGTTCAGGATGTAGTAGTGGCCGGGTTCGCAGTTGGCTTCGATCGGCCGCGGCAGGGCTTGCAGGTAATTAACAATTGGCGCCACGCCAGGCTGTCCGATATCGCTGCAATCGCTGAAGGTACCGCCGGAGTAGCCATCCTGGTCATACCAGTTGTTGGTGGCATCTTGCGGATTCGGGTTTTCGATCTGGTTGGCCGGCGGGACCGTGGGATTGCCCTTGCCGTCGCTGTACCAGATGTCATCGGCAAAACCGAACAGGATATGGTTCGCACCCGTGCCGCCCATGATCGACTGATGCATGTTGTCCGCAAGGGAGTAGTTGTCCGCCAGAAACTTCATGTAAGGAGCGTCGCCCTGACGCACGTTGTAAAAGCCCATGGACATGGCGCCCTCTCCGGTGCTCAGGTTGTTGAAGTTCGCGGGTTGCGGGCTTCCGTTGCTGCCAGTTCCGATGGACACTTCGACCCATGGAAATAAATCTTGCGAGCAACCCGTGGGATTGCCCTTGTGAATCGTGCTGGGACGGCAGTCGAATTGTTGCCACATCTGATAGAAGCGGTGAACGGGATCGCCGGTGTAAGAGTCGTAGGCCAGCTTGCGGGTGATTTGATACGGACCCGGCTTCAAATTGTTTACATCAGCGATTCTTTGATCGGGGACAAACTGCGCTTCCCCGCTGGCGCCTGTGATCAGGAAAGGTTGATACGACTTTTTGAGATCGGTTTCGGCGACCGTGGCAACCGCGAGTGTGGCGAATGGCGGGGGCGCGGTGTCGCTGCCCGTGGTGCTCACATAGCTGGTGGTCGGCGACGGAAGCGGATCATAGATGTCCTTGCTGCCCGGTCCGAGCTGGTACTCATCGTTATCTACCGCGCTGTATTGCGCGGAATGAAGATAGTTCCATCCTGGTGTTCCGTCCTCGTTGATGATTCCCTTCGAAAGAAGGTTCGAGACATCCTGGTGATGTTTTGGTTTGTAGGTCGCGTAGACGTGATCGAACGTGCGGTTCTCACCAATAATGACAATCACGTGCTTGATCGGAGTGGCGGTGCGAGAGGAATTGTCGTGATCATTGGCAAAAGCTGAGAGCGGCGCAGCCAGTGCCATTTGCAGGACCGTTGCCCAAACCAAGCCCTGCTGTAGATGTGGCACCAGCGCCTTCCACGGAGCGGAGAAATGCTTCATACCAAAAACCTCAAAAAGAAGTCGCGGAACAGATGCCGGAGGGGGCGGCTATCCCGTGCTCTTTCTGTTTAAGCTTTCAATGTGAACGACAAGTTAAGGTCAGGTAAATTCGCGGGCGAGGAAATCCACAAGAATACTTTTGTAAATTTTTGTAAGAGCTTTTTGAATTTTGCGTGATTTTGCTTAGGGGCAGAGCCTGTCAGGAGCGAAGCGCGGCCACACGAATCGAAAATAGTTGTTTGAACATCTAAGTACCATGCGCGGACAATCAATTAACCGTTTCCCGGTGTTTCCAAAGTAACGCCGGACTGTGGATTGCACATGCGGCTGTTCCCCGCCCATGTGCATCTATGTGAGAACAAATTCTTTTTAAGGGCTCGCTATTATGGATCTCCGACAGAAAAAGAAGTTTCGCACCCAACTTGAGGCCCGAAAACAGGCCTTGCAGAATTCCGCCAATCGAACGGAAGTGGCTGGCCGCACTCTGGACAATGGAAGCTCGGCCGATTCGGCTGACCGCGCCGACGAGAACTACACCAAAGAGTTCTTATTCAGTTTGAGTGAGAATGACCGCCGCACGCTACGGATGGTTGAACTGGCGATCAGCCGCATCGATGAGGGCGATTTCGGCCAATGCGGTTCCTGCGGTGAGGACATTGAATCCAAACGCCTGCAGGCAGTTCCCTGGGCCTCGTATTGCCTGGGATGTCAGGAAAAGCGCGAAGCTGAACAGGAACTCCAGCAAGTCGCGTCTTAAGTCTTCCGAAAAGGAATGGTGGCGAGAACGTGGTCTCCCTTGTCACCGTTCCGCTTCGGTGA
>DATBAT010000044.1:0-19661 GCA_036271375.1 Terriglobales bacterium
TCACCTTCTTGCCATACATGTTCTTTTCCTTCATTACGCCATAAAGATTGGCTATCTTCTTCTCCGCATCGCCCAGCAAGGGAAACGGCAAGCTGAACTTCTCCTCGAACTTCTTCTGTGCTTTTGGCGTGTCGGGCGAAATCCCTAGCAGCACTGCGCCGCTTTTCTGCATCTTCTTGTAAGAGTCGCGAAACTCGCAGGCCTCGATGGTGCAGCCTGGCGTGTCCGCGCGCGGATAGAAAAACAGCACCACATGCTTCCCGCGAAAGCTTTTCAACGCAACTTCGTTGTCGTTCTGGTCCGGCAAAGTAAACTCTGGGGCCTTATCATGGATATTCATGGCGTCTCCTGACTTCCGTCGTAACGAGGTTTCGAAACTTTTATACGCTAGCGCCTGCTTCGCCGTCATCTGCGCGATGGCAGTGGCGCAAGGTGCCCGAAAACCGAAGCCCAGCGCGGGCCCACGCGCGGTCGGACTTCTCGAGCTCACCGCCAACGGAAAGGGCCATTTGGTACCCGTCGTGATCTTGTACGAGGGCCAGTATTACGACGCCAGTTCCTACAAAGCTTCCCCGGTGCCAATGGCTCTCGATTCGGGCACAGTCTACGAAGGGGAAAAGACCGGCGCTCCGCAGGGACTGTTCACAATCTCTGGCGCGCTGCACTCGAACGACAATCGCTGGATCGGCGCTGGAACCTGGGAGGCTGCCGGATCACAGCCCGCAAAAAAGGCCGCTCCTCCAAAGAAAAAGCCCGATGAAGATCTCGATGGGCCGCCGGTGTTGCATCGCGGCGACGCTAAAAAACCTGAGAAGCCGCCCGAGCCCCCGCCTGCGGCGAAGGCTCCAGAACCCGCGGCTCCCGCGCCAAGCAAGCCAGCGCCGGAAGCCGAGATTTCCGCTCCCGAAGATCCCGACCGTCCCACCTTACGCCGCGGCAAACAGACTCCAGCTTCGGTAGAAGAAGCGCCGGTGATGACCGAGGTAAAACCAGGCGTGAAGTCAGCCGGCCTGCCGTCTTCCGTCGGACCGGTAACCGTCATTCCGGCCATCTCTGACGCCAGCGGCCCGGAGCCGCACACTTATATCTATCCGGTGAAACCGGACGACGAGCAAAATTTTCGCAAGAAGATTTTGACGATGGCAGCGGCGGAGTTGAAGAATTATCAGCAGCCGAACCCAGCGCCGGCGGCGAGCAAGAAGGGGACGATCAAGAGAGGGGGAACGCTGGCGGGCAAGACTGCTTTGCCGAATTTCGAAGACGTAGACTTGAAAATCCTGGATCTCTCCAGCAGTAACGAGCCGGTACTGGTGCTGACGGCCAAAGTCTTGCCCTCACGCGCTTCGACAACACCAGACCTGCAATACTTCATCACCCTGGTCGCGCGCGAAGACATTTACGGCGACCTCCACAAAGCCTTCTCGAAGATCACCGACACCCAACACCTGGACGCGTATCCCCGCTACGAACTGATCGACGCCGTAGACGCCGATGGCGACGGCCGTGGCGAACTCCTCTTCCGCCAGATTTCAGACGCGGGCAAGGCATTCATTCTCTATCGCGTCATCGGGGATCAACTGTGGCCGCTGTATGAAGGGGCCCCGCAGTAAGCGAAGCGCCGCTCCCGCAAACCGTTTACGCCTTAACCCCCTCCTTCTCTCCCACCCGATGGCTCACCTCAAATTTCATCCCGCCACTATCAGCGTCGACGATCACATGGTCCCCATTCAACACCGCGCCATCCAAAATTTTCAGCGCCAGCGGGTCCTGAATCAGCTTCTGGATCGCCCGCTTCAGCGGACGCGCTCCAAATGTCGGATCATATCCTTCCGTGAACAATCGGTCTTTCGCAGAGTCCGTCAGTTCCAGTGAAATCTTTCGTTCGGCCAATAGCCTCCGCAGATCTTCCAATCGCAACTCGATGATCTTCACCAACTGCTCTTTGCCCAGCGGACGGAACACAATCACGTCGTCCACCCGGTTCAAGAACTCCGGCTTGAAGTGATCGTGCAGCGCTGAAGTCACCAGCGCCGTCGCCTTCTCGAATTCTCCGGCCGCGCTTAGATTTTCGCTTTGCAAGAAGTTTGAGCCGATATTCGATGTCATGATGATCACTGTGTTACGGAAATCAACCGTACGGCCCTTGCCGTCGGTGAGGCGGCCATCGTCCATGATCTGCAACATGACGTTGAACACGTCGGGATGCGCCTTCTCGATTTCATCGAACAATACTACCGAGTAAGGACGCCGCCGCACCTGCTCGGTGAGTTGGCCTCCTTCTTCATAACCGACGTATCCCGGCGGCGCCCCGATCAGCCGCGAGACCGCGTGTTTCTCCATGTACTCCGACATGTCGATGCGGATCATCGAATGCTCGTCGTCAAACAAGAATTCGGCGAGCGCCCGTGCCAGCTCGGTTTTACCGACTCCTGTGGGACCTAGGAAAATAAATGAGCCAATCGGACGTTTAGGGTCGCTCAGTCCCGCGCGTGAACGCCGGATCGCATTGGTAACCCGCTCCAGCGCCGACTCCTGCCCGACCAGACGCAACCGTAACCGTTCTTCCATGTGCACCAGTTTTTTTATTTCGCTCTCCAGCATCTTCGACACCGGAATGTGCGTCCACTTGGAAACGATGCGCGCCACATCTTCTTCGTCGACTTCTTCTTTCAACATGCGGCTCTGGCTCTGGATGCCCGCAGTCACCTTCTGAAGTTCATCTTCCGCTTGGGGTAATAACCCGTACCTTATTTGCGCGGCCCGCTCATGGTTGCTCTTGCGCTCTTCGGCTTGATCTTCGATCTTAAGTTGCTCGATGCGCTCTTTTAATTGGCGCACCCGCACAATGGAATCTTTTTCCTGCTTCCACTTGGCTTTCAGCGCATCCGCCCGCTCGCGAATTTCCGCCAGTTCACGGTCGATCACGTGCAAGCGCTCGCGGGAATTGGCGTCGTCTTCTTTTTTAAGCGCCTGGCGTTCGATTTCCAGTTGCGTCGCACGGCGTTCCAGTTGGTCGATATCGGTGGGAAGCGAGTCGATCTCGATGCGCAGTGAAGCCGCTGCCTCGTCGATCAGATCGATGGCCTTGTCGGGCAGGAAACGATCTGCGATGTAGCGATGGGAAAGTAACGAGGCCGCCACAATCGCCGAATCTTTAATGCGCACCCCGTGGTGCACTTCATAACGCTCTTTGAGGCCGCGCAAAATGGCGATGGTGTCCTCGACCGACGGCTCGTTGACCATCACCACCTGGAAGCGGCGTTCGAGCGCCGTGTCCTTCTCGATGTACTTGCGGTATTCGTTCAGCGTGGTCGCGCCGACCGCCCGCAGTTCGCCGCGGGCCAACGCCGGCTTCAGCATGTTGGAAGCATCGATTGCTCCCTCCGCCGCGCCTGCCCCGACCAAGGTATGCAACTCGTCGATGAACAGGATAATCTGGCCCGACGAATCTTCAATCTCTTTAAGCACGGCTTTCAGGCGGTCTTCAAACTCGCCGCGATACTTCGCGCCCGCCAACATCGATCCCAGGTCGAGCGACACCACCCGCTTGTTCTTCAAAGCTTCCGGCACATCCCCTGAAATAATGCGCTGCGCCAGGCCTTCCGCAATGGCGGTCTTACCCACTCCGGGTTCGCCGATCAGCACCGGATTATTCTTTGTCCGCCGCGACAGGACCTGAATCACCCGCCGAATTTCCTCGTCACGCCCAATCACCGGATCGAGTTTTCCGCGGCGTGCCAGTTCCGTCAGATCCTTCGCGTAACGTTCGAGAGCCTGATACTTCGCCTCGGGATTTTGATCGGTGATCCTCTGCGATCCGCGAATCCCGCTCAGCGCCTTGAGAATGCCGTCGTAAGTCGCGCCATGCCGCGCCAGAATTTCGCGCGCGGCATCTTGCTTCGACTGCGTCACTGCCAGCAACAAGTGCTCGGTCGAAACGTATTCGTCTTTAAAGTTGCCGGCTTCTTTAAACGCGCGTTCCAGTAGCTGATTGGTGGCATTGGAAAGCGACGCCTGCGGAGCTCCGTCGCCCGAAACTTTCGGCAGCCGTTCCATGTCACGATAGACATCGCTGAGCACGGTCTGCGGCCCCATGCCGATCTTCTCCAGCACCGGAGGTACGATGCCATCTTTGTCTTCGAGTAGCGCGGACAGCATGTGCAGAGGCAACACTTCTGGATTGCCGTGTTCCGACGCTAACTCGGTGGCGCGCTGAATGGCTTCCTGTGCTTTTAGTGTGAACTTGTCCCAACGAATCGCCATGGTTCAGATCCTTATCGCTAAGTTATCAAATTAGCGAATTGCAAAATTACAAATAGAAAGGGAGGCGGTTACTGTTGCACGCCTCCCTGATATCGCTCCGAGTTGTGCAGGCAGCTTACGCGGCCGCTTCGACGGTCTTTGCCGAGCCCACGCTGACCTTGATCTGCTTGGGCTTCGATTCCGCCTTCTTGGCCAGCTTGATGTTCAGGATGCCCTTGTCATAGTTGGCCTGGACGTTCTCCGAGTCAACCGTGGTGGGCAAGGTGAACGACCGGGTAAAGCTGCCGTACTGCCGTTCCACCCGGCGGAAGTTCTCTTCTTTTTCGTCCTTCTCGAACTTGCGTTCGCCGTGGACGGTCAATGTGCGGTTCTCGAGGCGGACGTCGATGTCCTTCTCGTCGATCCCCGGGACTTCAATCTTCAGGGTGACGTGGTGCTCGTTCTCGTAAACGTCGACCGGAGGAGCGAAGCCGGTGTTGCTCAGGGCTTCCTCGCTGCTGAAAGCGTCGCGATAAAGCCGGTTAAAGCGATCCTGCAAAGTGCTGAATTCACGAGTTGGTGCGAAACGGGTAAGAACAGTCATTTTCAAAGTCTCCTCTAAACTTGCCGAATTACTCAGCCACCCGTTTAGATGTCTCATTAGCATAAACGAAGCATAAAATATGAGTGCATTTATGTCAATTATTGCAACTTGTCTTAAATCAATTGCTTACAGATAGAATCAGGCATTTCAGATAGCCGGTTTCCGGAACTCCCAGCAGTATGGGGTGGTCTTTGGCTTGAACTCGGCTCTCCAGCACACGAACGTTCCGGTGGGCGTCGCCGGCTGCTTCGGAGACGATTTCTAGCAGCGCCGCGCCGCTGACATGGTAGGAGCAAGAGCAGGTCACCAGTGTCCCGCCCGGCCGCAGCATCTTTAGAGCCCGCAGATTCAGTTCTTTATACCCGCGCAGCGCTGTAGCGAGATTTTGCTTCGACTTGGCGAATGCGGGCGGATCCAAAACGATGGTGTCGTACTGCTTACCTGCAGTCGCGTAGTCGCGTAGCAGGTCGAAGGCATTGGCTTCCATCCACTCGATTTCGCGTTTGTTGAGCGCCGCGTTCTGCTCGGCGACTTCCAGGGCCTCGCGGGAGCTGTCGACGCCGGTCACGCTGGAGCAGTGTCCAGCCAGGTGGAGACCAAATCCCCCCTGATAGCAAAAGACATCGAGCGCCTTGCCGCTGGCATACCGGGCTGCCGCTGCGTAGTTCTCTCGCTGATCAAGAAACGCCCCGGTCTTCTGCCCGTGCAGACCGTCGTAGTTAAAGCGCACACCGTTCATAGAGAACTCGGTGCCGCTCTTTTCGCCGTCAACCAGACCTGACGCGCGGGCGGGCAGCTGCTCCAGCTCTCGAATTCGCGGATCGACCCGCTCGATGACACCCTTGGGCTTGAGTTTTTTCAGGCCGGAGAGAATGGCAGCCCGCACGGGCTCTGCGTCCATCGCCTGGGTAAGAATTTGCAGAGAGAGTACGTCGTTGTAGCGATCGACGATCAGGCCGGGGAGGAAGTCGGCCTCGCTGAAAATGATGCGATAGGCATTGGTATTCTCGACCACTCGTTCGCGATAGGCGATCGCTGCGGCGACTCTTTCGCCAAGCAGAGCCGGAAGATCGCTCACCGGGCGCGAAGAAATCATCCGAATTGCGATCTGGGAAGAACTGCTGTAAAGCGCGGTGCCGAGAGGCTTGCCGCGATCATCGCTAACGCCGACCATTGCGCCGGGAGCGACGCCCGCAGCCGAAATCACATCCGACCGGTAGACCCAGACGTGTCCATCTTTAAGGCGAGTAGCGCCGCGGCGCGAGACTTGAACGGTAGGCAGAGAAGATTTGGCTTGGGCTCGGGGCATGCGTGATGGTAAACCGTTCAGCGTCAGCTCGGCGGATAGGGCAATCTGCTGCTGAAAACAAAAACCCGGGTCATCAGCCGGGGCTTGAAACCTGGCGCCGAACCGCAGTCGGTCAAACATGTCCTTGCTCGTTCGACCTAAAACCTTGTCAAGTTAATTGCGGGGCTCGCACCTCCAAAAAGCCAAAAGCCCCGATAGTCGATCGGGGCTTCCATATGGGTACTGCGCCGCCTGCGAAGCAAATTAAGGATAACTCCGCCAACGGCTATGTCAAGCTCTTTGCTTGAGGTCGAGTGACTGCGGAGGGCGAGGGAATCGAACCCTAGTGGCTGACGATGCCACCCGACCGCTTCGCAGGCGGCGGCCAGTACCCACTGGCAACCCCCTCCAGAAGCCTGCCTGCGAGTGAGATTGCATGGCGTGAAGCAATTTATGAGACCGATGAAAGTGGAAATATTTCGACATAGTCCCGATTCGGGAAAAGGCGGCCAAAAGTGTTTGCGCTAGATTTGCTTCTTCCCCGCCACATTCTGCGCCACCGCGGCCGCCCCCGAAGCAATGATCCACGAGATAAAAAACGCCGTCCAATTCAGGCGCGATTTGGGCTCGGCCACGATCGCCGGAAGCCAGACCAGGAACGTGTAAATGAAAATCTGTCCAGCTTCGGCCCAGGCAGCAATGCGCGGAAGCACGCCGAACAGAACTCCCAGGCCGCTGGCGATTTGTCCCGCTCCGGTGAGGACCGCCCAGCCTTCGCGATAAGGCAGCCATTGCGGCACGTAGCCGGCTGTGATCTTCATGTACACAATGTGCGACAGCCCGACGGGTATTACGGATATCGCAAAGAGAATTCGCGCCATGCGCACTCCGCGATCGCCCACAAGGAAAGCCAACGGCGAAGCGGGAGGGATCTCGCCTAACCGCGAGAACAGAGTCCAGCCGCCGGCGAAGAGAACCAGCAACTCTCCCAGGCCGAGCCAGGTGGCTTCCATCTTTGGAGCCACCAGCACGCCCGGCACTTTCAGCATCGCCCAAATGAAGAGGTAAGGGCACAGAATTCGCACCGCCCACGCACGCGCGCCATGCAGGAGAAGTCCGAAGCCGAGCAGGCACATCAGCACTCCGGACCCGTACGCTACCGCAACACGCGCCGGCAGCCCGGCGGGTACCGGCTGCCATACCATGGCGAAATCATCATAGATAAGCGCCAGAATGCCAAGGCCCAGAAGGCCGATGACGAAGAGAATGAGAGCAGGTTGCTGGGATTTGTTCATGGAGCACCGCCAAGCGCGCCATTCTACTCCAGGGACGCAAGGCAATTCGACACTATGTCAGGCTCGCTGGCGTCCCTGAATTTCGATGTACACATTCACCAGCGATACGGCCGCCGGGGTCACACCGGGGATGCGCGAGGCCTGCGCAATGGTCATCGGGCGCACTTTGCTCAATTTCTCCTGCATCTCGCGCGACAGCCCGCTGACATCGGAATAATTGAACCAGTCGGGAATGGCCCGCTGCTCTGACTTCTTTAGCCGCTCGATGGCCCGGTCCTGCTGGCGCAGATAGCCTTCGTACTTGATTTCTGTCTCGACCGACTTCAACTCGTTGCGAACCTCAGAAGTAAGACCTTCAGGCGAACGGGCAAAGAACTCCGGCGCGGCCGTCCGCAAAACCGGCACGAGCTGTTCAATAATCACCTCAGGCCGCTTCAAGACCTGCGCCAGTGGCAGTCCCGCCTCGATGCCATCGATCACTCCGCTGGCCAGCCTGGTTTTCTCCAACGTCTTCTTCATCGCGTCGAGGCGGGCTTGTTTGGCTTCAAACTCGGCCCATGCGGAATCGGAAATCAATCCCACGCGCCGCCCATACGGCGTTAGCCGGAGGTCTGCATTGTCGATCCGCAAATGCAGGCGGAACTCCGCCCGCGAAGTGAACATCCGGTAAGGCTCGTTGGTTCCCTTTGAAATCAAATCGTCGATCAGGATCGCCGTGTATCCGTCGGTGCGATCGAGAATCAGCGGTGGCTCGCCCTTTACTTGCAGCGCCGCGTTGATGCCCGCCATCAATCCCTGGCACGCCGCTTCTTCATAACCGCTGGTGCCATTGATCTGTCCCGCCAGAAACAGTCCGGCAATTTTCTTGGTCTGCAGGTTGCGTTCAAGCTCGGTTGCATCGATCGCGTCGTACTCAATGGCATATCCCGGACGCAGCATGTCGGCATTCTCAAGCCCGGGAATCGACTTCAAGATTTCCATCTGCACTTCGACCGGCAGCGAAGTGCTCATGCCATTGACATACACTTCGTGTGTATTCAGTCCCTCGGGCTCCAGGAAAAGCTGGTGCTGAGTCTTGTCGGGAAACTTGACGATCTTGTCCTCAATCGATGGACAATACCGCGGGCCCACCGACTGAATCTGTCCGCTATACATCGGCGAACGATGCACGTTCTCGCGGATAATCCGGTGAGTCTCCGGCGTCGTATAAGCGATATAACAAGGAACTTGCGAGTCGTGATGCGCGACGCGCTTGGTTCGGAAACTGAACGGCGTCGGGTCGGCGTCCCCCGGCTGCTCCTGAAATTGCTTCCAGTCGATCGTCCGCCCGTCCAAACGTGGAGGCGTACCAGTCTTCAAACGGCTGCCACGCAGCCCAAGCTTCTTGAGGGACTCACCCAGCAACACCGCCGCTGGTTCTCCAGAACGTCCCGCGGGATACTGCTCTTCTCCGCAATGAATCAATCCATTGAGAAAGGTTCCAGTAGTGATGATCACAGCGCCGGCACCAACAGTGCGGCCGTCGCGCAACCTGATCCCGACCGCGCGGGGCTGAATGCTAAGTGCTGAATGCTGAGTGCTGTCTTCCAAAATCAGGTCCGCCACTTCCGCCTGCTTAATCTTCAGGTTCGCCTGCGACTCCAACACCTCGCGCATCCTCACGCGATAGGCCTGTTTGTCGCACTGCGCCCGCGGAGACCATACCGCCGGTCCGCGCGAAGTGTTCAGCAAACGAAACTGAATGCCCACCGCGTCAGTGATCTCGCCCATGATGCCGCCGAGCGCGTCAACCTCACGGACCAGATGCCCCTTGGCAATACCGCCAATTGCCGGGTTGCACGACATCTGCGCAATCAAGTCGGCATTGAGCGTGTAGAGCGCCGTGCGCAGGCCCATGCGGGCCGCAGCCATGGCGGCCTCGCAGCCGGCATGGCCGGCGCCGACAACTACCACATCGAATTGTTCGGTAAACGCCACGTCCAGACAGTTTAACAACATCCCGGCCGCAGGTTTTGTATAGAGACGTAGCTCCGCTACGTCTTAGCGGGACCACAATCGCCAGCGTTATGAATCCGCCAGCCGTTGCGAGCAACGGCTCTACGCCAACTGATGGATGGATTGCCAATTTGGGTTATCGGTGCGAATCCGTGAAAATCCGTGGCCAAGTTTTCCAACTCCAAAAACCATTTATATTGTCCATTCACCCTAAGGAGATCTCGGCCCATGACCACCCAGGAATTTCTCGTAGCTCTAGACGCGCGTATTGCCCAACACGACCTGCTCAGCCATCCGTTCTACAAAGCGTGGAGCGCGGGAGAATTGACCACCGTCCATCTAAAAGAATACGCGCAGGACTACTACCATCATGTGAAGTCGTTCCCCACCTACCTCGCGGAACTGGCTGTGCGCCTGGAGGACGGCGAGTTGCGTGACGCAGTGCTTGCCAATATGGCAGACGAAAAGGGCGCCGCGGATCTATCTGGAACAGAGAGCGTCGAGCACGCTGAGCTTTGGCTGGACTTCGCCGAGTCGATGGGATCGTCGCGCAACCTGGCCCAGCATCAGCCAGTAAGAGAAGTGAAAGATCTGATTAACTCGTTTCACAAAGTGGCTGGTGAAGGTTCGACGGAAGAAAGCCTGGCCGCGTTCTACGCCTACGAATCGCAAGTCCCGCGCGTGGCCACCGAGAAGAACCGCGGCCTCCTGGAAATGTATGGAGCTGACGAGAAAGCCCGCGGCTATTTCACGCTGCACGCAACCGCAGACGTATTCCACTCTCAGGTATGGCGCAATCAGTTGGCCAAGCAAGTGGAAGCAAATCCGGTGGCCGCAGAAAAAGCATTAGACTCTGCGGAAGCAGCCGCCAAGTCTCTTTGGCGTGCGCTCGATGGGATCGAGTCCCGTCGTATGGCGAAAGCAGCCTAAGCAACACCGCCACGGATTTTCGCGGACGACAAAACTCCGCGCAGATCCGTGGCGAGTTTTCATGGCACGCATTCAACTCACCACCGAGATCGCCGCACCCATCGAGCGATGCTTCGACCTCTCCCGCAGCATCGACCTGCACATCAAATCGGTTGACTGGAGCAGCGAGCAAGCCGTCGCCGGCGTGACCACGGGGCTTATCTCCAGCGGCGAAGAAGTCACCTGGCGGGCCCGCCATTTCGGCGTGATGATTTCCCATACCAGCCGCATCACGGCCTACGAATCTCCTATATATTTTCAGGACGCGATGATCCGGGGAGTTTTTCGCAGCTTTTGCCACGACCACTATTTCGAAGCCCGTGGCCTCCACACCATCATGCGCGACGACGTGAAGTTCGCCGCACCTCTGGGAATTCTGGGAGTCATCGCAGAAAAAGCATTGGTAGAACGCCACATGCGGGGACTGCTGCTGAAGCGAAACGCAGAAATCAAACGCGCCGCTGAAAGCGAAGACTGGAAAAACTTCCTGAAGTAGATCACCCTGTGGTGCGAGACGGGCAGAATCCCGCGTCTATTTCACAATCCCTCGGTGAAACTCCGCGACCTCTGTGGTTAAACTTCTTGTCCGGATCTCCAGGAATGTAAAAGACAAAAAAGAATCTGGCGAGGCGATCTCCGCCCCGCCAGCCCCGGGGGAGGGGTTAAGACGCGAGTCCGAGCGGGCTCTTGGCCGCCACTCGAACTAAGTTCAAAATGTTATGGCCATTCTTGCGTGCCGATTGCACCGCGGCATCGCGTGAAGGTCCGGTTCCTAACACCTGCTGATCTTCAAGCGAAAGCGCCGCCCAAGTGCCTACCGGCAAATCAGCCAATACTTCCTCAATTCGCAATTGCGTTTTCGATTCGGTGTGCGCGGCGTTAGAATTCGGATCACAAACTTCCGCCATCAGGCCTCACCTCGAGAAGGAGGATGAGCCACACTGCAACTTTTTTCCATCAGGTGATTCGTGCATTTGAGGGTCGTTCTACCCCTACACCAAGTACTTCGCCTCACGGTACAAGCGATGAAATATTAAAGCGAGAATCGCCACTACGACGAAAACAAACACGCTGCCCTCAGGACCCACCGATCCACCGGTCAACCAGTCCTTGCCCTGGAACGAAGGCTGCGTCAACTGGCCGGGCATCGACAAGCCGCTATCTGGAACTGAGTACAGGTAAGTCTCACCCCAATCCCACGCTGCATGGAAGCCGACCGCAAACCAAAGCGTGCCTGTTCGCCGCAAAGTCAGGCAAAGGAAAAATCCAATCGCGGCTGCAGCCGCAGCTCCCGTGATCGCTTCATTCTTATTGCCTAGATGAATGGCGCCAAACGCCAGCGACAGCAACACCGCCGCCGGCCAGAATCCCATTCCTTTGGTCAGGGTGAACAGGCTGTAACCGCGAACCCAGAATTCTTCAAAGAACGCGACAATCAAAAACAACACCACATAAAAGACTGCGAACTTGATAACCCGTGGTCCATGCAGTACGACGTGCCCGAAGTAAAAAACTCCGGCGCCCCTCATTATCCCTAATAGCAACGTCAGTCCGGCAAGTCCCCACGCCGCTCCTGCCCAAAACAGCCTTCCGAACGCACTTTGTAACGGCAGTCCATATTCAAAAAATCGACGCCCTTCGATCTTCCCCATTACCACCGCAGGGATCAGCGCACTGGTCAGCGCAACGCACTCTCCGATCAACAACCGCCACATCAATGGGAATGTTTTCGGATGCGCGACCTTCGCGAGCGCGCCAAGCACCGCGCTGAGCAAAAGGAACATGCCCAGATACAGCGCAAATCGCCACCCCGCCCGCAGTCCGTCTGGACCAAGAAATACGCTTACAATGAAAGGTCGCGGAGGCGGCGCCGGTATCTCCACGGGCTGTTGATCCGGTAAAAGCGAAGGTGAATCTGCTTCTTGCATGGTTATTTCCCCAGGCACCCGATGACATGGTAGAACACTCGTTTTGACATGGGCAGATTTTTCACGCAAGAACGCTTCGGACGCCCACAGATCACCGCGTTATTCCTGCTGTTTGCATTCCTCTCGCAATGCGCGTGGCTGGTCGCGCGCCGCGGTTCCAGATTGCCCTCCGACGAGGTCTCCCGCATCGTCGCCGGACGCGATCAGTGGCGGGGCAAAACCATTGCCTCAACGCCCAAGGCGTCCGAAACCGGCGTCTACGATCCCGACCACTCGCCGCTCTGGTATCTGGTAGCCTCCGCGCCGAATGCGTTATTCAGCAGGATTTCTCCGAACGATCCGCTGCGCCTTTGGGGATGGCTTGCCTCCCTGCCATTCCTGATCTTCGGCTCCTTATTAGGTGGCTCACTCTGGTACGTCGCCCGTCGCCTCTACGGCAACGCCGGAGGATACATCGCGCTGGCTCTCTACTGTTTCTCGCCTGCAATCATTCAATCGAGTTCGCTATGGTTTGCCCAGCCAGAAACCGGCGCCGCCTGGGGAGCCTTCGGCGCTGTCTTCACTGCGATTGCGGTCGCGCATACGCTCTATGCTCCGCGCGAAGTAGTGCTCTGGAATTGGCGCCGCATAGTGCTGCTGGCGCTGTCATTTGCGCTTTCAGTGGGATCGCAGTTTTCGTTGGCGATCGTGGTTCCGGCAGCGCTGGGGTTCATGTTGTATCTCGCGCCCACTCGGCGTTTGGCCGCACTAGCGATTTGGGGATGCGCCTGCGTCCTGGCGCTGGTGTTGCTGCTGGCGTCCTATTTCTTCCATCCCGGATTGTTTGTGCAGGGTCTGCGCCACGCCAACTATTTACCGCTCATGTGGAAGGCATACGCCATGTCGAGCGCCTATCGTCGCGTCCTGTTGCACTTGGCGGAAGCCAGCCCCGCGCTGCTGGTCGCAGTTCCGGTGGCGCTAATTATTTATGCTGGGTGGAGTCGCACCCGCTACTTCGGCAATACCGCGCCGTTGATGGTGTCGCTTCTGCTCCTCTTGTTGAGCGTCGGCACGCCCCACGTCGCCGGCTTGGGCTACCAACTGATGGCCATCCCATTCCTCTTCATCTTCGTGGCAGGTGTTGCTGCCGATCTTCTCGAATCCAAATACCGCCGTCCGGCATTCGCTTGCTTGTCCGGACTGATCATGGCCAACGCGATGTGGAACCTGTGGGCCTTGGTGCAGGCTTCCTAGAAAGAAGCGAGTCAAGCAGCAAAAGCTGTCATCCCGAGCGGATCTGAGGGATCTTGTCTTCCCTCCCCGCGATCGGTCTCTGCGTCTCGGAATATCGATTTCGCTCCGCAGGTCCTCCAAACACGCTTCGCCACCAAAAACTCGCCTCTGGACAAACGAAATAAAAAGATATAAATAGAAATGGTTCGATAGTTTCTATCGAAAGCAAAATCCCTAACAACGCAAGCCGGGGAAAGATTCTGCAACCCCGTTACCGGATTCACTGCGAGAACATCCAGGACCGAGGAAGGCATACCTCCATGCAGCGTAGAAACTTTCTGAAAAGTAGTCTCGCACTCGCAGCCGCCACGAAATTGGGGACTGGCAAAGCGCAAGCACTCGTAAGCGCGCATAACTGGTCAAACTATGATTTCGGCTCCGGCCCGGCCGTGACTGACCGGCTCAATCAGGGGCCCTTTCCGCAGTATCCGCCGGACGCCGTAATTCCCACCGACGAAGTGGTCATGACAACCACTGCCTCGGAAGAAGTTGTGCCCAACTACGGCAAGGGATTGATCACCTACATCACGGCCGACAGCGGTACCGAAGAAATTAAAGCAGACAACATTCCTCAAGCCATCGAAGACCTGGTGAAGTTTCCGCTTGGACAGCAGGTGTACATCCGTCCCACTTGGCGCGAGGTGCAACCCAAGCCCGGAAAGCTGGCGCTGCCGGACTATGTGAAACAGATTTTTGACCTCGCGAAAAAAAACAATAAGCGCGTGGGGTTGCGCATTCAGATGAACGCGCCCGACTATAAGCACGCCCATGCGTTGCCGGATTTCGTTCTCGACAAAGTTCCCATGGTCGAGCTAATTCCCGATGAGAAGGAGAGGAAGGCGGCGGCGCGGTTCAGCGAGAATCCCTATTCGCGGTCTCAGCCGCGCTTCGATCATCCTTTTTTTCAACAGGCCTTTGCTGATTTGGTAGGGGAATTGGCCGCTGAGTTCAATGGCAACCCATTGGTCGAATATTTCGACACCTTCCTCTACGGGTTCTGGGGAGAAGGCCATACCTGGCCGTTCGTGAATACGCCTTTTCCCGATTCGCTCACCGCCGAGCGGACGCTGGTCAAGATGATGGAGGTGCAGCTCGAGCACTTCACCAAGACCCCGCTGATGACCAACACCCAGCCCGACTACAGCAAGGTCGGGAACGCCGCCGTGCTCGACCTCTCCATCCGCACCAACAACTGGATTCGCAGCGACACCATTTTTATCGAGAATGAGCAGATTGAGGCGCTCAGCAACCGGCCGCCCTGGGTAGCGGCCGCTCTAGAGCAGGGCATGCCGATCAAGACTCCCGACCCTAGCGCGTCAGTCGAAGGCGTCTCGCCGACGGAAAACATGATCGCGCACGTAATCGACGTTGGCGCGAGCTACTGGTCTCTTTGGAACTTTCATGCCATCAGCGCGAAAAACTTGCAAGCCTACTATGACGCTTACCCAAAGGCGTTCGACCTGATCAACCGGCGGATCGGCTATCGCGTGCGGCCCTCATTCATCTGGAGCTATGAAGACAGCGGCTACCTTGGCCTGATCATCGGCTTTGCCAACGATGGCATCACTGGAGTGCCGGGCGTGTTGCGGGTCACCGTGGAGAGCGCCGACGGCAAGGTACTGAAGAGCGGCTGCCTTGATGCGGGCTATCCGCTGCCCGGCAAGTTGCGTCAGGCGCAATTCATTTTGCCCCAAGGGACGAAGTTCGAGGGCCTGAAGCTGAAAGCCGAGATCGAAGTGAAAGGCATGCGGTATCCGGTGCAATGGGCTTGCCGTCAGAAACTGAATGACAATGGTTCACTCACGCTGCGTCCAAATCTGCACCACGGATTCTAGATTCTAAAAACGTAGTCCAGAAACAAGGGGCCCATTATGCGAAGGCGCGATTTCTTCAAGACCGGAGCCGTCCTGGCCGGAGCGGGAACTGTATTGCCACGAATGTGGGCAGACGTTCCCGACCATCTTTGGGAAGGCTATGACTTCGGCACCCCGAACGTTGCCAACCGTCTGAATCAGGGCCCATTTGGCATCGGCCAGGACGAAGGCTGGTACACCATCTTCACCACCATGCCTTCGCGCAAGCACGTGCGCAATTTCGGCACTGGCTTGGTTGGCTATACCTGGGAAGAGAACGGACCTTCGTTGAAGGTAATGTGCGGCGAGCAGACCTTGGAGCAGGGCATCGAAAAGATGGCAGCTTTGCCGTTTATGGACGTCCTTTATATTCGCTGCGATTGGCGCGATGTGCAATCGAGCCCCGGCAAGCTGTCTCTCTCCCCAGTGTGGGAGGCCACATTCGATGCCGCCAGGCGTCACAATTTACGGGTTGCTTTCCGCATTCAACTGTCCAGCCCGAATATTCAGCCGGCAAAAATCTCCATGCCGGATTTTCTGCGTGGCCAGGTACCTGTCGTGAACATCGGTCACAAATCGAAGGAACATCAGGCAGGCTTCGACTTCTTCGAACCGCGCTACGACTCGCCGCAGTTCCAGAAAGCTTTTGCCGAGTTGAACGACCTTATGGCGGCACGCTTCGGTGACGATCCGCTGCTCGAGTACATGGACCTGATGATTTACGGCTTCTGGGGCGAGGGTCATACCAACGATATTCCCGGTCCGTTCCCCGACTTTCTGACCGCCGAGAAAACGCTCGTCAGCATGACGCAGTTGCGGATGGACGTCTGGAAGAAGATGCCCCTCGCGGTGAACACCGAGCCCGATATCAGCAACGTTGGAAACCGCACGATCCAGGATTTGGCGGTACGCTCCGGATGCTGGCTGCGTTCCGATAGCCTGGCGATGGACGAGCCGGTTCAGATCGAAGAGCTGGCGCATCGTCCGTCATGGCTCGCCACGGTGCTCGAAGATGGCGGCAACCGTCACCACGTTCTTCCCGAATTTGCCGACGAGCATAAAGCCTGTTTGAGCAAGCTGCCGGCTTCGATGCTGGCTTTCGTCGGGCATGACAACGAAGTTCAACCGACGGACGACTATCCTCGCAGAATTGGTGGACCGATCGCCCGGCCTTATCGTGAGTCGGCGGGTTTTCATGCCCTCGATATAGGGACCAACTATTTCGGCCTCTGGACCGAAGCCGATAACATTCGTCGCTACTACGAAAAATATCCCGATTCACTGCAGGCCATGGAGCAGCGGCTCGGCTACCGCGTGCGGCCTTCCTTGATCTGGCAGAGAAAACGTTACGACACCATGGAACTGATCGTGGGCATCGTCAACGATGGCGTGGCGGGAGTGCCGGGAATTTTAGGTATCTACGCCGAGAGTCCGGACGGCCAAATCAAGGTTGGCGGAAACCTCGACGCGGGTCAGCCGCGAGCCGGCCAGATTCGACTGGCCTCGCTCATTCTTCCGAAAGGCATGGACGGACAACAGATCGTTCTTCGCGCCGAGCTAGAAGTAAAAGGCGTACGGCGTCCTGTGCGCTGGGCGTGCTACGAGCCAACCAACCCTGACGGCTCGCTAACTTTTCGGCTTAAAAAGGGCAGCGATTCCGACTGGCGCAAGGGAGTATGAATTTCTCGAAGTAGCAAGGTCTCAGAGATCGGAGCAGGTAATGACGAAATTTTGTTCATCCTTGGTGATGGTGGTCCTCACGGTGCTGCTAGCGGGAAGCCCCGCTCAGTCTGCTTCCGATCCCTTGCCGCAAATCCAAAGTTCCAGCCTGCGCGTCGAGTTCGATAAAACCATGCGCAGTCGCGTGGTCGCTAAACTCAACGGCAAGGAAATTCCCCTGGGCACGTTCTCTGCCTCCGAGACTGTCAAAGGCGTCCAGAGTTCTTGGTCCAGCTTTGCACTGGACTCGCAAAAGAGCGAGCGAATCACCGACACCTACGGCAAGGGAGAGAAACTCACCCTCACCGGAACCTCCGGGCTGCTGCGAAAAACTCTCTCCGTCGTCATCTACGACGACTTCCCTAGCCTGGCCGTCTTCGATGTCAGCTACACCAATATCGGGAAGGCTCCACTGAAGATTCTTGAGTGGAACAACAACACCTACACCATCGATGCGCAGCCTGGGGCTGCGAAGGTTCCTTTCTGGTCGTTTCAGAGCGGCTCTTACGAGAGTCGACCGAACTGGATCGTTCCACTGCATGCCGGATTCACTCAGCAAAATTATCTTGGGATGAACGCCAGCGATTACGGCGGCGGCACTCCGATTGTCGATGTGTGGCGTAAAGATGTCGGCATCGGCGTAGGCCACCTTGAACTGCGCCCGCGTCTGGTTTCGTTGCCGGTCTCCATGCCCAACGCACGACAGGCGCGGGTCGGCGTGCAGTATCGTCATGCTCAGTCTCTGCAGGCTGGCGAAAGTCTTAACACGTTTCGCACATTCGTCGCCGTGCACGACAAAGACTACTTCCAGACGCTCCTCACCTACCGCGGGATGATGTTGAAGCAGGGCTTCCAGATGGCTAAGGCTCCGGACGGTGGCTTTGGCGCCATCTGGTGCGCCTGGGGCTACGGACGCAACTTCAAGCCGCAACAGGTTTACGACACCCTACCCACCGTGAAGCGCATGGGCTTTACCTGGGTCACGATCGACGACGGCTGGCAAAACAATTACGGCGACTGGCAAATCGATCTGAAGAAATTTCCTCGCGGCGACGCCGACATAAAAGCGATGGTCGATCGCATTCATCAGGAAGGATTTAAAGCGCAACTCTGGTGGTCGCCACTCAGCGCGGTTCCGAAGTCAAAGATTCTCACCGATGAGCCAGAGCTTGCACTGGAAAATAAAGATGGCTCGCGGCGCAAGATTTCGTGGTGGGACTCGGACTATATGTGTCCCGCCGTTCCGCGCGTGGTCGAATATCACAAGGCGCTGGTGCACAAGATCCTCGTGGATTGGGGATTTGATGGGCTCAAACTCGATGGCCAGCACATGAATGCGGTTCCTCCGTGTTACAACCCGGCCCATCACCACAAACGGCCGGAAGATTCGGTGGAGGCACTCCCGGAATTTTTCAAAGCTATCTACGACGAAGCACAAAATGACAAACCGGGCTCGCTGGTGGAGTTCTGTCCCTGCGGCACGGCTTTCTCTTTCTTCACTATGCCGCATTTCAATATGTCGGTGGCGTCCGATCCCACCAGTTCGTTCCAGGTCCGTTCAAAGGGCAAGACCATCAAGGGACTGATGGGCGATGATGTCCCTTACTTCGGAGACCACGTCGAACTCAGCGACAACCACGACGACTTCGCCTCAACTCTTGGTATTGGCGGAGTAGTGGGCACGCAGTTCGTGCTGCCCTCGCTGGTCGAGAAGCATGGCCGCTTCGACCTGACGCCCGACCACGAAAAGACTTTCGGTAAGTGGTTGCAGCTTTATCAGCAGAAGGGCCTTTCGCGGGGTCAATACCTGGGCACGCTCTACGATATTGGTTTCGATCTTCCCGAAGCTCACGTCATCCGCAAAGATAAAAAGATGTACTACGCCTTCTATGCCGCCAATTGGAAAGGCAGCCTAGAGTTGCGCGGACTCGACGATCGCTCCTATCACGTCGTCGACTATGTGGACGGAAAAGACTTTGGAACGGTCCATGGCCCGGTGGCGCATCTGTCCGCAGATTTCTCGAAGCATCTTTTGCTGGAAGCAACTCCTCAGTGAACTAAAGACAGGAGACCTATGAAGCGTCGTTCCTTTCTAAAGAAAGTCGGGGCCGCCGGACTGGTAGCAGGCGTTGCGCCCTTGAGCATTGGTTGCGCCACCAGCAAGACGGAGTCTAGTTCTGCGGCCGGAACCCCCGCCAAAACGCCTAAACCGGGCTCACCTGAAACCATTCTGCTGAAAGATTACCGGCCGAAGTCCATCTATAAAATTCCGGCGACAGAAGTAAAGAAGGCGAAATTCCCCATCGTCGATATGCACTCACACGCCTACGCGAAGACGCCCGAGGAAATTTCCCGGTGGGTCAAGACTATGGATGAGGCCGGAGTGAAAAAGACCATCATCCTCTCCGGTGCGACCGGCCAGGAGTTCGTCGACGTGTACAAGCAATACGCGGTTCATCCCGAACGCTTCGAGCTGTGGTGCGGCTTCGACTACAC
>DATBAT010000045.1:0-12539 GCA_036271375.1 Terriglobales bacterium
CGCTCAAGCCCACGGCAGACTCCGACATCCGTGCAGAGATCTGGCTACCGACTAAGAACTGGAACGGCAAATTTCTTGCCGTCGGCAGCGGCGGATGGGGAGGCTCCATCGCCTACGACGCCATGGCAGACGCGCTTCGCCGCGGATACGCCACCAGCGCCACCAACGACGGACACAACGGCAGCGGCGCCAGCTTCATCGTCGGGCATCCGGAAATGTTCATCGACTTCGCCTATCGAGCCGAACACGAAATGACAGTCGAAGCGAAATCGCTAATCAAAGCTTTCTATGGACGCGACCCGCGCTACTCCTATTGGGACGGCTGCTCTGGCGGCGGACGCGAAGGGCTGATACAAGCCTATCGCTATCCCGAAGAATTCGACGGCATAGTCGCCGGCGATCCCGCGAACATACGCCGCAACTCATGGGCTCTCTGGCTTGCCACCCAAACTTTTAAAGATCCCGCTGCATACATTCCGTCGGAAAAATATCCCATGATCCACCGCGCAGTGCTCGACGCCTGCGATGCCAACGACGGCGTGAAAGATGGACTCATAGAGAGTCCACAAAACTGTCACGTTGATTTCAAAACCCTGGAATGTAAAACTTCAGACACCACCAACTGTCTGACTACGCGCCAAGTCCAAACCGCGCAAACCATGATCAGTCCGGCAATCGCGACAAGCGGACAAGTTCTCTTTCCCCGCCTGGAACCCGGCACAGAACTGCGTTGGGCACGTCTCGCCGGCGGACCAGAACCCGCCGCTCTATTCCTCGATGAATTCCGTTACGTGGTCTATCAGGATCCGCACTGGGATTGGCGCACCTTCGACCTTGATCGCGACTCAGCAAAAGCGCACACCATCGACAAGGACGTCGACGAACTCAACCCGAATCTTGCCGCCTTCGCAAAACACGGCGGCAAGCTCCTTATTTATCACGGATGGGCCGACCAGCAAGTTGCCCCCGGCTCAAGCATCGAGTTCTACAAATCGGCAGTCGAGCAAAGCGGCGATCCAGCTCAAGCCTCAAACTGGATCCGCCTCTTCATGGCTCCCGGCATGGCACACTGCTCTGGCGGCGAGGGCCCTGACACCTTCGACAAGATCGGCGTTATGGAACGGTGGGTGGAACAAGGCAAAGCACCCGGGCAGATCATCGCCAGTCACGCTACAGCGGGAAAAGTAGACCGCAGGCGTCCGCTCTGCCCCTATCCGCAGGTGGGACGATACACAGGAAGTGGCAGCATAGACGACGCTGCTAACTTCACCTGCGCGAAACCGTAAACAACTGTGTCATCCCGACCGGAGCGGAGGAACCTTGTGTCACCGCATCTCCTCCAACCACTTCTCGCCCTCGGGCCAGGGCCCATGCCCCGAAGCACCATTGATATGCCCGGCATTCAGCAGCGTGATCAACCGACTCCCCCAAGCTGAAGCGAACAAATCAGCTCGCTCCATAGTCACGAAGGGATCATTCGTACTAGCCACCACCACCGACCGGAACTGTATCTTCCGCAACGGCATCGGCACCCAGTCTGAGCAGCGCGGCATCTCCCAATGATCTTGCTTTACCCGGTAATGCTTAACGCCCCAAAGCGTCTGCCAATGCTGAGGCCCGGAATCTGAAAGTCCAGGAATGATAAGAACTTAAGCGCGAGTCGTCATCGCGTAATTTTAGATGAACCGAAAAAGCAAAAGGCCGCAGCGCGCACTGCGCCGCGGCCCGTATGTCGATCATGAATTCTTAACTCTTCATTTCCTTATCCAGAACAAACATCTTCACGGTTTCTTTCTTCACGCCATCAAAGGCCATCGCCTCCGCCGTAGCCGGCAACTCCATGGCTTTCTTGTAGGCAGCGAGGTCTTTAGGCTCCATACACATCACTAGGTCTTTCCCGCTCAATGTGAATTGCACCGGGGCTCCCAGATTGTATGTACGCAGTAAATCTCCGTGAGTGCGGAACCCGGCTTCCCATTTCACTGGATCTTCGACCTGGCAGGTGAGAATTACCTTGGGCATTTACAAACTCCTGATGGATTGATATTGCCAAAACCGCACCAAGCCTACCACGCAGCACAAGCATCGCAAACTCCCGTCCACGTATCACTTCGGTTGCAAGGAGTCAGCGGGTGTAGAGGCAGACGCATCGTGGAGATCCTTCAACGACTTCTGCCCTTGAAACCAACGAAACAATAAGAATGCGTGCACACCAAATGCCCACAAAGAAAACATCGTGATAAGCGCGATCATGTCCGCCGCATACAAAACGATACCGGCCAGGAATGCCCAACGTTGGCCGCCGCGTGCGGCAAACCCAAGTCCAGCCAAAATGGCCACCCAAAGCCCAGCGGCACCATACATCATTATCGAAAAACTCGGCGCCGAGCGGCCATAGTAGGCGAGGAGATCGATTGCGCCAATGTTGACCAGAATATTCAACCGCAACGGAAGCAATCCCGTACCGAGCGCTGCCAGGCCAGCGGCGATAAAGAAGTAGTTGGCATCGCTCTGACTCTCGGCACGCAGATCGGTAAGCCGTTGCTCCGCCGCGTGTTTATACTCCTGCTCGGTTTGACCTGCCCCGACATTTAAGGTTTGCATAAGAACCTGCCTGACTAATGGCTTCGCAGTATAGACGAGTTACGAGTTGCTGGCTAACTGGTCCCGCACAAATCAAGTCTCCGCCCAGATCGTCTATAACGCGCTCGAGACTGTCAGTCTCGCAGAAAAAACTAGAGTTTTTCGCGCACCGTCGCCATGGTTCTCATCATCCCTGTACCATAAGCGTCGGACCCTTTCGTATCTATGGCCAGCAGCCCGGCATTTTTATCCCGTACATTTAGAGCTTTTCATTACCGCGACTTCCGCCTGATGTGGATTGGCGCTTGCGCCTCCACCATCGGGACCTTCGTCCAGCAATTCGCGCAAAGCTGGCTGGTCTACGATCTCACCAAAGATCCGTTCTACCTGGGCCTCGATCTCTTCCTCGGCCAGTTGCCTATCATCATGTTTTCGCTGTTCGGCGGCGTCTTCGCCGACCGTCTGGATCGCCGCAAGATGCTGCTGGCTTCGCAATACATTCAAATGACGTGCGCCTTTACGCTGGCCGCTCTGTTCGCGCTGCATGTGGTTCACGTCTGGCACATTCTCACACTGTCATTCGTCGTTGGACTGGGACAATCCTTCGGAGGCCCTGCCTACTCAGCGCTGCTGCCTACGCTGGTCGACTCCAAAGATCTCTCGAACGCGATTGCCATGAACTCCATCCAGTTCAATCTCGCGCGCATTCTCGGCCCCACCATCGGAGGCCTGGCCTACACCACGCTGGGCGCGACTTGGTGCTTCACGCTAAACGGCATTTCTTTTCTGGCGGTTATTGCCTCGTTATTCATGATTCACGTGAAGTTCGTTCCGTCGAAATCGAAAGAGGCTGTGCTTACCAGCATGAAGGAGGGCATTCGATTCATAAGACAGCGCGACGGGATGAGCGCGCTGGTAGTCCTGGCCTTCTGCACCACGCTGTTCGGATTCTCCTTGAACGGATTTCTCCCCGTCTTTGTCCGCAACATCTTCCACAAGGGCCCAGAGACCTACACGCTCCTCTTGGTCTGCTCCGGTGCAGGATCAATCTGCGGCGCACTGTTAGTGGCCACGTCAGAAAAAATGAAAGGCCAGGGACGCTTAACTCTGTTCATCCTGGTGGCATTGGGTTTCGTCACTGCCGGCTTCGCTGTTTCGCGCTGGCTTCCCCTCTCCTGCCTGTTGATGTTTCTTGCCGGCACCGCCCTGATGGCGTCCGCCGCGTCGATGGTCTCGCTGGCTCAACTCATCGCCACCGACGCCATGCGCGGACGCGTCATGAGCGTCTACAACCTGGCCTTCCGTGCCGGGATGCCGATAGGTGGGTTGGTCCTCGGCAAGCTGATCCCCATGTTCGGAGTGTCGGCAGCCCTGAGTGGCGCAGGCTGCGCACTGGTCGCCGTGTCGCTGTATTTCCTGTGGCGTTCGCGCGACAAAACCTTCCAGCCTGCATAACGAACCGCACAGTCGACCCATCCCAGAATTGCTCTTTCCCGAATCACCAGGAACGCGAGAGTGCCTCATCTTTCGCATTCTTTGCGAAAGGTGGGAGACCACGAAACAAGTGATACTGGTTCCGTCGGAGCGAGGAGCATGTGGGGCGGACGCCCTTAGTTGGCTGTCGAAATCCTCCGGCCTGCCACTATCAAAGAAGAACTCGAAATCGATGTGGGCGGCGAGCCGATGGGCAAGACCCACAAATCGATCCGCTACGACTACAAGAATGTTCGGCGCCGTAGGCGCGCAACTCACGGCGTATCCGTTTTCCACCACCAACCTGTCATCCTGAGCGAAGCAAGCACAAGCGAAGCGCAGTGAGTGCGCAGTCGAAGGACCTCGTGTCCCTACAACCCTAACGAGGCCTCCCTGGGAATTCTCACGTGATAGCCGCCAACCCGCCGCGCCCGGCCAGAGGTGCCTCATCTTTCGCGCCCTTTGCGAAAAAGGAAGAACTCGACATCGATCTGGGCGGCGAGCCGATGGGCAAGACCCACAAATCCATCCTACGACTACAACAACGTTCACGCCCCGATGTAGTTTTACGTCCTATCCCCACCACCAACCTGTCATCCTGAGCGAAGCAAGCACAAGCGAAGCGCAGTTCGTGCGCAGTCGAAGGACCTCGTGTCCCTACAACCCTAACGAGGCCTCTCAAGGAATTCTCACTTGATAGCCGCTAAGCCGCCGCGCCCGGCCGGAGGGCGCCCATCTTTCGCGCCCTTTGCGAAAGGTGGGATACCAAGAACTAGAACCGAATGGGATTTTGGGCTTGTCGCCCGATGGAGAAATGTAGGAAGCCCCTGGCGCGCCAAAATGTGGGGCGGACACTCTTGTCCGCCAAGCGGACGGCAAGAACCCCAGTCATGTCTGGTCCTACGTCTTCACCCAGCCGGTGCCCCTCCCTTAAAATCGCGTTCTTCGCGATTTTAGGGTGGGTTGACTTACGTCCAGGCTCAAGCTTGCAGGGATGGACCTCCCTGCACAAGCGGCTGGTGAAATGGCCACGAGTTACCTGACAGGAGGAGAAACCGAAGGCACCAAGGATACGGCCAAACCGGGCTGTCGAAATCTTCCGAGGAAGAACTCGAGATCGAGGTGGACGGCGGGGCGATGGGCAAGACGCACAAATCTCCATCCAGAATGAAAGTTCAAGAAACTACAGATCGCGAAGCCGGAGTACGCCAGCTCCGCGATCCAGAACGCACTTAACCAATCTGTTTCTTCCGAGAACCGGCTTTCCCATTGGCATTGGCTCTTGCCGGTTTCTTGGCCTTTCTCGCTCGATCCGCTCCCTTGCTGACATCGGGATGCGCTTTTGCGGCGGTCTCGTCATTGATTCCGCCTTCGGCGATCGAAGAAAGCTTTTCGTCGGCCGCTTCTTCTTCGTCCAGGTTTTGCTGCAACAACTTGGCGACCTCGGTGTGGCCCATCGCTTTAGCCCACGCGACCAGAGTTCCATAGGCGGCCATTTCGTAGTGCTCAGCGCGCTGTCCGGAACCGATCAGGCAGGCATCCATCGCAGCATCATCGAAGTCTTCTTCCATCACCGACTTGCCTTCTTCGATGATCCCTTCGATGCCATCGCAATGTTTCCCTCTCACCCTTTCGTCCAAGCTGGCGAAAGCCTGTTCGAGACGCTTTACCTGACCTTGGGTCTCTTTCAGGTGGTCCTCGAAAGCCCTCCGAAGTTCGCCGGAAGACGATGCCTTCGCCATTTTCGGCAAAGCTTTGATTAGTTGCTTCTCTGCGTCGTAAGCGTCGCGCAGTTCGTCTAGGAAGGCATCGTGCAGTGTCTTTGTCTCAGCCATAATTTCGTTGCTCCTTATTGTTTGCGTGAGTTTTAAGAATAATTAAACCTTCGGTGGGTCGACCTCGCGGTCGAAGTGACGATGTGCCGCAACGGCGGTAGCGAATGTTTGGAAAACCTCGCTGCCGTTCGCCATCACCAGCCCAGGATCAGGTTTTCCAGATGGCAATTGCGGTGGAATTTTCGCCTCTTGAACTAATGCGGATGACGCACCCAAAACCAGAATCGGTTTGCAATGGCGGTATTGGTCCTTGAGAAATTCTAAGGTTCGTCCGTCGCCCGCCAGCGTCTGCACGGCGGCTTCGCCGTCGGGCAGCACGACCGCGTCGAAGAGGACCGATGGAAGCGTTTCCAGAGTTCCATCTATCTCGATCATCTCCCCGGATTCGCCTTTAATTCGACCGAGGCGCGATCCCAGGAACCTCGGAACAGCCCCGGCAGTTTCCAATTGCTTGGCCAAGGTAGTCAGTTCGCCGGTCTTCACGCCGTCGGCTACGATAATGGCAATGCGCCTCCCGCGGATGCCGCCGTCCCCCGGCCGCGCAAATAGAGACAGCGCGTTCGATTGGGTAAATTCCGGCTTCACGGTTTTCTTCAATACCTTGGGCATGGACTCGGGCATTTCCGGCAACCCCAATCCTTCGGCGACAGATTCTGCAAGTTGGGAATCAACGTTCATCAATCCTGAAACCATGCGTTCGCGAATTGCCGGAGTTTGAACGCGCGACAACTCGAATCGAAACGCGCTGATGATGTGGTTTTTTTCGGTGTTCGACTGGCTGTTCCAGAAGAGGGTGGCCTGAGTGTAGTGGTCGGCGAACTTTTCGCCCTTGCCCCGCACCTTGTCCGGTTCAGTGGAGTTGGGCACGGATGCCGACTGAAAGCCCGCCGCGCCTGCCTGGAACGGGCATCCACCCCCCAGGGAATTTGGCTCGTAGGCGACGCGTCCACGGTTGATAGCCTGCCGGTGCATACCGTCACGCTGGTTGTTGTGGGCTTGCGCGATCGGCGCGTTAATGGGAATCTCGTGAAAGTTCGCGCCACCAAGTCGCGAAATCTGAGTATCGACGTAGGAGTGAATTCGCCCAGCCAGCAGCGGATCATTTGAGAAGTCGAGGCCCGGAACAATATGGGCTGTACAGAAGGCCACCTGTTCCGTTTCTGCAAAGAAATTATCAGGGTTGCGGTTCAACACCATTTTTCCGACAGGCATCAGCGGTACCAGTTCTTCCGGCACGAGTTTGGTGGGGTCGAGGACGTCAAAAGTGAAATCCTCCGCCTGCTCCTCGGTGAAAATCTGCAAACCCAACTCCCACTCGGGATAATTCCCCGCCTCAATTGACTCCCACAAATCCCGCCGATGGAAGTCTGAATCCGCGCCTGAAATTTTGACCGCCTCGTCCCATACCAGCGAGTGCGTTCCGGCGACCGGGGACCAGTGAAATTTCACAAAGCGCGATTCGCCTTCGGCGTTCACCAGGCGAAACGTATGGACGCCGAATCCCTGCATGGTGCGATAACTTCTTGGAATGGCACGGTCTGACATTGTCCACATCAACATGGCGGTGATTTCCGGCATGAGCGACGCAAAATCCCAAAAGGTGTCGTGCGCTGTCCCCGCTTGCGGCATGCCATGATGCGGTTCGGGTTTAGCGGCGTGCACCAGATCGGGAAACTTCATGGCATCCTGAATGAAGAAAATCGGAATGTTATTTCCCACCAAATCCCAATTGCCTTCTTCGGTATAGAACTTCACCGCGAAACCCCGCACGTCTCGCGCCGTATCGGTTGATCCACGTTCCCCGGCCACGGTGGAAAACCGCACGAACACCGGCGTCTGCTTCCCGGCTTCCGAGAACAGTGACGCTCTCGTGTACTTCGTGAGCGGCTTGTAACACTCGAAGTACCCATGGGCCGCTGATCCGCGAGCGTGAACGATACGCTCTGGAATGCGTTCATGATCGAAGTGGGTGATCTTTTCGCGGAGGATGAAGTCTTCCAGCAGGGTCGGACCGCGAAGACCCGCTTTGAGCGAGTTCTGGTTGTCGGCGACAGGTACGCCCTGGTTGGTGGTCAATTTCTGATTCGTCGAATCGACGCGCACGCGATCGAGAGGCGAAATCGTCTTATTGTGGCCGATAGGCGGCGATCCGCTGCCAAGCTTTTCAGACGCATTGCTCTCCGATACTGTGCTCGATCCCACGATGGGATCGTTCGGCTCCTCCGATCTCCCCCGATTTGCCTGGGCGTCTGGACCAAACTCATCCGGCTTGTTTGAGTTGAAAACGAATTTTGCGGAGAGCTCTT
Source organism: Terriglobales bacterium (assembly GCA_036271375.1). Taxonomy (GTDB): domain Bacteria; phylum Acidobacteriota; class Terriglobia; order Terriglobales; family Acidobacteriaceae; genus DATBAT01. Next base: position 8,198 of record DATBAT010000045.1, read on the forward strand.
GTGTGCCCGCCATTTTTTCCGCCAAAACGTCAGCAACTGGAGGTGAGGGAGGAACCGTGGGGCCGCCAACTGTTGTTTTGGCAGGTGCCTCGCGCGGAGAGGCAGACTTTTTCTTAGACGACTTCGACTGCGGCATTTACGTACCTCATCAGGGGATGAACTGCGTTAATCGGAGAAAATAAAGAGCGCTACTCTGGGAAAAATTCTCGAGTGTTTGTTGGAATGATCGCGGATGTAGTCTTCATTGCCCGGCGGGATCCCGCAATACTGCCTTCTCTGTAATATTCCGATTACAAAACTATAGAGAGAAGCTTGAGCTAAATGAGGCTGGCCGGTCTTTCCGCTTTTTGTGAGGGTCGGCGAAAAACCGCAGAGAGATACCCTGAAGGCACTCCATTTCTAGCTCAGTTCCCCATCCGGAAGTCGGAGATGCTTTGGTTGGTCAGAGACACTTCCTCGAAAACAGCGGACGTTCCTTCGCCGAGCGGAGATTGGGTGCTGATCCCCAGCCAGATCGATGCCGGATAGTCGTTGCGGAACAAGCGGATCAACTGCCGGGTCGTCTTGTCCAGCGAATAGTAGATCCCGACGGTCTTCGTGTCGGAAGAGATCTTCATGTAAACGCTTTTCGAGGTGACCACGTCGTGATTGTTGTCGTCAGAGGTCCCGATAGTGCGAACACTCACCATGCGGTTCTTGCCGCGCTCGTCCATCTCCATCGCCATTTTCAGCCAGAGATCTTCTTTGACCTAGATATAGAGCGTGCCCGCGTCATATGTCTTCAGGAACGAAGGGTTGATTTTCGCGGTCAGCGTGAACGGCTGTTTGTTGTCAACCTCGGTCAGCAGGACGGGCGCGGTGTTGTTAGAAAGCTTTCCATCCGGGTCGCGGAAATTGTCCTGCCGCGCTCCACTCGTGAGAGTCAGCTTACCGCCTTCAACCTTTGCATGGGCCGCGGCTGCGTTGAGCGACCGGGTGAAAGTAATTCCAGGCAATGCGATTCAACAAGTTTCATCCTTCATATCTCCCGCCGACTCTTGTCGCCATACAGCACCGGGCAGAAGAATGATATCGCGGGGTCTCCCTCGATATCCAAGGGCACACCGCTCAGCCCCGCATCGCGTGGAAAAGCATGCTCCGAGTCCGCACAGTCATGCATTCTCAATATGCGATAAATTCCGTTCGCAAACGGCTGACAATCAAGAACTTAACTGTCATCACAAAAGTGTAATGACGATGTGTTCCGCATGGAACGTTTTGTCAAGAAAGCAAACGTCTCTCCGATAGGCAACACTTGCCCGTTTTTTCGATCCCAATCAAGCCCGCGCCAGCACGTGACGATCAACCTACCAGTGAAAGTGGCACGCAGAATTCATTTGTCCACTTCACATGGAGGTCCCGAATGCGAAGAGCGTTATGGATCTTATCTCTGACAATACTTACAACCGCCTTGGTCGGCGTAGCCACTGCCACCACAGCGTCAGGCACCGTAGGAGTTACCGCGACCGTGGTTAGTTCCATGAGCCTCACATTTGTCACGGATGCCAGCGGCATCACCCTGGGCGGCAGCGGCACCTCCGCCGCGACCATCGCCTTCGGCAGCGTGCAAGCCTATGGAGGCAGCGTACCCACCGGCGTGACCCGGACTGTCAACGGCACCACCAACTGGAAGCTGGCGACTCCATTTGATGTGGTGGTGGCAATCGCCAACCAGACCAGCGCGAACTACACACTGACCGCGCAGCTAAGCAGTTCCGACGCGGTCAACACCTGGCAACTGGGAAGCACAACGGTGACTAGCGCCAGCGCAGCCAACTTGACTTCCACTGGCACCTACGGAACCACTGTCTACACACTTAATCTAACAATTCCATTCACCGAGGCAGCGGGAGCCATCAGCAACACCATCAATTTTGTAGCGACGGCAAACTAGAGGGCCAATTGAAGTAACAATCTTTTCGCAACATGATCATCGGCATGCGGGTAGAATTTCTTCTTCCTCGGGAGGACGAATCCGATGCGCCCGTCAACGGTTGCGAAATCTCTGATGTGCCTGCTGATCCTTGGCCTTGGGACCAGCCTTGCCCAACAGCCCAAACAACTTTTCGACGGCAACTCCTGGTGGGGATACGTAAAAGCCCTAGCCGACGACAACATGGAAGGCCGCGAAACCGGCAGTGATGGCCTGCGCCGGGCCGAAGCTTACGTCGTCGAGCAATTTAAAAAGACCGGCGTCAAACCCGCAGGGACCAAGGGCTTCTACCAGCCGGTGAAATTCGTGCAGCGCGAGATCATAGAAAAAGATTCCAGCGCCACTCTGGTGACTGACGGCCACGAGCAGCCGCTCGTGTTAGGCGAGGATGCCTACTTTAACACCCGCGTCGAGCTGGCTCCCGAAGTCAGCGCCCCGTTAGTCTTTGCCGGATACGGATTAAAGATCCCCGAGAAAAATTACGACGATCTAGCCGGGCTTGATCTCAAGGACAAGGTCGCAGTGATCGTAAGCGGATCGCCCGCCGACGTTCCTTCCACGCTTGCCTCGCACTACCAGACAGCGGTCGAGCGCTGGAAGCCCTTCCACGCCGCCGGAGCCGTCGGCATCATCTCTATCCCAAATCCTGCATCGATGGACATTCCCTGGTCTCGCATGTCGCTCAATCGCGCTCACCCTTCGATGGACCTCGCCGGCGCCGAGTTCCGCGAAACAGCGGGTGAAGACGTGGGGATGACATTCAATCCGGCGAACGCGGAAAAGCTTTTCGCCGGGTCAGGCCACACATTTCAGGAGATCGCCGCTCTAGCAAAAGAACGCAAGCCTCTCCCAAACTTCTCGCTGCCGTCGTCGATCAAGACGCGCGCGCATGTCGAGAACAAGACCATCGATTCAGCCAATCTGGTCGCCCTCCTGCCCGGTACTGACCCTGTATTGAAGAAAGAGTACGTGGTGCTCTCCGCGCACATCGACCACCTCGGTATTGGACAGCCCATCAACGGTGACCGCATCTACAACGGAGCCATGGACAACGCCGCTGGCGTCGCCGTCCTGCTCGACTTGGCCGCATCGTTCAAAGCCCATCCGGAAAAGCTCAAGCGATCAGTTCTCTTTGTTGTTGTGACGGCAGAAGAAAAAGGATTGTTGGGATCGAAATACTTCGCCGCCCATCCCACGGTCAACGCCAAATCGATCGTGGCGGACATCAACACCGATATGTTTCTGCCCATCGTCCCGCTGAAAGTCCTCAAGGTGCAAGGCATTGCCGAGTCGACGCTGGGCGAAGAGGCCGCTCGTATCGCGCAGTCGATGGGGGTGAAGCCAGTGCCCGATCCGCAGCCGCTGCGCAACTCATTCATCCGCAGCGACCAGTACAGCTTTATACGCCAGGGAATCCCGGCGGTTGTGCTCGACGTCGAAGCCGAACCGGGTTCCCCTGAGGCAAAAATATTTAAGGACTGGCTCACCAATCGCTATCACGCACCGTCAGATGACATTGATCAGCCTGTCGACCTGGGAGCGGCCGCATTGTTCGAACAGATCGTGCGCACGCTGGCTGTGTCGACCGCCAGCGCAGAGACACGTCCGGAATGGAAGAGCGACAGTTTCTTCCGCCGATACCCAACAAAGTAGGTCGATTTCTAAACGTTCTTCTTGCGGAGCTTCTCTTGTTGCGGTAACTCCTGTCGCTCGTCAGGCAGCACCGGCTTCGGCAGCACGGACGACTCATACCTCGCCAGGCGAAGCGGCCCGCTGGTATCCGGCAATACCGGAGGCTGCATAGCTTCATTTTGCAATCGCAACGCCGCGCTTAGCGAACCGAAGGTTTGGCGACGCCATTCACTGATATTGCTCTCGCGCACTCCGCTGAACTCCTCCAGGAATTGCAGCACTGAGGTGTGATCGAATTGCGTACTGCACACCGCGCCGCCGGTTGACCACGGCGAGACCACAACGCAGGGCACGCGAAAGCCCGCGCCGATGGGGAGCCCGTGAACAAATTCTCCAGCCGTCCCCGCACGGGGCACAGGTGGCGGAACGTGATCGAAAATGCCGTCGTTCTCGTCATAGTTGAGAATGAAAACCGTCTTCGCCCACACGTCAGGATTCGTCGCGATCGCGTCAATTTTGCTAGCGATAAAAGCGGCTCCATCGGCCGGCATATAGTCGGGATGCTCTGACTGATGACTGGGCGGAATGATCCACGAGACCGCCGGCAGCTTGTCATGAACGGCGTCGTATTCGAATTGGCCCTCCGGATCCCTCAGCATTCCCTTCGTGTATAGCGCCGATCCCTTATTCGCCTCGCGAAAGTTCTTGAAAGTGTCCAGCATGTTGCAGCCATAGTTA
>DATBAT010000046.1:0-5408 GCA_036271375.1 Terriglobales bacterium
TCGATTGACTTTGCGAACGGGATGCCCAGTGCTGTCGCCGCAAGCCAGCGCAGATCGAACGCGAGCAACGCGCAATCCATACAAAGGGCGGTACAGACGGGGAACGTGGTCTTGCAGCAGGTCCTCGCGAAACAGACAGGCGCAACCGGTGGTTTGGGAGGCGCGCAGAACTCGAGGGCAACTGCGGCTCGCGCGGAATATATCGGAGCGACCGATACCCTGACATTGACGGGGAAGCCGATCTTCCGCGACGGTGGCCTGGAGATGACGGCAGATCGACTCGCGGTGGAGCGCGCGTCCGGCAACATGCTGGCGATGGGTTCGGTGCAGACCACGGTTCGCGCCAATAAGCAGACGGGTTCGGGAGGACTGTTGAGCGGCACCCTGGTGACTCATGTGATCGCCCGGCAGGCGCGGGTGCTGCATGTTTCGCAAACGGTCATCTTTAGCGGCCAGGCGCGGCTGTGGCAGGGCGGAGATTCGGTGGAGGCTCCGGTGATTGAGCTCTCGAAGAAGATGCAGACCCTGACCGCCTATGGCGAGGAATCCTGCAATCGGTGCGTGCATACGACGTTTCCCGGGCAGTCCTCGAAAACTGCGCTGTCGGAAAAATCCAACCCGGTGAAGGCGGGTGAATTTGCCGATGGGACTGGCCGTCGCGGACCCTCGACATTCCGCGTCGTCAGCCAGCGGCTGCTGTATTCCGATGCGGAACGCACGGCCACGTTCTCTGACCACGTGGAGGCCATCAGTTCCAGCGGCGATGTTTTTGCCGACCGGGCGGAAGTCTTTTTGACGCCGTCGAATGTTCATGGCCACGCGCGTTCAGGAATTGCGACAGAGGAGACGGCAAATAAAAGCTCGTCCCACAGCAAGAATGCACCACCGTCCTCTGTTGAAAGGATTGTGGCCACGGGACATGTGGTGGTGGAGCAGACGGGACGGCGCGGAACTGGCACGCGATTGGTGTATACGGTGAGTGACGAGCAATTTGTGCTGACAGGAGACGCCGCTCATCCACCCCAGGTAGTGGACTCGATACAGGGTGAAGTGACGGGCGAGGTTCTGACGTTTTCCTCTGAGACACAGGCGATAATAGTAAGCGGAAGCCCCAACAATGCGGCAGTGACAAAGACGCGGGTGCGAAAAAAATAATGCAGCGACTGACAACCGACCATCTGGCGAAGAATTATCGAGGGCGGCAGGTCGTGCGAGGCGTCAGCCTCGACATCCACAAAGGCGAAGTAGTCGGGCTGCTGGGGCCGAACGGCGCTGGAAAAACCACAACCTTCTACATGATCGTCGGCCTGGTTGAACCGGATGCGGGACGCGTGCTGGTGGGTGACCGGGAGATTACGCGCCTGCCAATGTATCTGCGGGCGCGGAATTTCGGCATCAGCTATCTGCCGCAGGAGCCGTCGGTCTTCCGCAAGCTGACGGTGGAAGAAAATATTCTGGCAGTTCTTGAAGTGCAGCCTGGGGGATGGCAGCAGCGGCGGACGCGCATGGAGCGCCTGATTGAACAGCTGAGCCTGGGGCATGTCCGCAAGACGCGCGGGTATGCGCTTTCCGGCGGGGAACGGCGACGGGTGGAGATTGCCCGGTGTTTGTCGATCGAGCCGAATTTTATCCTGCTGGACGAACCTTTTTCTGGAATCGACCCGATTGCGGTGCACGATTTGCAGGAGATCATTTTCGACCTGAAAGCTAGCGGATACGGCGTGCTGATCACCGACCACAATGTGCGCGAAACTCTGACGGTAACCGATCGCGCCTACATCATCAATGAGGGCAAGATCTTCCGCACCGGCACGCCGGAAGAACTGGGTCAGGACCCCGAAGTGCGGCGCGTCTACCTGGGCGAAGGGTTCACCCTGAATTAGGGAGCGTTGCTGGCTCAATCCTGAGAAGATCGGTGTGTGGCGACCGGTTCTGCAATCACCAACGTAACCATCGAAACACCCGCTGCAAGCAATTACCGTGCAAATTTATAAATGTAAGATTATAAGAAAGATATACGCTATCTATGGGACTTAGGCGACGTCGGATTACCGACCCCCATGTAAACTGGACCTACACCCCCTCCGTCCGATTGGATTTTTGTTATGGCTCTTCTTCAAGCCCGGCTCAATCTAAAGGTTTCCCAGAAGCAGGTGCTTACGCCGGGCCTGGTTCAGATGGTCAGCTTGCTGGCCCTGAACAAACAGGAATTGAAGGAGATGATCGATGCGGAACTTCTAGAGAACCCGGTACTTGAGGAACTTGAAGAGACAGTTCCGTTGGCGGAGGAGATTCGCACCCCGGAAGAAGCGGCTCCCGCGGGCGAGGAAAAAGCCGCTGAAGAGAAAGATCCGTTTGACGAAATCGACTTTGGCTCCTATTTCCAGGATTATCTGGACCCTGGCTATCGCACCCCGCAAAGCACTGAAATCAACGAGAAGCCCTCGTTTGAGAATTTTCTCTCCAAGCCGACAACTCTGACCGATCATTTGATGTGGCAGCTGGGCTCGCTGCATTTGACGGACGGAGTGAGGGAAGCTGCAGAGTTGGTCATCGGCAACCTGGATGAAGACGGATACCTGATCGCCAGCGATGAAGAGCTGCTGGCTGTGCTGGTGCAGCAGATTCCTCAACCACAGGGAACGGTTGCCGCTACCTGGGTAGCTTCCAACTCTAACGGACATCGACCGCTCCTCGATCCGCAGGCTGAGAATGGAGCTGCGGCGTTGCACGGAGCTGTGGCCGGCAATGGCCTGCTGCATGGGTTGAATGCCGCGATCGGCGAAGTTGAGCCTGACGCCAACGGAAACAAGCCTGCGACGGATCACCCGCCGGCGTTGAGACGCGACCTGGAAGAAGCGCTAAATATCGTTCGCAGATTTGATCCGGTTGGGATTGCCGCGCGCGATCTGCGCGAATGCCTGTTGACGCAATTGGACGTGCGCACCCAGCAAGCGGGCGAGCTGGCGGACGGCATTCGTCTGGCGGCGGCTGCAGCCACCGATGAGGACGAGCAGACTGAAGGCAATTCTTGGAGCAACGGCGCCGCTGCCGGTGTGGCGGATCGAGACGCCTCCGAGCGAATTCAACAGGAGGCTTGCGCGGTAATGGCGTTGGCGCGGCGGATCATCGATGAGTTCTTGCCCAACCTGCTGAAGCGCGACATCCGTGAGCTTTCCCGTTTTACGGGCAGTCCGCAGCCCAGGGTACAGTTGGCGATCGAGTCAATTCGCGGTCTGGATCCGAAGCCCGGGCAGCGTTATAACCGCGAGCAGGTGAGGCTGATTGAACCGGATGTGGCCTTCCAGAAGCGCGACGACGACTACGTCATTCTAATCAACGATGAGGAGATGCCAACCCTGCGACTGAACCAGGGCTATCGCCGCATGTTGAGCCAGGAAGGTACGGAACGCGAGGTTCGCGATTACGTGAAGGAACGGTATCGCTCCGCGATCCAGCTGATGCGCAACATTGAGCAGCGGAAGAATACGATTGTTCGCACCTGTGAAGTGATTATTCGGCGTCAGCGGGAGTTCCTGGAGGAAGGCGTCGACTCTTTGAAGCCGATGATGATTAAAGATGTGGCGGAGGAGATTGGCGTACACGCCTCCACTGTGAGCCGCGCGGTCGCCAACAAATATGTTCATACGCCGCAGGGCGTCTTCGAGCTGCGGTTCTTTTTCTCTGAAGGCGTGAATGGGCCAGAGGGATCGGATACGCCGCTGTTGCTGCTGAAGCGCAAAGTGAAAAAGATGATTGAGGAAGAAGATTCCAGCAAGCCGCTGACGGACGATGCGATCGCCCACCTGCTGCAGTCACAGGGAATTGCCGTGAACCGTCGCACGGTGGCGAAATACCGCGAGGATATGGGCATCCCCAGCACCCACCAGCGTCGCGTGCGCATCTGAGTCAGTAGCAGAATCAATTGCGATCAGACATGGGAGGGACGCGGATGGACTCCGTACTGACTGGAAGAAACGTGAAGGTCACCAAAGACCTGCGGGCCATGGCAGACGAAAGCCTGGACCGGATTGAGAAGATTGTGGGCCGAGGCGCCAGCGCCCGCATCATTTTTCGTTCTCAGAAACTGCTTTCCATTGCGGAAGTGACTGTGAATGCGCGCCACCACACAGTTGTTGGAGTGGCTGACGGACCTGACCATACGATCGCTTTGCGCAATGCGCTGGAAAAGACGGAGAAGCAGGCGCTTCGATGGAGGAAAAGCAAGGTTGAAAAGAAACGCCAGGCCAAGCCCATCAGCGCGGTGCTGCCGGAAGTTCCAACGGAAGTGATCGCGCCCGAGGGAGTGACTGAAGCGGCTCGCAGAAACGGAAATGCGACGTCGTCTGGGAAGAGAAAACCTTCTGGAGTTCACATTGTTCCCGCGCCGGAGGCCATGGCGTTGCGGCCCATGACTATTGAAGAAGCTGTGAAAGAAGCAGAAGCTGGGGATCGCCAGGTCTTTGTGTTTCGCGATCTGGCGGGCGATTTGAAAGTGCTGCACTGCGCGGGCGACGGACTGGTGCGGCTGACGGAAGTTTCCTAGCCGGCAATTGCCGCGAAGAAATTCTCTGGTTCTACGTCACGGTTTGACCGTACAATTTTGGCTCACCCTCTCTGTGTAGCGAAATTTGATGCGGAGTGGAAGAGGACCGATGACGGGGACTACGAAAAAGCGACAATCCAAAGGAAGGTCTATAGCGACCCGCGAGTCGCTGGCGGAAGCAGACGGATTGATCGCGCCTCCAACGCGGCGCGCGCGAGGCATTGAAGCCAAAAGGCCGCTTGCCGAAAATGAACTCGTCATTCTGACCGGTATGTCAGGATCGGGGAAATTGTCGGCGCTGAAGACGTTTGAAGACCTCGGCTATTATTCGGTCGACAATTTACCGATCGATCTGATTCCCGCGTTTGCCGACCTGGTTCGCCAATCTCCTGAGACAAACCGCGCGGCGCTGGTGATTGATGTGCGAGAGGGTTCGCACCTCGATCGATTTCCTGCAATTTTGCGCAAGGTGAGACAAACGACGTCGACGCGCCTGCTGTTTCTTGAGGCATCCGAGGAGGCGCTGCTGCGGCGGTTTTCAGAAACGCGCCGGCCACATCCGCTGGGTCGCATCAATACCATCCGGCGCTCGATTCAGGCGGAGCGGAAATTGCTGGAGCCGCTGCGCAACATCGCGGACGTTTGCATCGACACAACGAATTTTAATGTGCATGAGTTGCGCTCCCACATCAACGGACTGTTTCAACCGGAGAGCGGTGAGAAGAACCTGCTGATTTCCGCGATCAGCTTTGGCTACAAAAACGGTGTGCCGCAGGAAGCCGACCTGGTGTTCGACGTTCGCTTTTTGCCCAATCCACATTTCATTCCGGAGTTTCGTCCGCTGACTGGCCAGGACGAAAAA
>DATBAT010000047.1:0-2721 GCA_036271375.1 Terriglobales bacterium
CGGCGCTGCCGACCTGGTGAACATCGGTCCTTTAAGCGGCACCAGCGCTACAGTGACTCTTCCCACCAGCGGAGCCACAGTCTACGCGCAGCTGCAGACGAACTACAGCGGCGGCCTCATTCTGCTTTCCAGCATCGACAGCTACACCGAATTTACAATCACCGCGGGCGCCATCATCGGCCCGGTCGACAGCAGCACGTTGACGGGCGCATCGACGACCTTCACCTGGTCAGCGGGCGTGGGCGGAGCGACGGGATACTATCTGCACGTCGGCACATCGCCCGGCGCCGCCGATCTTGTGAACATCGGTCCTCTAAGCGGCACCAGCGCGACAGTGACTCTTCCCACCAGCGGAGCGACGATCTACGCGCAGTTGCAGACGAACTACAGCAGCGGCCTCATTTTGCTCTCCAACATCGATAGCTACACCGAGGGCGCTTCTTAGCCAGGTTCTTATAGCGGCTGCGCAGAGCTATACTTTGCGCAGCCGTCGATCTACTATTGATCGGCTCCCGCCGATCCGAAAAATTCCCCGCCTTTCGCAAGTCAACTTTTTCCGATCGACCCCGCCAGAGAGGGCTTATTCTTTGGCAGGTCCTGCCGAACTATGTCCGCTTCCCTGTCCCAGTGGTTTCGGTGTCCCAAGAAATTCGAGTGCATCGCCTCGAAAAAGGCGAGGTCCAACTCGTGCGGCTATTTCCTTTTCGGCAAGGATGCCACCTGCTTTGGAAGCCACCGGGCTCAGCGGCCGTCGCCTTCTCCCGCCGACGCGCTCTATGACGCGCTCGATGACGTTGTGATCGATGCCGGCGAGGTTTCCCTGTCTTTCGATCCATCGCAGGTGCTGGACAATCTCTATCACGAAACCTACGTCGACGAGTGGCGCGAGGGTTCCTTATCGGCCTTGTCGAAGATCTACTACTTTATTCGGCCTGTGCTGCCTGTCGCTGTGCGCCGGCACTTACAGAAGCTGTACCTGAAAGACTGGAAGACCATCAGATTCCCGTCCTGGCCGGTGGACTGCTCGGTTGACAAGATGATGGACAGGCTATTGTTGCTGTCTCTTCGTGCCAGTGGAGCCGATCGCATTCCTTTCATCTGGTACTGGCCTGAGGGCAAATCCAGTTGCGCGATCATGACGCACGACGTCGAGACGCAGGCAGGCTACGAGTTTTGTCCCGCCCTGATGGATCTGGACGACGAGTTCGGAGTCAAAGCTTCGTTCCAGATCATTCCTGAAGAACGCTATGCGGTTCATCGCGAGATGCTGGCGGAAATTCGAAGGCGTGGATTTGAGGTCTGTGTCCACGATTTGAATCACGATGGCCACTTATACAAGAACCGCGAGCAGTTTCTTCTCAGGGCCGCTCGAATCAATGAATATGGAAAAGAATTCGCCGCCGAAGGTTTCCGCGCCGCTGTTCTTTATCGCAAGCAGTTATGGTACGACGCACTGAAGTTTTCGTTCGATATGTCTGTTCCCAACGTCGCCCATCTCGATCCCCAGCGCGGCGGATGCTGCACAGTGAAACCCTATTTCTTCCAGAACGGCATTCTCGAAATCCCGGTAACAATGTCGCAGGACTATACGCTCTACAACATTTTGCGCGATTACTCCACCACGCTCTGGAAACAGCAATCCAGAATCGTCATGGAGAACCACGGGTGCATGAGTTTCATTGTTCATCCTGACTATGTACTGGGTTCGCGGGAACGCGGCATCTTCAGAGAGTTGCTGGCTTATATCGATTCGCTGCGAAGAGATTGCGGCGTGTGGATCACCACCCCGGGCGAATTGAACCGGTGGTGGCGCCAAAGATCCGCGATGACTTTGGTCGAAGATCGCAATGGATGGCGTATCGAAGGCGGGGGCGCCGACAAAGCGCGGATCGCCTGGGCCAGCGAACAGGATGGCCAGCTCGTTTTCAGCTTCGACGATTGCCCGACGGCGAAACGCGCGCCGGAAACTTTGCATCACGATATCGCACACTAGGCCAGTTTTGATCTGCCCCCCACAACCATCGCCATTTCCACAGCTCGTGGCTGCGTGAATCTCTAAACCGATCCAGTTAGACGGCCTGCAAGAAATACTCTCCAACTTCAAACAAGGACTTAGAACCATGACTGAAAACTCGTTTGATTGTCAGATCGCGATCGTGGGCGCGGGACCGTACGGTCTTTCCGCGGCCGCTCATTTGCGCGCGGCGGGGATGGAACCCACCGTGTTCGGCGACCCGATGAACTTCTGGGCCAATGGGATGCCGTCAGGAATGCTGCTCAGATCCCCCAGAGCAGCTTCCACCATTTCCGATCCCGGCTCGGCGTTTACCCTCGAAGCGTACGAAGCTGCCAGCGGAACAAAGCCGGTGAAGCGCGTCGCGTGGGAGACCTTCGTCGCCTACGGAAAGTGGTTTCAAAAACAGACGGACTACAAACTCGACCAGCGGAGCATCTCCGAGGTTCGCCGCAATGGCTCCGGTTTCAAGATCACTCTTTCCGACGGCGAAGTCATCAAGAGCAAGCGCGTCGTGGTTGCGGCGGGCATCGGACCATTCAGGAAAAATCCCGAAGTTTTTGCAAATCTCTCGCCCCGCAGCGTGTCGCATTGTTACGAGGGCCGCAAGTTCAGTGAGATGGGAAAACGCGTGGCTGTGATCGGAGCCGGCCAGAGCGCTCTGGAATCGGCTGCCATCCTCCACGAGATGGGAGTCGAAGTCGAAG
>DATBAT010000048.1:0-12075 GCA_036271375.1 Terriglobales bacterium
AGGTCGATGTTAGCGTGACCCTGCACGTAAGAATTGATGACCTCTGAGCCCAGCGTTATTTCCGCGCGCTGGTTTGCGACCTTGAGATCGGCCTTCACATTGCTCAGATCAGCCTGTCGGACTTGCAGCTTCGGAATCGACAGGTTCGCTGTCAACTGCGGATTATCGAACGTTCCGCGGCCATTCGCAGTGAGGACTAACGTCCCCACCAGCGGAATGTTTTTCGCCGTGACTACATCCAGCTTCGCCAGATCAATGCCCGGCGAGTTCAGCCGCACTTCATACGACTTCGTCTTGGGATGCAGCGTGATGTCCGCGTTGGTATCGCCCGGCGCCATCTTCACTTGCAGGTGGGATGTCACCGTATCGCCGGTCGCCTGAAAGTTCAGCGCAACGTTTTCGATCGGCTGCTCATAGGCAACAGCCTGAGTAATCTGCACCGTGCCATTGCCATTGGGATTCAGTTGCGTGCCCCGCAATGAAACATCGACCGCCAGAACACCATCGACCGGCAAATCCTTCCCCGCGAGTTGCAGTAATTCCTTGATCTGCAACTGCTTCGCATTCAACTTCGCGCTCAGCGGTGACGACGGCGTATATTTCCAATCTGCCAACGCCACGTCGCCGCTGAAGCTCGCGTCACCCTTCTTCTCCGCCACCAGCGATCCATTGCGAATCGCTACATGCGACGGGTCGGCCTGCACATCCATTTGCAGCGTGCGCCAGTGTCCGGATTCCACTTGCAGATTTTGCGCCGCCAGCTTGGCATTGATCTGCGGCTTCTGCATCGAGCCCGTTACGGTTGCGCCAATCGTGGCCGTTCCGCCCAGATTGATCGTCTTCTGTCCCAGCGCGGCAGCCAGCAGGCTGAACTCGTTCAAATCATTAGCGTGCACTTCAACCCGCAGGCTGGAGTGGTCACCCACTGCACCGTTCACGTCGATGTTGGTTTTCGGCGTGCGGAAATAAGTATCGTTCAGCGCGATGATCTTCTTTGGTCCGTCGTACTTGAGATGAATAAAGCCATTCATCGGCACAGGATCGCCCGCTCCGTCCTTTGCAACGGCCGCCTTCAGAGAAATATCGGATTTCGCAATCAGGTTCGCTATGCTGCCCGTCCATGACCCGTCGGCTCCGGCATCGATCGATCCCGTTAGCGGCGCCGTTCGCACGCTGGGATCAAGCATCGATTGCCGGATCACCCGCAGTGAAATCCCCCGCACATTGGCATGAAATCTCGATGCCGGAGCCGTATCTACATGCAGCATATGCAGCTCAGCATTCAAGTGGCCACCGAGCAGATCGGCGGAAAAGGCCGTGGCTTCGACATTCCCTCCCGCGAGCCGGAAGTTGCTATGAATCGAGCGCACCGGCAAATGCGCTTGCGGAGTTACCACTTGCAACTCCTGGCTCTCCAATTTGCCTTCCACCAGCACATTGCGCAACGCGGCCTGTCCGGCGACATTCTGATACTTCAACGACCCGTTCAGCACCACGTCTCCGGCCGCGCTCGATGTATCGGAAACCATGGGCTGAAAATCCTGGGTATGCACCAGGACCTTGTAATGTGCTTCCACGTGCGGGTCGCCGAAATTCTTCACATTTCCGTTTAATTCCGCGCGTGAATTCGCAACCTGAAGAACCGCCGACGACAATCCGATCTCATCCGGAGAAGCCGTGAAGCTCACATCCAGGCTGTGCGGAAGCGGCTTCATCTTTGCCATGGTCAGCTTGCCGTCGCGATAGGAGATTGTCCCGGTGTATTGCGAACTCAGAAACTGGTATTGCACTTCCGCGCGCAACTGATGCAACTCCGCCGCCAGTGGGCTGACTTCCTGGTTGTAGTAAACCTCTCCGTTGGAAAGCAGGACGTGATGAATGCCTAGGTCAAAAACATTCACCGGTTTGCTGTTTTCGTCCTTTGGCGTCTTCGGCTGCGGAATGTTGCTGTGGCCATCTTTGTCGCTAATGAGATGGACCACCGGATGGTCCACCAGAATCTCGTTGAGATCCACTTTGTGGTGAAGCAGCGAGACCAGCTTCAAATCAAGATGAACATGGTCCAGTGACAACAGGGGTGTTTGCGGGTCCGGTTCCGTGCCGTGAATCTTCAGCCCGTAGACGTTGGCTGTAAGCGTTGAAAGCTGGAAATCGAAATCGCGTAGCTCCACTTTGCCGCCGGTTGCCTGGCTACCCTGCTCAATAACCTTTTCCAGAACGTAGTCGTGGAACCCGCGGCTGCGCAGGACCAGCAGCCCTCCCACCACAACAACGGCCAGCAACGCTGCAACGCCGCCGAAAATCCACCCGATCATCCTTTTGCGTGTCATAGCGACTCCTAGAACGCCTGGCCAAGCGTCACAAAAAATTGGCTCGACTTCTGTCCCGTCACCGGATTTAAGTTCTGCCCGATATCGAATCGCACCGGACCCACCGGCGTGTTGTAGCGGATACCGAATCCCACGGTGTTGGTGTAGTTATCGATGAATTGACGAAGGTTGATGTTCTGGTAGACGTTGCCGCCGTCATAAAACAACACGGCGCCGAGGTTCTTGATGATCGGCAACGGAAAACGCATCTCCGAGTTGAAAATGAAAAGTTGGTTGCCACCCACCGGCACGGAAATTTGCGGGCACGTGGTCGGGTCGTCGGTAGCGTTCGGGCAAACCGCCACCGCTCGCTGAGGACCGGCCGCATTCAAGGAAAAGCCGCGCAACGTGGTAGCTCCGCCGGCAAAGAATCGCTCGCTGGTGGGAACGGTGTCCCCGGCAAACGCTTTTGCCAGACCCAGGCGAATGTTATTGGCGAATACAATCCCATGCGGTAGCGGCTTGTAATACGCAGTCTGATTTAAAAGCCGGTGGAAGTCGGCCGACGCTCCAATCACGCTGCCGGTAATGCCGTAGTCCGTGGTTGTATACAGTCCCTTGTGCGCGTCCAGCGGCTTGTCGCGCGTGTCTTTAATAAACGTCCCCGAAAATGTGGAAAGCCGGACGTTCTGGTCTCCGGGCAGCACCAGCTCGGGTATCAAAATGTTCGACAGACTGGTCTTGCCAAAGCTGTAACGAATCTGCGCCGTCATCGTCTTCTTGCGGTCGAGCGAACGCTCAACCTGAAACGATGCGTTGGCCAGGCGTGCCGTGTAGATCGGGTTCTCCGTCGTGCGCTCTGCCGACAAGCTGAACAACGAACTCCACTGGCTGCCGCGAAATTGCGGGTCGGCATAAGTCGCGATCGCCTTCTGGTCCAGTCTCGCAACCAATAGTGAAATCGATCCCGTCTCTCCATATCCGCGAATATTTCCCCGCGTGTACTGGACCGAGCCCCGCGGGCTGACAAACGTGTCTTCGCTGCTATCGATCTTCGCATTGCCCAGACCGACGGTCGGCAAGCCTGGGACCGCGACCGTTCCTGCGGGAACATTCCCGCCGCGCCGCGAAACCTCCATCCCCACACCATAAGTAAGGCTGTTGCGCTTCGCTTCGTGGACCTTGACCACCGCCTCTTCCTTGGTCTGATGGGTAATCGGCCTTCGCGGCCCCACGCTCGCCCAGTCAAAAACTCCGAGGTTGTAGAGTCTGCTTTCGGATTCCAGCAGGTCGCTCTGGCTCAGCGGCTGGTCGGGATACAGACTGGTCGAATTCTTGATGAAACGGTAACGCGTCACGTTCTGCCCGATGACCGCGACGTTATCGATGCGGACTTGCTCGCCTTCGGTGATTTCGTAGGTGAGGTCTACCTTATGAGGATCATCCGTGTGCCGCACCGTCTTCGACTTAACGTCCGCGCCCAGATAGCCTGCGTTGAGGTACACCGCCAGGATTCGTCCCCGATCCTGCGATAGCCGGTGCGGCGAAAATGGAGCGCCGGGATGCTCTTCCATTCCTCCCGGTGGCACAAGAGAGGCGAGTTTGAATTTGCTGTTGCCGGTAACCGCAGAGTTTTCCACCCGCGTCTGCGGGCCTTCGAGAATATTGAACGTCACAAAAACATTGGGATCTTTGTCGACCGTCTCCGGTGCAACCGCGGCGTCTTCATATCCCTGATCGTGATACACGGCCAGAATATTTTTCATGCTGGCCTGCACCAGCTTGTTGCTGAATTTCCCGCCGGAAAGAAAATGTTTCTTCTGCACCGTCACATGCGGACGCAACTCGTCCGCCGAAATGTGCTGGTTGCCGCGAAAAGTCACGCCCGCCACCTTGTGGCGCTTGCCCTTATCGATGTTGTAAACCAGTGCAATTTTGTCCGGCTGTTGCTGCAGATCGGTTTTGACCTCTACGTCAAAGAATCCCTTGTTTTGAAAATAAGAAACCAGGTTGCGTTTTCCCTCGTCAACCAGATCTTGATCGAACGTGCCTTCTTCATAAATCGGCACCAGCTTCCTTTCCTGCCGGGCACTCAGAAAAGGAACCCACGACAGCTTCGCACCTTCAATTTTGACGTCGACCTTCGGGCCTTCGTCCACCGTAATCACCAGATCGGCGCGATTGCTCTCCGGGTGGTATTGCGGCTCGCCAACCTGAATCTTGCTGGCGAGAAATTTGCGCTTCACCAGATCGCGCTTGATCACTGCCCGCGCCGCCTCAATCCGCCGCGGAGAATAAATCTTGCCGCTCTTCAGTGAAGCCCCTGTTGCCAGCGCCCGCCACGAGCGTGTCACGCCCGCCAGATGAGTTGCGTCGGTGTCGGGCGGTCCCTGAATCTGGACCGTCCCAATCTTCGCCCGCTTCTTGAGCCGCGAAGTAAAGATGACGTTGGCGAGGCCTTCCTTTTCGTAAAGCTCCGTCGATGCCGTGACCGTTGCCTGAAAGAATCCGTTCTTGTGAAAGAAATCCTCCAGCGTCTTGCGCGCTTTCTCTACATCTTTCTCGATGAACGGCTCCTGCTCCGGAAGGTTCGCCACCTGTAGCAGCCGAACGTAAGAAAATGCGCGTGAACCGGGAAAGGTCAGCACACCGTAATAAAAAGCCGGCTCCAGCACTAGAATGACGCGCAGCCCGTTCGTCTCCGGCTTGACTTCGACCTCGACGTTCTTGAACTGGCCGCTCTTCTTCAGCGCTTCGACGCTGTCTTGAACTTTTGTCTCGGAATACAAATCGCCAGGCTTAATCACAACCAGCGGTCGCAACTCATCGATGCCAATCGACGGGTCGGAAGTGAGGTCAACCGTTCCCACCGGCTGTCCGTCATAGGAAGCCTGCCCCAGGAGAAAAGAGGAAGCGAACAGAAATGCCAGGATGGGGGCCGTCCAGCGCATGCTCGATGAAATCTCCCGCGACTCTCAGATGGTTTCCCGTACGCTCAACAAATGGCAGCAACTTACGTCGCGGACTCTACTTGCAGGCTCTCTTGAGATGCCGTGACGCAGGGGTGGGATGTCTCTGGAAGAATGTTACGCAGGTGACGGTGGTGACCGGTTCGTTGTAGCCGCTTACTCGAAATTTGTACAATGATCCGCCACCTTCCAAACGCTCGCTCGGGGGATTGAAATGAGTAGGAACCTGCGCTGCCTGATCGTTTTTTCTTTAGCACTCCTCACCAGCTTCAGCTTCGGCGCTGTTTCGTTTCTCGGTGCTATCTCAGCCAGTAAACCACTTTCCAACGGCGTTCGCGTCACCAGCGAAAAGACAGTAATGGAAATCACCGCGCTGCGTGACGATGTAGTCCGCGTGCGCGTCGGCTCCAACGGCCAACTCCCGGAAGACGCATCATGGGCGGTTCTCCCGGCTTCACGCACCGCAACGGTAAGCGTGAACGCCGCCAGCGACAGCACTTTCGTGGGCTTCACCACCAAACTGATTCGCGTGCAAGTCGAACGCAAAACCTCGCGAGTGATGGTGTCAGATTTGCAAGGCAATGTTCTGAATGAGGACGCGCCCGGCTGGCCCGCCGAATTCCACGACGGTGCTCTACGCATTTACAAAGAGATGCCGGGAGACGAACACTATTTCGGCCTCGGCGACAAAGTCGGACCGCTCGATCGCCGTAACCAGGCCTTCACTCTTTGGAACACCGACGCCTTCGGTTTTCAGGAATCCACCGACCCTATTTATAAGAGCATTCCGTTTTTTCTCGCCGTGCGCGGCGCGCGCGCCACCGGAGTTTTTTTCGATAACACCTGGCGCAGCAGCTTCGATTTCGGCAAGAGCCAGGGCGGAGTCTATTCCTACAGCGCCGAAGGCGGCGCGCTCGACTACTACATTCTTTACGGACCCGAGGCCAAGCATGTCCTCAACACATGGATGTGGCTCACTGGCCCCACCCCACTTCCGCCGCTCTGGTCGCTGGGCTATCAGCAATCACGCTACAGTTATGAGACGGAAGCTCGCGTCCGCGAAATCGCCGATAAACTTCGCACGGACAAAATTCCCTCCGACGCCATCTACCTCGACATCGACTACCAGCAGAACAACCGCCCCTTCACCGTGAGTTCCGAGCGCTTCCCGCATTTCCCGCAGATGATTGACGACCTGAAGAAACAAAACTTCCACATCGTCGCCATCACGGATCTGCATATCGCCATGTTGCCCAACGCCGGATATGCGCCCTACGACAGCGGTAAGGCAGGCGACCACTTCGTAAAAAATCTCGATGGATCGACCTACGTCGGCCCGGTGTGGCCAGGCCCGTCGGTATTTCCGGAATTTACCCGCAAGGTCTCGCGCGAATGGTGGGGAACGCTCTACAAGGAGTTTGTCTCGCAAGGCGTCGCCGGATTCTGGAACGACATGAACGAGCCCGCAGTCTTCGTCCCGTCGAAGACCATGCCCGAAAACCAGCCGCACCGCATCGACGAACCCGGCTTCCAAAAGCGCGTCGCTTCGCATCTGGAAATTCACGATGTCTTCGGCATGGAAAATTGTCGCGGCACTTATGAAGGCCTGCTCAAGCTCTCTCCCGACGAGCGCCCCTTCGTCCTCACCCGCGCCAGCTATGCCGGCGGTCACCGCTACGCCGCCACCTGGACCGGCGACAACAGCAGCACCTGGAACCATTTAAGAATGACCACGCCGATGCTGCTGAATCTAGGCCTCAGCGGATTTGCGTTGAGCGGCGCTGACGTCGGAGGATTCGCGGGCACTCCGCAACCTGATCTCCTCACCCGCTGGATTCAACTCGCCAGCTTCCAACCTATCGATCGCGATCACACCGAAAAAGGTTCGGGCGATCAGGAGCCGTGGGTACATGGACAGGCGCAGGAAGACGACCGTCGTCGCTACATCGAAGAACGTTATCGCCTGATGCCGTACCTCTATACGACGACAGAAGAAATGTCGCGCACCGGAATCCCCATCGTGCGGCCGCTGTTTCTGGAATTCCCCAACGCCACGCCAGACGCGCATCCACTCGACCTCGACGCTGGCAGCCAATTCCTATTCGGCGCCGCCATCATGGTCGCACCCGCGCCCTATCCCGACTCGTTAAAGCCTTACGAAATTCAATTCCCTTCAGGAGACTGGTACGACTACTGGAGCGGCTCCAAAGTAGTCAGCGGCTCGACGCTGAATAAGATCGCGGTAGAGCCTCGGCTCGAGTCGCTGCCGGTTTTCGTTCGCGAAGGCGCGATCATCCCCATGCAGCCTCTGACTCAAAGTACCAACGAAATTCCCCAAGGCCCGTTAACCTTGCGCGTTTATCCGGGAAAAGACTGCAAAGGTTCGATCTATCAGGACGACGGCCACAGCAGAAAGTATCTGCAAGGCGATTTCATGAGGATGGAATTTTCCTGCGAGGCAGGAGCAAACTCAGTCAAGCTGCACATCGGCCAGCACCAAGGCAGCTACAAACCGTGGTGGACTCAACTTCGAATAGAAGTCTACGGACAAACCGCCCAATCCTACACCGTCTCCACCGGCAGCGAACCCACCATCGACCACGAACAGCACCGTGTGATTTTCGAGTTAGCAGATGACGGACAAGGAAAAGAGATAGAAATCTCGCAACATTAACAATGCAAGCGCCACCACAGCCCACTTCTGTGAAACTTCGTGACCTCTGTGGTAAAAGCTTTTCCCCGGCGGACGCCTCTATTCGAAATAAAACACAGTAATCTTGTCAGAATGGTCCAGACCAAGCACCAGCACGTGCTTGTCCCGTTCAAACCCCACCCGGTAACGATAGGTCCGCACCCCACCGTCTTCCTTCCGCTCGATCAACTCCACGCTCTTCACCGCCCCCAGGTCGTCAAAGTAATCGTGATACCCCTTAACGTCATCGGGCATGAACTTCTTCGCAGCTTCTAGCGTAAGCGTCGACTGATCCACCGTTCCCTGGGCCAATCCATCGATCAGGGCGCGAAATTTCTGTGTTACCGCCGGCTCTTTGTCCTCGATTGCCTTGGGCGGCGCTGGAAGTTTCACCGCCGGCAAATAAACCGCCGCCACGTCATGTGCGATATCTTCCGCATGCGAATGCGCCGAGTCGAGATTCGTCAGCACCACCACCGTTAGTTTGTCGTCAACATAGCGGCTGATGTGCGTGGTAAACCCTTGCCACGCGCCGCCATGCTCGACGAGCTTGTGCCCGTTAATATTCCCCAGACTCCAACCGAATCCATAGTTGTAAGTCTTGCCGTCGTTAAGCTTCACCGGGGTCCACATCTTTTCCAGGCTGGATTGCTTGATCAGCTTCTCGGTATAAAGCGCCGCGTCCCACTTCGCCAGATCAAGCACGGTGAAATACAGCGAGCCATCCGCCGTCGTGTTCAGGCTCGGAGAAACATACTCCTGGTTTTTCAACTGCCCCTTCACCAACCGGTATCCCGCCGCGCGGTTGGGCACAATGTCCGCCTCGCTGATATTCCGCGTAGTGGTCATCCCCAGCGGACGAAAAATCCGCTCCTGTAGAAAGTCGCCGTAAAACTCCCCGGTGATCTTGTGGATAAGAATCCCCAGCACGACGTATCCCGTATTGCTGTAGTTCCACTTATCGCCCGGCGGAAAATCCAGCGGTAGGCCTTGAAAGAGCTTCAGCAAATCCGCTTCGGAGTAATCCAGGCGAAAATTGACATCCTTCTCGGTGTAATCCTTGATGCCCGACGTATGCGTAAGCAGCCGGCGAATCGTAATGTTGTTCCAACTTGCCGGAGACTCCGGGAAATATTTCGTGATCTTGTCTTCGAGCCCGATCTTGCCCTCTTCCACCAGCATCATGATCGCGGTAGCGGTGAACTGCTTGCCCATCGACCCTGACTGAAAAATAGTCTCCGGCTTCACCGCCACGTTCAACTCGACATTCGCCAGTCCATATCCCTGCGCGCGGACAATCTTGCCCTCGCGCATCACCGCCAGCGCCGCGCCTGGCATCTTGTACTGCTGCATAATGCCTTGCACCACGCGGTCCACTTCATCGGCGTGTGCCCATGACGCAATCCATAACAATAAGACCGACCATCTCAGCCGCCGAGCCGGCATGCGAAACTACTCCTTCACCTTGATAACCACCGCGCTATAAGTCATTCCAGCCGCAACCTGCAACTGGTGTGGCGTCCCCGCCGGAACCTGCACGATGTCGCCCACCGTAATGGTCTGCGACTGCCCATCCTTGATTCCAGTTCCGCGCAACTCACCCTCACTCTCCGTGTGCGGATCAATCAACGTCCCGCCAGTGACCAGGGTCGCGGTTCCTTGCTGCACGATCATGATGTCGGTGCGATGTTGGTGTACTTCGCCGCCGCCATTCGCGGTCCTCTGGGAAAACATAATCAAATGCGACGGATACTCCCCAACCGTGGCCGTGCTTCCGCCGGTGGCCATGGCTTTGGGCGCCATCGACGTCAGTTGAGTCTTGATATTGGAAGCCGAAAAAACTTCCACTTTGCCGGCTGTCTGCGCAGCCAGCGGAAGTGCAATGACCACTGCAAGAAGTGCGAGTTTCATTTCATCTCCTTAACGCAACGTAGTTACCGGTGCCGGATCCATGTCCGCATAATCCTGGTTCTCACCACCCATGCCCCAACAAAAACTGTAAGCCTGCGTGCCCACGCCCGCATGAATCGACCATCCCGGAGAAACCACCACCTCGCGGTCCTTCATTACCAGGTGGCGGGTCTCCTCCGCCGGTCCCATCAAATGAAAAACCCGCGCTTCCGGAGCCAGATTGAAGTACATGTAAATTTCCGAACGCCGCATGTGGGTGTGCGGCGGCATTGTGTTCCATGCGCTGCCGGAATGCAAATGGGTCACACCCATCACCAACTGGCAGCTCTTCGCGCCGTCGAGATAAATGTACTTACAAACCGTGCGGTGGTTGCAGGTCTCCGCTGACCCCAATTCGGTCGGAGTTGCTTGTTCCTTCTTCACCAGTGTGACCGGATGCACCGCATGCGCTGGATAACTCAGCAGATAAAACACCGCCGGCAGCCCCGCATCCTTCGAAGCAAAGCTGACCTCGCGATTGCCCCGCCCGATGTACAGCACATCGAGGTTCTCGACATCGTAACTTTTTTCCCCCACGCGAACGCTACCGCTTCCGCCAATGTTCAAGGCTCCCAACTCGCGCCGCTCGGTGAAATAGTCGGCTCGAAGATCGGGGTCTGTCGGCAGCGCTAGGGGAATCTCGAGCGGCGCCACCATGCCCACCACCGCGCGATCAAGATCGACGTAATTAAAATGAATCACTCCCGGCTCATAAAGCGATTCCAAAAGGAAAGTAGACCGCAGCTCCGCCGTGGCCATCTGCGGATACCGCACCGGATCAGCCATCAAATAGGTTTTCATGTCTGAAAGAAGATCAGACATCATCGTGGAAGAGACACAACTTGCGCAAGCTCCCTCGCCAATCTCTCAAATCTTGTCATTCTGAGCGAAGCGAAGAACCCCATTCCCGTTCGGGCGACCACCAAGCTCGGAAGGAATTTCCATGGGAACTCTTGGAACTCCCACCCCCGCAGGGGGCACCTTACCCCTTGATCGGCGTAGCGATATACCACTGGTTTCCGAACACATCGCTCACAGCTCCGGTCCGCTCCCCATAACCCTGGTCCGCAGGTTCCGACATCGAAATCGCCCCGGCCGCAATCGCCCGCCGATAAGTCGCGTCCACATCCGGAACATAAAGCATGAACGTGCTGCGCATCGGCTGGTGCGGACCATGTGCTTCGCCGAGTTCGACATGTGCATCGCCAATCGCCAGCGTCGCATGATGAATCACTCCATCGGGAGACGCGTAGCGGCCCAGTTCGGTGGCCCCAAAAGCGTTCTTGAGGAAGTTGATCACCGGCTCACCACGCAATGGATGGAAATACGGCTGGATCGTCGGCGCCCCTTCCGACTTGTAGTCCTCGCCGCGGGCGGTAGCGATATACCAGAGGTTCCCGGCTTCGTCTCTGACGGTGCCCGAGCGCTCCCCATACGGATGATCGGTTGGTGCTCCCATCGAAACCGCTCCTGCCTCAAGCGCCCGCGCGTAAGTGGCATCGCAATCCGGAACGTAAAGATGAAACGCCCCCAGCCTTGGTTCGCCCTTCCATGCAAACCCTTGGCCCCCGCCGCCGATCATCAGCATCGAATCGCCGATGCGCACCTCGCAGTGCATACCACCTTCTGACCCAGGCCCCGAGCGCATCGTCTCTTCTGCGTCGAAAGCGTTTTGCAGGAACTCGATCAGTCCCGGCACATTCTGAGCCACGATGTATGCCGTAACTGTGCGGAAGCCTTCGCGCATTTCAAACTTCGGCGCGGGTTGTTGCCCGACCAGTTTCTGAAAGCGCCGCTCGACTTCTTCCAGGGATAAATCTTCCACCGTGGTAGAGATGCCCCACACATAACCGAACGGATCTTCCAACTGCCCCGAACGGTGACCGTAGAACTGGTCGGCAATGGGACGGGCCAGCTTCGCTCCCTCCGCCACCGCGTGCCTGGCAAACGAATCGACATCATCCACCCGCAAATGAATCTTCACCGGAGACCCTCCCAGGCTCTGCGGGGTCAGCGCCCCATACTCCGGAGACTCATCGGAGAGCATGATTGGCGCGTTACCAATCTGGATTTCCGCATGCATGATCTTTCCGTCCGGGCCAGCGAGGCGCATGTTTTCCTTCGCGCCGAAGGCGCGCTTGTAAAACTCAATCGC
>DATBAT010000049.1:0-2194 GCA_036271375.1 Terriglobales bacterium
GACCGCTGCAAAAACTTCTTCGCGCTGGGCATGTGCTACTGGCTCTACAACCGCTCGATGGAGAATACCTTCCGCTGGATCGACGCGAAATTCAGCAAGAAGCCGCAGCTGGTGCAGGCCAATCGCATGGCCATGCAGGCCGGCTACAGCTATTGCGAAGCCACCGAAGCGTTTCAGATCAGCTACGAAATTCCACCGGCCAAGCTTTCTCCCGGCGTCTATCGCAACATCAGCGGAAACACGGCTCTGGCCATGGGATTTGTGGCCGCGTCGCAGAAAGCGGGATTGCCTCTATTTCTCGGCTCGTATCCCATCACTCCGGCTTCAGACATTCTGCACGAGCTGGCCGGATACAAGGATTTCGGGGTCATCACTTTTCAGGCGGAAGACGAAATCGCGGCAGTCACCTCCGCGATCGGCGCTGCGTATGGCGGCGCGATCGGCCTCACCACCACTTCCGGTCCGGGCATGGCGCTCAAGACCGAAGCGATGGGTCTGGCGGTCGCCGTCGAGCTGCCTCTGGTAGTTGTCGATGTGCAGCGCGGCGGACCTTCCACCGGGCTTCCTACCAAGACCGAGCAAGCCGATTTGCTGCAGGCGCTCTTCGGACGCAACTCCGAAGCGCCCATTCCTGTTCTCGCGCCTTCCACTCCCGGCGATTGCTTTTGGATCGCCATGGAAGCCGTCCGCATCGCTATCAAATACATGGTGCCGGTAATTATTCTTTCGGACGGCTATCTGGCGAACGGCGCGGAGCCCTGGAAAGTTCCGGACATTACGCAATTGCCGGAAATTCCGGTGAACTTCGAGCGAAATCCGGTGGACTTCAAGCCGTATCGCCGCAATCCGGAAACCCTGGCGCGCCCGTGGGCTATTCCCGGAACGGCTGGCCTCGAGCACCGCATCGGCGGCATCGAGAAGCAGGACGTAACGGGCAACGTGAACTACGAACCGCTCAACCACGAGCGCATGGTGCGCTTGCGCGCCGATAAGGTCGCGGCCATCGCGCAGGATATTCCCGAGGTGGTTCCGGTGGGCGCCGAATCCGGCGATTTGCTGATCGTTTCCTGGGGTTCCACGAGCGGTCCGATTACCGCGGCGTTGCGTTCGGAAAAATTCAAGAACAATCGCATTGGCCACGTCCACCTGCGGCATTTGAATCCGTTCCCCAGGAATCTGGGTGACGTGCTCATGCGCTACGACAAGGTGCTGGTCCCTGAAATGAATATGGGACAGCTGGTTATGCTGCTGCGCGCCAAGTATCTGGTGGACGCGCAGGGCTACAACAAGATTCAAGGCAAGCCGTTTAAGACGTCGGAGATCGAGCGAAAGATCGAGCAGCTGCTGGCGCAGCAGTAACCGACGATCCGATCAGGATCGGAGTCCTGAGCGAGCGGAGCGAGTCGAAGGAGCTCTCTTCGGCGACCCGGTGAGGGTCGCGGTGAAACGAAGCGAGTCGAGGGATCTCTCTTCGGTGTTGATTTAGATTGTCATCCCGAGCCCGAATCGCGAAGACGATTCGGTGCGAGGGATCTGCTGTTGATTTGATTTTGGCAGTCGACGGATCTGCTGTTGATTTGCTTTTTGGGCTGGTAAGAACGAAGAGAGCTTTGTAGGTCGTGGCTTCAGCCACGACAAAAGCGAACGGCATGCGTTGGGGCTTTAGCCCCTGAAGTTTCGGCTTTGACTTTTAGGGGGTCGGAGCTTCAGCTCCGACAATAAACACGCTGAGAGGCATGGGGCTTTAGCCCCTGAAGAACAGATTTTGCAGTGAACGATAGGAGCTTCCATGGCTACCGAAACATTGCCGGTCTACACCAAAAAAGATTTTCAAACCGACCAGGAAATCCGCTGGTGCCCGGGCTGCGGCGACTACGCCATTCTCTCCGCCGTGCAGTCCGTGTTCGCCGAGCTTGGCGTGCGCCGCGAAAATTTCGTCTTCATTTCCGGCATCGGCTGCTCCAGCCGCTTTCCGTATTACATGAACACCTTCGGCTTCCACACCATTCATGGACGCGCGCCGGCCATCGCCACCGGACTGAAAGTGACGCGGCCGGAACTCGATGTGTGGGTGGTCACCGGTGACGGCGATTCCCTTTCCATTGGCGGCAACCACACCATTCATATGCTGCGCCGGAACGTTGGCCTGAAAGTGATGCTCTTCAACAACCGCATCTATGGATTGACCAAGGGG
>DATBAT010000050.1:0-14209 GCA_036271375.1 Terriglobales bacterium
CACGACGCCTGACTTTCTTACTGGGTCGGCCATCACAAAAGCTTTGAAGACGCCGTTATCGCCCCAATGCCAGAGCATGAGGCTCTTATGTTCGCGCTGAATACCCCATCCCAAACCCCAGAAGAGCGCCTTCGACATCTCTTTCGGTTCTTGCTTAGTGCAAATTCTGCAAGCCGGGTCGAGCGCGACCTCAGGTGTCTCCATCTGACGGAGCACGGAGGACGAAAGCCCTTTGCCATTCAGAACTGCGTCGACAAAAAGGGCATAGTCTCTGGCGGTAGTATTCAGGCTGGATGCCGCTCCGGCTTCGCTAACTCACCCGGTACCCCTTTGGAGTCATACCCCGTAGCCGTCAAGGAATCAAAGCTCGGCCTCCACACATAGCTGCTGTTCGTCCTCCCCAACGGCTTGAAAACAACTTCGTCCATATAAACGTCCAGCGGTTTCCCGGTAATCTGCTCGACCACGCGTTGCAGATAGATATATCCCTCACCGGAATAGCTGAAGCGTTCTCCGGGGGAGAAGTAAATGGGAAGCAAGCCATCGGAGCCCCGCCAATTCGGAAAGCCGGTTCTATGGCTCAGTACCAATCGAGCCGTGATATTGCCCACCCGTTCGTCTGGAACGTAGGGCTTTGGCAAATAGGAGCTCAACGGAGTGTCGAGATCGAGTTTTCCCTGGTCGACCAGCTTGAGCACGCCGTAGGTGAATACGGGTTTACTTAGGGAAGCGGCTTCAAAGACCGTGTTCGTCCGGACGGGTTCCCGCATCTTCTTGTCTTTGACTCCGAACCCATGCAGCCAGATCGTCTTCCCATCACGGATCAAGGCGATCGACATTCCAGGAACTGCGCCCTGTTTCATCAAACCTGGAACCTCGTTTTCCAGCCGCGAGATCACCTCTGGGGTGGACCGAACCGAGGAAACTTGTGCCGATAACTTTGGGGCTCCCATAACGCTAGTAGCGACTGCCACCAACACAAGAACCACGTCGACGCGGTAAAACAATCGGATCAATTCCGCCTCCTGGCAACTCTCCCGCCGCCCCTCATCAGCAGAGGAAGGGCGGTGGTCGTTTCTGGCACATACGTGCGATCGGCAATTTTGGTTCCGTGCTCAACTTTCGCCTCTGAAATAGCGGGACATGAATGTGCATTTGCTCTTATCCGTCGCCGGGAGGCGATTCCCGCATCCGGCGTCGTCGTGGAATCCTGAGGAGTACTGCGCAATCATGCATTGGCCGATCAGAGGGAGAGTCCTCCGAACGGTTGAGTTAGCTACCCATCAACAGGTGCAGGACAATCCCTCAACTAACCATTAGTGTTCATTCATGCAGCCGGCAGAGCTCTTTCTTCACCTGAGTGTGAGCGGACCTCTGTTCGCTGGTGTTCCCGGCCAGACTTTAGTAATTCACGGAGCCTTGACGATGCGGCGCGTCCTCGGATGCACAGGTCACAGCGATCCATTGCAACACGGTGTCACGCGAACGAACAGCGTCACTCTGTCTGTCTGTCGCGCCAAATCTTCCTGGAGACTCGAAAACCACATGAACATCGTTCGCAATGTGCTGGCATTTGTAGTGCTTGCCTGCCTCAATTCCTCTGCGCAGCAGATCACGGGGAACTTTCGCGGAACCGTGACAGACCCAAGCGGTGCTGTCATTTTGGGAGCCGAGGTAACAGCACAGCAGGCGGAAACGGCGCTGTCGCGCACGACGATCACCGATCGCAACGGTAACTACGTTCTTCTGGAACTTCCGGTCGGACACTACCGCCTGCATGTCGCAGCGAGAGGCTTTGAGGAATACGTGCAGGATGGCATCATGCTCAACGTGAACGAGACGGCTTCGGTCTCACCACGTCTCGCGGTCGGATCGGAGAAGCAACAAGTGCTGGTGCGCGCCGATGCCGACTTGATTGAGCCAACCGTCACCAGCATGGGCAAAGTTGTAGAGCAGCGCGAACTGGAGGATCTCCCGTTGAACGGGCGCAACTTCTCGCAACTTGGATTGTTGCAGCCTGGGGTCGTTCCCTTGACGCCTGGGATAGCCGAAGCGGGCGGATCGCTCCGCAATGGACAGGCGTATGCGGTCAATGGCCAGCGGCCTGAATCCAACAACTTTCTGATCGACGGCGCGAACAACTTCAACGGCGTCGACGGCGGATTCGTCCTCAAGCCGCCGGTGGATGCGATCAGCGAGTTCCGCATCATCACGCACAACGCGAATGCCGAGTTCGGAGACGCCCTGGGATCGACGACCAACATCATTACGCGCTCGGGCACGAACCAGGTCCACGGGACGTTGTGGGAGTTCCTGCGCAATGACGCATTGGACGCCAACAATTATTTCGCGCAGACGAAGGAGCCGCTGAAGCAAAACCAGTTTGGCGCCGCGGCCGGTGGGCCGATCAAAAAGGATAAGACCTTCATTTTCGCCTTCTATGAAGGTTTCCGTAATCGCGAGGGCGAGACAACACTCACCACAGTGCCCTCTCTGAAGCAGCGCACCGGCGACTTCTCTGAACTCTGCCCGGAGGGCTTCACGCAAGGCTTTTGTAACAATCCGGCGCACCAGCTTTTCAACGTCTTCGCCAATGCACCGTACCCGAATAACCAGGTACCGCAGGCTCAGCTCAACCCGGTTTCACAAAATCTGCTGGGCTTCTTCCCGCTTCCTAACGCCGGGACGAATCTGTTCTCCACGACCCAAACCCTAAGCAATAATACGGATCAGTTCGGTGTCAAGGTCGACCACTACCTCGATCCGCGCGACACACTGAACTTCTATTACATGTTCAACCAACTGTCCCAGGTCGATCCGCTATCGCCGGGCGGCGCCAGCGTGCCCGGCTTCCCCGTTGGCGAAGACCAGCGCGCGCAGGATTTTGTCACCCAGGAAACACACACCTTTTCGCCGGCCGTCATCGCTGTGGCCCGATTCTCGTTCCTGCGCAACAAATTCCTCTTCGGCGAGCATGAGAACCATCAGTTGCCTTCAGACCTCGGATTTAAATACACGCCGAGTCTCGATATCGCTGCTGGACCGCCATTTGTTCAGGTAAGCGGCTATACCACGGTGGGTGATCCGATCACCGGCCCGCGCAACACCTATGAAAATGTCTACGATTTCTCCGGGTCGCTGAGCTGGGTGCGCGGCAAGCACGAGCTGAAATTCGGTGGCGGCTACCAGCGTCAGGAGATCAACGTGCTGCAAGGGATCGCGACTAACGGCTTTTTCGTATTCGCGCCGTTCCCGGTAACGGACGCGTTCGCCAGCTTCCTCACAGGGCAGCCGGTCGTCTTCCTGCAAGGCATCGGCGATTTCTCGCGCGGTATTCGCGGCAACAGTGGGAACGGCTACGTGCAGGATACGTATAAGGTCACGTCGCATTTCACTATCAACGCCGGACTGCGTTACGAGTTGCCCGAACCGTATACCGAGATTCATCAACGGCAATCATTGTTTGTACCGGGGAAGCAGTCTAAGGTTTTACCGAATGCGCCGGTGGGATTGCTCTATCCGGGCGATGCCGGTGTGCCCGCGGGCTTGATCCCCACCGATATGAAGGCGTTTGCCCCGCGCTTTGGCGTCGCGTGGGACCCGAACGGTCATGGCAAGTCGCTGGTAACGGCGGCGTACGGTATTTTCTATGAGCCTTATTACACCGGCCAGGGTGGGCCATTGCAGGCGCCGATCAGTGCGCCTCCGTACCTGGGAACACCGCAAGTGAGCTTGCCGAACTTCGCCGATCCGTTCAACGGCAAGCCTCCGGCCCCAGGCACGTTCTCCACCCCACTGACGAACCTGACTCTGTCCCCGTCGTTGACACTCCCTTACACGCAGGATTGGGATTTGAATTTCCAACACTCGTTCGGGTCCGATTTGCTGTTTGAGATGGGATACGTCGGAACCAAGGGCACGCGCCTGCCGCGCTTTATCGAAGCGAACCCAGCGTTATTCGTTCCCGGATACGTGGACGGCCAGCCGATTTCGAATTCCAGCAATGCCGATCAACGGCGTCTCTATTCCGGCTGCACCCTCGCCGATTCGCCGGGCAGTTGCCAGTTTTCATCGACCGGCGAGATCGCGGGCATCGCCAACTCGGCGTACAACGCGATGGAAGTGTCGATGCGTAAGCGGTTCAGCCACGGGCTGTCGTTCCTCGCCTCGTACACGTGGTCGAAAACGATCGACGATGTTTCGTCGTTCAACATCACCGGATCCGCGTCAAAGCCAGTCGCCGGGGAAAATGATCTCGCACAGGATCCGTTCAATCTGGGAGCAGAGCGTGGGCTCTCGCTGTTCGACGCGCGCAACCGGTTCGTTGGAAGCTATGTATGGGCCCTTCCGTTCTGGACTCAGTCGCGGAACTGGTACCAGTGGGTGCTCGGTGGATGGCAGTTGGATGGGATTGCCACGCTGATGAGTGGCACGCCGTTCACCGTCTTCGACTCCAACGACGTTGCTGCGCAAGGCACGGCGCCGGAGATCACTGGGTTCTCCGCGCAGCGGCCCAATCTCAACGGCAACCCCAACAACGGCTCGCGCTCGGTTGGCACCTGGCTCAACGCGGGCGCTTTCCAACGGCTCGATCTCACAGCCAACGCGGGCCAGTTTGGCACCGAGGGCCGCAACGTGAATGTGGGCCCGGGTTACGCCGACTGGGACTTCGCCGCACTTAAGAATTTCAAGGTAACAGAATCAACACAGTTGCAGTTCCGCGCGGAACTGTTTGACATGCTGAACCGCACGAATTTCCGCTTGCCCGACAGCGACATCAGCTCCCCGACGTTCAACCATATCCTTGCGGCGGAGGCTCCACGGCAGGTGCAGTTCGCGTTGAAGTTCATGTTCTAACAGGTCGGAACAAGTGGAGGTGAGGATGTCAGATGAAAACGGCGCATTAGCGAAACAGGTGATCCAGTGTGAGATCACGTCGAACACTATTGAAACCATGGCGCCGGTTTCGGAGGCTCGCCGCTTTTCCACCTCACCGAGCGAATGGAGTTCCAAATGGAGTTCTAGGATATGAGTTCACAATTCCCATCCGATCTTGCGCAAGTGGAGGCGTTCGAACGGCTTAGAATGGCGCCTTCTTCCACGAATCTGCCTCTGATGGATGAAGGCACAGCGAACGAGGAGATCTGTGCATTGTTCGCGCGATACCGCGAGCGTTTTTCTCGAACCGATCTTCCCGGGATCGTGCTGTGCTTTGCCACGAACCCGCCGCTGCTGAAAGGCATGTTGGAGATTGCTGAGAACCTCCTCTTCAGTGATAGCCTTTTGAGCCGGCGGCACAAAGAAATGATTGCCACCTATATCTCGCGACAGAACGCATGCCCCTACTGCACGGACAGTCACAGTGCTTCACTTGGCGCGCAGGGCGCGTCAACCGAAACGATTTGCGCCCTGCGGGATGATGATCTGAATGCTCAACTGTTTACCGGCGCAGAGCTGGCGCTGTTGAAGTTCACTGAAAAAGTAAACGCAAATTCACCCGCCGTGACCCGCGACGATGTGGAAGCAGCG
Source organism: Terriglobales bacterium (assembly GCA_036271375.1). Lineage (GTDB taxonomy): Bacteria > Acidobacteriota > Terriglobia > Terriglobales > Acidobacteriaceae > DATBAT01. Next base: position 5,530 of record DATBAT010000050.1, read on the forward strand.
ATGCGCGCCGGCTGGACGGAAGAGCATGTAGCCGAAGCGGTACATATCGCAGCCCTTTTCGCCGCCTTCAACCGCGTCGCCAACGGCTTTGGACTACGTTCTCCTTATCCTGACGGTTTGTGAGATCACTTATGACCGAACCCTCCAATCCGCGGCGACCCAAACGTGGCACATGGACTCCACAAACAGAGACCCTCGCACTGCTGCGCGTCTCCGGCAATGAAATCAACGGCGTTGGCGAGACCTTACCCCGCCGCCCGTCTCCCTTTTTCTGGCATCCACCGGATCAGCATCCGTGGGGGGATCTGCAACTGTTGGCGCGCAAGAACTCGCGTAAATGCCCGGGATCGGCGGAGGCGTTTCACGGCGCCTACACCTATCCTGAACCGACCCCGGTCGCTGAGACGCGCACTGAATCTTCGCCTCAGGAACTCGCTGAAGCAATCAAGAGCTTCGCGTTCTCTCACGAGGCAGACGACATGGGGATCGCCGTCATGGATCCTCGTTATGTATTCGAGGGCTACGCGATCGATCATCCGTGGGTCATCGTCCTCGCTCTCGCTCATAACTACGAGCGCCTCCGCGAGGTCCCTTCTGACGAGACCAATGGTGTCGGGGTCTGCGATGTAGGCGATCAATATTCCAGGGGTACGCGGTCTTCTTATGCCTTGGCAAACTGGATTCGTTCTCAGGGCTATCACGCGGATCCGTACCCGGGTCCGATGGCCGGCGCGCTGCTGCTCATTCCACCGGCCATTGCCGCTGGACTCGGCGAACTCGGCAAGCACGGGTCGCTCATTAGCCCACGCTTCGGATCCGGCGTCCGGCTCGCAGGTGTAACCACAGACATGCCGCTCGTCCCCACCGGCCCCATACAGTTCGGTGCGGACGAGTTCTGCGCAACCTGCCAGGCTTGTACACAGGCGTGTCCACCCGGCGCAATCGCGCCGAACAAGCAAATGGTGCGCGGTATCGAGCGATGGTATGTGGACTTCGACAAATGTATTCCGTATTTCGCTGAAGCTGCATCCTGCGGCATCTGCATCGCCGAATGCCCCTGGACACGGCCTTCGGTGCGACCAAAACTACTCAAAACAATGGCTCAAAGAATCGGCAAAGAATGAAAACGAATTCTCACCCTCCAGACCAGGAGATCTCGATTCGATACCCCGGCTGGGGTGTACTCGCTGCAGCATTTACCGGCGTCATGGTGAGCTTTGCTCCGATCGTTCCCTACACGTTCAGCCTATTCCTCGATCCATTGCACGCGGCCTTTGGCTGGAAGCGGGAGGCGATGGGCGGTGCATTCGCACTAGCCGCCATTACGGTCGCAGTGGTTTCACCCGTGCTTGGCATTTTGCTCGATCGCTTTCCCCCGCGGCGCATTATCCTCCCCGGGATTCTGGTTTTCGCCGCCGGGCTTGCCACGCTCAGCCGACTGACGCCGCATATCGTTCAGTTCTATGCCACGTATTTTGTAATAGGGCTGGTGGCCAATGCGACGGCGCAGTTTGCGTACACGCGCACGATTCTTACCTGGTTCACGACTTACAGAGGAATGGCACTCGCATTGTTGCTCACGGGAAGCGGCGTTGGCTCGATGCTGATTCCGCCGCTCACCGAGTGGATGATCCAACATCACGGATGGCGCAGTGGGTTTCTGCTTTTAAGCGGCATCGCAACTCTCGGCTTTCCTCTCACGGCTTTGCTGGTACGCAATCGCCCAGAGGCGGCGATCGTTGGCTCCGAACGGCGCATCGACACGGGCGTTACAGTCTCAGCCGCGCTGCGAACCGCGGCTTTCTGGATACTGGCCTTTATCACCATCCTCTCAGCATTCAGCGAAAACGGTTTGGTGACCAACCTTGCTTCCATCCTGACTCAACACGGTACGCTTGCCGCCACCGCAGCTCTTGCTTTGTCGGTCCGCGGAGGAGCAGGCATTATTGGCCGGCTCGGCATCGGTTTCGCAATCGATCGTGTTTCTCCGGAGCGGATTCAGTCGTTTGTTCTCGCCTTGGCGTCTGCGGGCACGCTGATTCTTGCATTTGCCGGTAGCGCATGGGCAGCTCTGTTGGGCGCGGCAGTCCTTGGTGTGGGGCTGGGAAGCGAAGCCGATGTGGGACCCTACCTGCTTGCGCGCTATTTCGGCCGCAGGCATTTCTCCATGTTGTACGGCCTTACCTGGACCGCTTACGCCATCGGGGGCGCCACCGGGCCGCTTTGGATTGGACACTTGTATGACCGGAGCGGCGCTTACCAGCCCCGGTTCATCGTCTATCTCGCGGCGGTGGCTTTTGGAGCAGTGATTCTCAGCTTCTTCCTCCCGTCCGGCCAAGAAAGCATCATGGCCGGGCAGGAAACGACCGCTAACGCGAGCGTCCAGCTCGAAGGCTAGCAACGGGAAGCCGATCAGCCCGATTCTCGCTCGCAGAGCTACTCGAATGACCTCGCGTCCTCTTCGGGAAGCTCGTTGCCGTGTTCTCGATAAGGCAACGAAGCAGTCATTTCTTTGGGACTGCCCTGGTGCCGTCATTCAACATCACGTTTCTAACAACTTTGAAGTACCACTGTCCGTTCTCCCTAGTCATGACAGACACCCAGACACCATCCCTGTCCGGCAACGTGGTCCCGTCAGGACCCATCGTATGTTTGTTGTCCCACTTAATTTCTGATGCAACGACGTCAGGTTTCAAAAAACGCACGGTGTAAGAAAGCACATTGTTCTTTCTTGTTGCTGGCCTGCCTTTGAACACATTGATGTGATGTCTATAGATGTCTTCCCGGCCATGGATTGACTTGTCAATCACGTTGATAAAATCAGCATCCTCCGCAAAGAGGTCGGCAAACGCTCTGGCGTCTCCTTTAAAAAGGGCAACCTGAAACCCTCCGATCAGCTTTAAGACACCAGCGGTGTCATTGTCTTGTGCATTTGAAATCTGACCGGGCACGTTCGCCAGGCTGAGTTCGTTTGCTGTTTGTGCAGGTGCATTCAGTATTGGGCTGAAAAACAGGTATAGCGACATCACGATTAGCTTTTTCATGCAGACTCCCCTCCGTTCGGAGTTACGTTGGCCTGTTTGAACGGCAAGGTCGATACCTGTGATGTGACCTTTTGATGGCGGGCATGTCCCCGTATAAACTGCTGATAATGACACTGTTGCGGAATGTGCTCTGGCAGAGGATCGGCCATGATCAAAGAAGGCAGCACGGGTACTGTCATCCGGTTTGGCGCGTTTGAGGCAAATCTGCGGTCAGGCGAGCTGAGGAAGCAGGGCGTCAGGCTGAAGCTCGGCGATCAACCATTTTCTGTGCTCACGATCCTGCTCGCCCAAGCCGGGGAGGTGGTCACGCGCGACGATCTGCAGAAGCAGCTTTGGCCGACTGACACCTTCGTCGATTTTGATCGCGGCCTGAATAAGGCGATCAATCGCTTGCGTGATGCGTTAGGGGACTCCGCGGATGCTCCACGATTCATCGAGACACTCCCCAAGCGTGGCTATCGCTTCATAGGAATCGTTGATCCGCCGGCATCGCCGCCGATTGTTCCACCAATCACGGCGAGCGTGGCGGCAATACCGGACAAACGCGTGGCGAAGCGAACGCGCGAAACGATCATCGTCGCCCTGGTGCTCATCGCGTGCATCGTTGTGTGGTGGTTGATGCGGACCAGGCAGACGCCTGCCGGCGTAGGGCCGATCACTCGATCGTCGCTCCTGCCGCCTCCCCACACGGCATTTGTAGCCTACAGTTTCGCGCTGTCACCCAGCGGCAACTATCTCGCCTTCGTGGCCGAGACACCTGACGGTTCGCGATCGTTGTGGATCCGGACAATGTCAACAGCGAGTGCCACCGTGATTGCGGGAACGGCTGATGCGAGTTTTCCGTTCTGGTCGCCGGACGACCGACGCGTCGGCTTCTTCGCCGACCGCAAGCTGAAGAGCGTCGACCTCGCGGGAGGAGCCATTCACGTTGTCGCGGACGTGCGAAGGGCGAGTGGCGGCACCTGGGGAAACCGCGGTGTCATCGTCTTCGCGCCCGACGTCAATGGTCCCCTCTATCAGGTCGCCGACACTGGCGGGACGCCCACTCCGATCGGACGTGTGGCCGACTCGGACGGCTTACGAGGCAATCGCTGGCCAGTGTTTCTCCCAGATGGCCGCCACTTCCTTTATGTCGCATTTGCGGCGGATCTTCATGAGGGAGCGGTGAGTGAGATTCGCGCCGGCGCACTCGACTCGCCTGATGACAAGCACATTGCATCTGAAAGTATCCGTACGGTTGCGTTTGCTCTCAATCATCTTTTCTTTGTTCGCCGCGGCGTCCTCTACGCCCAGCCGTTCGACACCGCGCAGCTTCGCACGGCCGGCGAACCAGTAGCCGTGACAGATCGAGACGTTGCGGGTCCGTCCGTCTTCTATCCGTCTGAATTCTCGATCTCTGTGACGGGCATGCTTGCGTTTCAGTCGTCGACGGATCTGGCTTCGCATCTGGTGTGGTTCGGCTCTACAGGCCAGGAAATAAGCGCGCTCAGGGGAATACCGTACTTCGACCCAGCATTTTCCCCGGATGGGCGGATGCTTGCCGGGTCGTGTGATCAATCGAATAACGGCATGCTTACGATTTGCGTCCAGGATCTTGCACGCGGTGTCACGACTCGCGTGACCGGGGGCACGAATGATCGGTTTCCAGTCTGGGCTCCAGATGGCCGAGCCGTCGCCTATTCCTCGAACGGCGCCATCTATCGAATCCCTGCAGACGGCTCGGGAACGCCGATTCTCGCCTCGAACCACGGAATCCCCACTGGATGGACTTACGATGGGCGGATCCTCTCCTTCGGCACTCACCGGGGGGTGGTATCGCTGGCGCTCTCGTCATTCACAGCTCGAGACTCGTCCGACATGGGGCCGGGCGCGGAAGGTCAATTGTCCCCCGACACAGCGTGGATGGCGTACATCCGGGATGGGCTGGTGATTCGACGATTTCCCGAGCCCGGCCAATGTGTGCAGGTCACAGGTTATGGCGCGTCACAGCCGCGGTGGAGCAGAAACGGCCGACAGCTTTTCTTCATCGGCGCGGACAAAAAGCTCATGGTTGTGGACTTCGATCCCACAAACGCCACCGTAAGTGCGGTTCGGGTACTCGCACAGACCCGGATCATTGCCAGTTCCCTTACCGGCTTTCAGTATGACGTTGCCGCCGATGGCCGGTTTCTGGTGAATAGTTTGGATAGTGACGCGGCTCCGCTGACCTTGATGACGGGATGGGCCGACCGGTTGCGGCGGTGACGCTGGCCGACCGTCGAACGAGGAGAAGCACTTGCAGGGGATAGGCCGCAATTCGTCATTTAGCTCTATCGCCAATCCATTTCCAAGGCATAGATTTCCTGGGTGCTGATGTTCCGTGCGACCAACGGAGAGTCGTCGGGAGCGAGACCGAACCAGCCGCCGGCACTGTCGGCAGGCAAGCGCCCGATATTGCTTACGTCCACCATCTTCTCTATCCCGCGATCTCTCAGCCGGAAACGGAGGATGTGGCAACTGTCGTCGACAGAACAGCTCTGAAAGTAGATGTATTTCCCGTCGCGAGACCAGGTTTCATAGCTCGTTTCGAATGCGAACGCTTCCGTCCACTGTTGAGTTGAAAAGTCAAAGAGCATCAACTTATGGGGAAGTGTGGTTGTTATAGCGGCGATGTATCTTCCATCCGGGGACCAATGTGGGGAATAGAGTCCGGTTGAACCAGGTAAGGTTGTAACGTGCCTGGTCTTCAAATCGATGGTGCTAACTGGTGTGTCCCGCACCGAAGCTGAAGCGAATACGAGCGAATTTCCATCCGGAGACCAGTTGGCATCCATTTGACTTTGTTCGCTTGGAAGTATCTGCCGTGGGGTTCCTCCTTCGCTCGAGATGAGGTAGATGTTCCAGATTGCGCCAGTTAGCGCGGCATTGAAGGCAATTTGTCTCCCGTCAGGCGACCAGCGGGGCAGCATGACTCGCAGCGGCGGGAAGGTGAGCTGAAAGCGCTCACTTCCGTCGACTTTGCTGCGCCACAACGTACCATCGGGGTAGGAAGTGTAGGTGACCCATTGTCTGTCATGGGAGAATGCCAACCCCTCACCTGAGTTTCCCGCCAGATAAGGCACGAATTCACGGTTGCGGGTGTCGTAGCGTACCACTTCAGCTCGCCGCGAAGTTCCAATAGCAAAGATCGCCTTTCCGTCCTTGCTTGGCAAAGGAACTGAAAGTCCAAGGGGCCGTTTGTCAATTGGATTGGCTCAACATTTTGCGTCCGCACCGGGAACTTCTCATTGCCGGCGAGGCCCAGAAATTGAGTCCGCCATCGCGCCTGCCCTGGAAGATGAAGTACCGTCCGTCGGGAGTCCATTCCCCGCAACATCCCTCAAACATCTTGTGAAGGCCTGTCCCATCCGGCGCAGCCTCCATGACTGTCATGGTGTCGAGCAGGAAATTGAACTCGGAGAATCGAAAAAGCTTCGCATCCGGAGAAAATCGGACGGAAAAAGGAACGCTGTTCGTGGTGAGTAGCTTTCGAGGTGAGGACCCGTCACGATTCACCGAGTAAATGACGTGATCCTGACAATAGACGACACTCGATCCGTCGGCGCTGAACACCCCCTCGTAACCGAAAGCTTCTCCTAGGCGGCTAGGCGAACCACCCGCGATCGGCTGCACCCAAAGTGAATTGACTCCATGTCCTTCGTCATTCGCTACCAGTAGCTCTGTTCCTTTTTTCGACAGATCGAGCACAGCAGGCTGCTTGAGCGGTACCGGCAACGGGATGACTTCCGAACCATCGGTGGACAGCTGAACAACGATGTTGCGTGGACCAGGCAGCTGTTCGGTGAAATAAATTCGACGACCGTCTGTAACCATCGGGCCAAACTTGGCCCGACCATCATCGGTGAGCTTTTTGAAGCGGTGAATTTGTGGCGGGTTCGGAGTTTGAAAAGCCGCTTTCCATATGGGCGATGTGCTGATGATCGCGGCACCGAGGATTGTTAGCCCGTAATACAGGGGTTTTCGACTGGTTTTGGATAGTGTGGGCGGAATCTCTTCGGCGAGATCGCCCGAGAAGGCGATGTTGCTTTCGACAGGGGCAATGAAGCGATAACCCCGCCGCGGCAGCGTCTCGACATAACGCGGACTTTCCGCAGAATCGCCCAGCACTTCCCGAATCTTGTTAATGGAGGTGTTCAGGTTGTGCTCGACATCGACAAAGGTGTCCGGCCAGAGCCGCTTCTGCAGTTCCTCCCGCGTCACCAGGTGGCCGGGACTTTCGAGCAAAATGCTCAGGACATGAAACGGCTGACCGGCAAACTTCAATTTCACTCCGGCCTTGCGTAGTTCGCCACTTCGAAGGTCGACCTCAAAATTCTCAAATCGTTGCAAGCCAGGCTGGCGCTCTTTGTCGGCCATCGCGGATTGTCCTCGCAATCTTGCCACCCAGCGCATTGCCAGTACTACGAGAGAGGCCCGTAAACACCTGATCTGCAATCAGTTGGGTGAAAGAGGGTCTTTTGACCTTTCATTGAGCAGCATTCTACGCGCTATCGATTGAGGTAGTCCCGACGCGTCAAAGTCGCCCTCACCCCCGATGGGGGACTGCAGCCAGATTCGTGTCTTCGAGATTTGAACCTGCGTTGGTTATGTTGCTCGGCAGAAGCCGATGGGGCAGTGACTCCCGGTGCCAATGTGACGAATGAAGGGCGTAGCTTTAGAGGCCAGCCAGACGGCACGAGCTCTCATGAGGAATTTAGAGTCTGTGAGAATTGAAGAAACCGCAGATCTCTCCACCACGCTGCCCCGGTCGAGATGACAATTCTGTTTGAACGTCATATTCCGCGTTTCCAGTAGTGGTCTCAGGAACTGCAGATCCCTACGCATCGTTTTTGGCTTAGCTACAGGGAAAGAGAAAGCGGAAGGGGCTTCGCCCCATAGCGCTAACTTGTGTGGACGTTTTTCTTCAAAACTCCACAAAATCCTCATCTTGAGAGTCTGTGACTTTTTTGGATATTTCTTGTTTTGGTCCACCCAGCCAGTACGTTTTTCAAAAACACACCCAACCGGAATATTTTTCAAACCTCCCACAAGACCGTCATCCTGAGCGCCTCGCAGATTTCTCGGGTGATACGGGTTTGTAGCGCGTAGTCGAAGGACCCCAAAGACGCTCGTCCCGGCTCATCCGTTCGCACCCTTTCAACCCTACGAAGCCCGCAGCCCTGCAGAACGGCCACGGTGGTTGAAAAGCTTCGAACAGCATCGGCAACATAAGGGTCGCCGGGGTCCTTCGGCTACGCGCTACAGAGCCTCTTTAGACGAGAAATCCGCGAGGCGCTTCGCTCAGGATGACGGTCTTGTGGGAGTCTTGAATAAAAACATCCAGTACAAGTTAGCGTTTATGGGGCTTCGCCCTTGATCCACCGCCAGCGCGCGATCTTGGAAGAGAATGGCCGCCGGCAAGCCGGTCCCGGCTTTGCGTCGCCTTCGGGATTGGTCAGGTTCCGGAGGTCAGGAGTCGATTCATCTACTGTTCGAATTGGCCAGCTGAAAAATATAAATTGGGAAGATCGATCCGGAGACGCAACTGTGCGTTAGCGAGGATGAAGACATCCGTCACCGTCTTCGTCACGCTAGTGTCCCGCGCTTTCGTGCCCTGC
>DATBAT010000051.1:0-18249 GCA_036271375.1 Terriglobales bacterium
CGTCCACGCCACGTTAGTGGAATTCCCTTTCGCCCAAACTCCGCCCTGCGTGGTGAACCACTGCTTGTTGGCTCCGGGTAGCATGTCGCTTTCAGGATCTACCCAAGCAGTCGCGCCCTGGTATTTCATCTGCGGCTTTTCCAGGGAGAAGGGGAACGCGAAGTAAACTCCTTCTTTCTTCAGAGTCGAAGTCTTTTCTATTTGGTTGCTAATGTTCACCTGCCTACGATCGTCGAGCAACGTGATAGTTGAAATGATTTCGGGCGTGTTCATCGCTTTCGAGTGAACGGTGATCAGGGTTCCCCATGGAAAACGGCGCGCCTCCGGCGGGCCCTGCACAGTGGCACGGTTGATTTCGAGCGTAGGCAAAGGAAGCGTGACATCCGCGGCGAGAATGCGATTATCTTTGGCGTTGCCAGGGATAAACTCACCAGGGTCGCCGCCAGTTATGTACAAATATTCGTTCAGCTTGAACCCGGATGTAGAACTGACCAGATCTTTTCCGGTCGTCTTGTCGATCAGGTGCGAAACCGAGCCACTTTGCGGGTCGAATTCAAGTTCGTAAAACTCATTTTCAACTTCGGCCGACGGAACAACTTCGCCCTCGGGAACCTTGCCTTTTGCGATGGCATAGAATTTGTAACCTGTTGCAGGCACGTTAGCCGCCCAGCAACGCACATCTTGGTAGGCATCGTGCTTCTTCACCACGCCACAGGGAATAGTTTGTCCGGTTGCCGGATCAATCAGGATTTGGTCCGGTTCTAACTCAAAGTCGAAGAGATCGCTACGTTCCCAGCTTTCCGAATTGAACACCACCGTGCCTTGTTTGCCGCTGCCCACCAGTTCCGCGACTTTATCCATCGCTACCAATCGCAGATCGCTTGTCTGCTGCAATGCCGCTTCGGCCCAGGCACGATGTGCCGCCTCGCCTCCGCGTGTGCGATAACTTTCCGGACGCTTGAAGGAATTGGCATCGCTCCACACATAAGAATCGGCTAGCAGAATGTTTTTCCAGGCGGCGTCAAATGGCTGAGCATCGAACTTGATATGAGGCAGCAGCCAATTGGCTACGCTCTCGAATTTTTCCGCGGAGGCCAGTTGGGTCTGCGAGGTGCGGATCATCGCCGCGATGCGCGCATCGGCGCCGGCTTCATCTTCCCAATAAGCGCCTCCGTCCCCACGGACGGTCTTGAGCTTGTCGCCGAATTTTTCCGTGATATGACGAAAGAAGTCACGTTGGGTCGCGGGAATTATCTTCGGATATGCGTACTCCTGGTTCCATTTCTCGATGACGTCGGCATCGCCCCAGTGCCGCATGGGGATTTCGTCGTTATGCAATCCAAATAACATCACTGCGTCAAAAGGGAAGTCTTCGCGCTCATACTGCGAGAGAAAAAGTGGAATAGACTGCGTCAGCCCGAATGTTGACGTGGCATATGCGCCGTTTTTCGCGGACTTGGCATTCCATCCGCCCCATGTCATGTCATCGACCGCGGTATACGAAACCCCGCTCCACATAAGGACTTTCGACCCTGTTGGCGACTCCCAATAGAAAGGAGAATTGAAGTTGAGATGTCCAATAGGATTGGTCGCGCCGCGAATTGGATCGCTGCCGTTAGTGAAGTATTTGATTCCGGCATCGGAAAGAATCTGGGGAAGCGCCCAGGTGATCGACGGTTCATCGGTTTGCGACGCTGAATCGATGGGGAATCCGTGCGTGCGGCCAGCCTTTAGAGAAAAGCTGACGGTGTGAAACAGTTCTTCGGGCGTAGAAAGGCCGGTGAAGAAGTTGGCGTAAAGTGCATTCATCCCCCACTTTCCGGTTTGAAGATGCCCTAGCAGTTGCTTTCCATTTTCTTCACCGCGGGTGGCCAGATAGGATTCCAGATTGGCCGCGGCGTCCAGCGTGAATGAGTACGACGGATACTGCTTCTGAATATCCAGCGCTTTGTCGATGAAGCGGTTTTCCCATTCGAGCGTGCGTGCGGGTAGATCGTTGTATCCGAAGTCAGCCTGCTCCATCGGCAGGGCGTAGACCTGCCATTTGCGTAGCGGCGTAAACGTCCCCTGGTAGACCGGAGCTTTAACTCCTGAAACGCAAAGCGAGACTGGCAGCGGAACATCGGTCGCCGGTATTTCGATCAGTGCTTCGCCCTCACCGGCTGCGTCTTGGCTTACGCTGCTTTCAAGTTTCGCACTACCCACTTGAATCTGTAGGCTTCTGCGACCCAATGGCTTCGTAGTAGTCAAGCGAACTTTCGCCAACTCCACCAACCCTGACGGACGGTGCTTATATAGCACGGTCGGTTCAACGGAGGCTGCGACTATCTCCGGCGGAGCCTTCCTCGAATCATTCGCTAGCGAAAGATGGTCGTAGTAGATGCCGAAGCCATCCAGACATTGAATTGAAAGCGTGTTCGCGCCTTTTAGAAAAAATGACGCGGGCAGCTGCATATCCAGGGATTGGTATCCAAAATATTGAGTATTGCCGTCAGCCTCGCCTCCGTTGGGCCACCAAAGCTCGGGAGCGGGATGCGGATTCAGCCGATAATTCGCCGCGTTTTTCCCATTGACCAGCAATGCGAAAATCGGAGGCGCAGGCCGCCGGTAGCGAAAAATTGCGTCGAGGTGAACCGTGAAAGTTCCTTGCGGCGAATTGGGCAGTACGAAATGTAGCTGAAAGGGAACTGGCGTGGGGCCGGGCTTCGTTGTGACCCAATCCTCTTGCATGGTGCTGCGGGTCACCGCGGAATCGAAAGAACCTTCCTGGTAGTAGGGCCAATTCTTGGCGGAACTCTCGCCGGTCTTATACAAGACCTCGCTTCCGGTTTCGTAATGCCGGTCGAACTCAGTGAACGTGCTGTCTTTGACGCCGATGCTAAAAATTTGTGTGTTGGTTTGGGCGAAAGACGCCAGGGAACAAATTAGAAGGATCGCTGCCAAGCGGGCCTTCATAGCCACCTCCGACTTTGAACAATGATCGATAATATAGCAAGATTTACTTTACAAGTCGTGATTGCTGCAATACCATTTGCGGGTCGAAACTTCCCGGTATCTTTGTGGCAGGTAAATAATGCACTCTATTATTGAACGACTTGCAGTGATAACGACCTTCTTGGCGATGACCGTGCCTTTTGGCTTCGGGCAAGTCTCCCAAAAAATTTCGCTCGATAATACGACTGTTCTCGTCGATGCAACTGAGGCCAGCTACGTCCAATACGGCGCCCAAGATCTAGCCACTTACTTAACGGAGATCACTGGCACGAAGGTGAATGTCGCAGACTCGACGAAGGTGGCAAGCAAGGCAGGAACGGTCATCGCCATCGGAGAGAAGATGACCCGCGCTATGGGTTCTGACTCACCCTCGAACGATTTAGGGAATGAAGGTTCGGTGATCCGGTCTTTCGACAAAGGAAAGTTAAAAATTGTCGCGATAGCTGGTCTTACACCGCATGGCACCAATGCCGGCATCGCCACTTTCATGCGAATGATTCAGGCTGAAGGCAAGTCCGCCTATGTCGATGGCCCGCTAGATCTGCGTAGCAAACCGGATATTGCAGTCCGCGGAATTCATCTCAATGGCTGGCCGTTGAACTACCCGTACGCATTCCGCTCATGGAAGGAAGCCGACTGGAAGCGCTTCGTGGATATCGCGTGGGCGCAACACATCAATCTGTTTTACCTGTGGCCCTTCATGGAAATCATTCCAGTGCCGCTGTCGGCGGAGGATGCAGCTTACCTACAGGAAGTTCAACGCGTGGTTGACTATGCCCAGAAGCAGCGTGGAATGGAAGTTTGGATCATGCAGTCGGCAAACCGTGTAGCGGTCTCCGATTGCAAAGTGAAAGATCCGCGGTTTCGGACGTACTGGGTTCCGGGAGAATGTCAGCAGGACATGAATCCCTCCGACCCGCAGCAGTTCGCCAATATCCTCACGCACTTTGAAGCGCTTTATAAAATCGTAAACAATGCCGATGGTTTTTGTTTTATCGATTCCGACCCCGGTGGCTGGCCGGGAAGCCCTCTGAGCGATCAGACAAAAATCTTCAATGGCGCTCGCAAGCTCCTGAATCAGTACAACGTTCACGCGGAAAAGACAAAGTTGATCGACTGGATGTGGCTGGGCTGGGGGCGTCATTCCACCGGCGATGAGAGCGGCAAGCAAGCGATCGCACTCATGCAGGAGACCATCCGTAATTTCAAAAGCAATCTGGCGGAACCGTGGAGCTTGATTTCAGGGATGGCGCACTACCTGGAATCCGCCAAGAACGAATCGGCCCTCGACAAAACGGTCTACCTCCACTACGGCGCAATCGAGGAGGAGCCAGCGTTTCCCGCCACCAACATTGGCTTCGAGTCGGTACAGGAGGTCTTCGATACGGCTGCGAAATATCCCGAGCTTCAGGGCATCATGGGCAACAACGAGTTGATGTCCCTGCAATTTCCCCGTACGTTTTACTTCTTCAATCGCGCCTGGGACGGCGAATACAAGACACGAAAAGATTCCGAAGTTCTAACCGAACTCGCAGGACAGCTCTATCCTGACCACCAACAACTGATCGCCGAATCATTTAAGGGCCTCCGGGAAAATGACCCGGAAAAAATCCGGCCCACGCTTGAAAGTCTAACAAAGCTGATTCAGAGCGGTGACGCCGGACGTCCGGGCCCAATCGGCCGTTATCTATTTCCTGATCGCCTGATCGTTGCCCGAAATCTTCAGTTGCAACTGGAGATCCGCTTAGCGCGCCAGTCTCTGATCAAAGGAATGCAGTCCAAACCAGACGTGAAGGAAAGCGCGCATCTGGTCGAGGCGTATTTCGACAAGCTGCTTGCCTGGAACAAAGAGACCGGCTGGGACAAGATGATCGACATCACCATCTGGCGCACGCCAATCTACGAAAACGGCAAGGACCTTACTGAAGCCATGACCAGGGTGAAAGAGTCGATAACCCAGGGAAAGCCCTACATGAGCTATGCGCAGGCTGACGAGTTTTTCAACGGGATCAGCCAGCACCTTCTGCAAAAATACGGAAAAGATTCCGTGATGATCGGTTGCATCGATCCCTTTAAACTCGCGCTGATTCAAGGCTGGTAGCGGTTAAGGAGAGCGCATGAAACGAATTTTATTTCTGGCCACCCTGTTAGCGACGAGCGCATTTGGCTTCGCGCAGGATAAACAACGAATCGTTCTCGATGACGCCACCATTCTCGTCGATGCCGCGGAACCATCCTTTGTCCAATACGCGGCGAAAGACCTTGGAACATACTTAACCGAGATCAGTGGCAAGCCCACGGCGCTTTCGTCTTCGATGAAGGCTGTCCGTAAAGCTAAAACGATAATTGCGATTGGCGAGAAGATGGCGACAGTCTCCGGCGCTGACGTCGCTTCCGTCAAAGACCTGGGCAGCGACGGGTCACTCATTCGTTCCTCGGAAAAGAACGGAGTCAAAATCATCGCTGTCGTTGGCGCCGACCCGCACGGCACCAACACAGGCATCGCTACCCTGATGCAGATGGTCCGGGCGGAAGGGAAGTCCGCCTATCTGGACGGCCCGCTCAATCTGCAAAACAAACCTAGTTACGCAGTCCGCGGTATTCATCTAAACGGCTGGCCGCTCAATTATCCTTACGCTTTTCGTTCCTGGAAGGAACCCGACTGGAAGCGTTTCGTCGATATCGCGTGGGCGCAGCGCATCAATCTTTTTTATTTGTGGCCGTTCATGGAGATCTTGCCGGTCCCGCTATCCACGGAAGACGAAGCCTACCTGCAAGAGGTCCAACGCGTCGTGGACTACGCGAAGAACCAGCGCGGCATGGAAGTGTGGATTATGCAGTCGGCCAACCGGATTGGCACCAGCAACTGCGGTACGCCCGATCCAAGATTTCGCGCATACTGGGTCAACGATTGCCAGAAGGACATGAATCCTGCCGAACCAGAACAGTTCGCGCGGATCCTGAAATCGTTCGAGGCATTCTACAAAATCGTCAATAACGCCGACGCTTTTGTGATGATCGACTCCGACCCGGGTAGCTGGCCGCAAAGTCCATTGAGCGACCAGGTAAAAATATTCCAGGCAGCAAGAAAGCTACTGAACCAGTACAGCCTGGCAAAAGACCAAACAAAATTGATCGACTGGATGCACGTTGGATGGGGACGCCATAAATTTTTCACTTCCAACGACTCAGTCGTCGCGTCCTACGACTGGAGCGACAAAAATCCCGACGAGAGCGATGTTGCCTTTATGGGTGAGACGGTTAGGAACTTCAAGGCTAACCTCACAGAACCCTGGGCGCTGATTGCTGGCCAGCCGCCGTATTTGCCGGTGGTGCAAAAAGAAGATGTCTTGGCGAAAACGGTCTATCTTCCATACGGCGCGATTGAGAGTGAGCCGGCATTCCCCTTGACCAATCTCGGTCAGGAGTCTGTGCGTAAGGTGTTCGATCGGGCAAATCAGTTCCCTGGGCTTCGTGGCGTGATGGGAAATAATCAATTGATGTTGCTGCAATTTCCTCGCACCTATTACTTCTTCGAGACCGCTTGGAACAGGGACTACGAGGGCCATCCTGAGAAGGACGTCATGTTGGATCTAGCGGAACAGCTTTATCCAGAACAAAAAGAATTGATTGCCGATTCTTTCCTGGCGTTACGAGAAACCGATTCGGACCGCATCGACAGCACCTTGAAACGGCTGAACGAAATGCTGCAAAGTCATAGTGCTGGCCGCCCCGGAGCGCTGGGGCGCTTACTATTTCCTGATCCACTAGCCGTGGCAAGAAACCTGCAAATGCAGTTGGAAATCCGTGCGGCCCGCCAGGAGTTTCTGAAAGCCCTCCGCGGAAAGCCAAGCGTCAAACAATGCGCGGAACTGTTGGAAGACTATTTCGCCAAGCTGCTGGCATGGAACAAAGAAACGGGATGGGACAAGATGATCGATATCACTGTGTGGCCCCGGCCCATCTACGAAGATGGCAAAGACCTCACCGAAGCTGAGTTCCACTTGAAACAGATTCTTGCCGGAGACGCGCCCTATACCAGCTATGCGAAGACGAAATCGTTCTTCGACGAAATCGCTAAGAATCTCCTGCAAAAATATGGAGAAGACTCTGTCATGGTTGGTTGCATCGAGCCCTTCAAACTTGCAGTGATGCAGAGCCAGTAGTCTATGAACCCTAGGAAGAAGATGATTTGCAAAGCCGCCACGTGGAACGGCCGAAAAGCCTACACCTTGGGAAACAATGTTGTGCGTTTGACCACGCTCACGGGCGGAGGCCACATTGCGGAATTCCAACTGGAAAATCCTGATGGCTCGCTCAGCATCAGTCCGCTATGGGTTCCTCCCTGGAAGTCGATCGAACCTCACGAGTACAGCGAGAAGCCGCACAAGCGCGAGTACGGCACAATCACCGAAGGAAAATTACTTTCCGGAATCGTCGGCCACAACATCTGCCTGGATTATTTCGGTTCGCCCTCCGCCGAAGAGGCCGCGTTAGGCATGTCGCAACACGGCGAAGCACCATGGTCGAAATGGACCAAGACGCGCGTTTCACAAACAGCGCAGAAACTTGCTTTGGAAATGTCGGTGCGGCTTCCCGTCTCCGGGCTGCATTTCAGCCGCGAGATCGAATTGAGAAAAGACGAATCGGTCGTCTATTTCACGGAGACTGTGCGCAATGAGCGCAAGTCCGACCACTTCTTTCATTGGACCCAGCACGTCACCCTGGGCCCGCAATTCCTTTCGTCCGAGGATTCCTCGGTTGCCCTGCCCGGCACAAGGGCAATCACCTATCCTCATGGATATGACGAGGGCCGCGCCCTCCTCGCCTCGAACGAAGAGTTCGAATGGCCGAACGCTCCCCTGGTTGAAGGGGGGAAGATAGATTTAACGCGGCCGTTCGCGCGTAAAGGCCTCGGTTTTGTAGTTGCAACGCTGGTAGATAAGAAAAGAGACTTGGGATTCGTGGCCGCAGTCAATCACAAGCTTGGCCTGTTAATTGCCTATTGTTTCAAGCGCAGCGATTTCCCCTGGGTTGCGATCTGGGAGGAAAATCTTGGCATTGCCGCCGCCCCCTGGAAACAACGCACACAGGCTCGTGGGCTGGAATTTGGCACTACACCCTTGCCAGTATTACGTCGAGAGGCATTTCTTTCGGGTCGACTCTTCGACGAGCCGACGCTGACATTTGTCCCCGCTCTAGGAGTCAAGAGAGTAAAGTATTCCGCCGTGTTGACAAGGATTCCGGATGGTTTCGGTGACGTAACCGAAATTGCTTGTTCAGCGGGTCAGATACGAATTCGGGGAACGAGAAACAACAGCCTCATCAACATTTCGGCTTCCGGGATTTAAAGATCGATAGCTGAAAAAGTTCATCAAAACCTACTGGTTTAACTCCGTCCCTGGCCACCATATTTCAAAGCACTTAGAAATCTTTTATGCCACCCGATATTTTTCGAGCGCAGACGGACTGATCTCAGTACCCGCTCCCGGTTCTTGCGGCACCTTCAAGTAACCATCTACAAATTCTACGGGGCGTAGGAATATCTTCGAGATCCAGGGGATGAACTCTACCTTAAAAGCATTTGGAATCGAGGCACACAGGTGGACGTTCAACTGCATCATGTCCCATACGGAGGGGACAACCGGAAGACTATAGGCATGCGCCATCCATGCCACTTGCAGCCAGGATGAAATTCCTCCCAGCTTCAGCGCGTCCGCCTGAACTATTCCGACCGCGCGCTGCTCGAACATGTCACGCCACATGTGTACCGAATGAATGTTCTCGCCGAGAGCGAGCGGGGTTTCCACCGCCCGCGCTACCTGGGCGTTTCCCCCAACATCGAATGGGTGCACCGGTTCTTCCATCCAGAAAATGTCGAAGTCAGCTAGGCGTCGCGTCCACTTAATCGCGGTGGGTACATCCCAATTTGTGTTGGCGTCCACCATGAGCTTGACGCCGGGTCCAATCGCCTTGCGCACTGCTCCCACGCGCTCGTAGTCCACCGCTGGATCGGGGCCGCCAACTTTCATCTTCATGCCGTGCCAGCCCTGGTCGGCCAGACGGCGCATCCGCTCCACTAGTTCGGACTGCGAAAGCGAAAGCCACCCGCCGTCCGTGTTGTAGGTTGGGAGTTGGCTGGATTCGTAGCCGCCAAGAATCTTCCACAGCGGTTGCTGGAGCCGCTTTGCGATGGCGTCCCACATCGCAATCTCCGGCGCGGCCAGCCCCTGTACCGAAACTCCGGTGACGCCGGTGAAATGGGTTCGGAGGTAAATCTCCTCCCATATCCGCTTCACCATGAACACGTCGCGCCCGATCAACTGCGGCGCGATATCGTAGTCCATCAGAGTCTTCAGGCTTCGCGCGCCGGCCCCCGTGTTCGAGTTGTACCCGCACCCGGTGATGCCTTCATCGGTGTGAATCTGAACGTAAAGCAAACCCCACTTATCGAGACGGCTCTGGGCATCCGCGATGGGGACATCCAGCGGAACCTCGAGCACCGCTGTTTCTACCTTGGTAATTTTCATGGATGAGATGTGTGCAGAAGACTAAAGGGGGGCGAAGTGGTTTGAAATCGAACCATTCACCCTCCCTTTTGCGATGCGGCTAGTTTCCGTTCAGAACAGCGGTTACTTTCACGTTGGAAATGCTGTGTGCGGTGTCGAGGTTTTCCACTATGACCTTGATGAACGGTCCTGGATTGGGTAAGGGTACAGTTTTTCTCCCGATTGTTCCCGCTTGCACATCGCTGTCAAAACTAATCAAATCCGTGGTGTCGAAGGACATTCCGTCGATGCTCGAACGCACATGTACCCGCAAGCCGGCTTTCGCACCCTTCTCATAGGTGCCCTCCGCTACAAGGTTAACCCGCGCCGCGCCCTTTACCGCGATCGGCATGACTTCCCCCAGTTGGGTGGTGGCCTTCGCTTCCAGCGACTCCCGCGTCAAAGCCGGAACCGGCAGTGAGAAATCAGGCTGCGTTGCCAGCACCTCGACACCCAGGTCTTCGACGTCAATGTCGCCCGGCATAAACGACTTGGCCGGATCCACATAACGCAGGGTGTGATAGAGGTAAATAAACGGAGGCTCGTAGAAACAATGCACCTCCGCAAACGCCGCAGCATTCGGATCGGCCTCACGCGGTGCCACGGGATTGCCACCGTATTTTGTGAAGTGCATGCCGTCGGTGCTGTAGGCGTATCCGATACTCTCGCGCGTCAATCTTCGCGGTACATATTCTTTTGATCCGCCGTAGAACATATGAAACATTCCGTCGCGGTACATGACCTTGGCTTCCGAGTATCCCGCGTCGTCCCAGGCCCCGGTCTCGCCTGCGGGAAGCACCGGGTTGCCGCTCCACTGTGTCCACGGACCTTCCGGTTTGTCGGCCGTCGCCAGTGACATCGGTCCGTAGTCCTCCGCGGTGGCGCTAATGGGGTCTTCCGAATACAGAAAATACTTTCCATCCTTCTTTATCACGCTGCTTACGTAGCCAAAACCTTCGATCACCGGCCCGTCCCCATACTTCGTCCAGGGTCCTAGTGGGCTGGGGCCGGTGGCAAAGCCTATGCCCCAGCGGCGGTTCTTGCCGTTGGTTCCGCGGCTCACGCCGCAATACCACAGGTCGTACTTTCCCGGTTTCTCCTTGAGCACAACCGGGCACGCCACATCCGTATCGTCCCAGCTTCCGGGAGTCCCCACATCAATTAGCGGCTTGTCGCCGACCTTCGTCCACGGCCCGAGTGGATTCTTGGCGCTGGCCACTCCGATCCGGTATCCGCCCGGCCCCCACTTCTTATGGTCTAGCGGAGCCCCGTGATAGAAGAAGTAGTAAGTCCCAAAGTCCTCGGTGACGTCGCCCGCCTCGATGTAGTCCCCGTCCCACGCGTCCTTCGCGCCCCGCACGATGATCGGGTTTGGGCCCGGAATGTGGAGGAAAGGCCTCGGAGTTAGAAACGCGTTGGCAGGCGGCGGCGTAGATTGCGCGGCGGCTCCGGCTACCAATAAGAAGAGAACGGAAAGGGTTTCCGCAGTACGGCTCACCAATTTGTCGCTGTTCATGAGCTTCTCCTTGTCACCTTTTAATCAACAATCGATT
Source organism: Terriglobales bacterium (assembly GCA_036271375.1). Classification (GTDB taxonomy): domain Bacteria; phylum Acidobacteriota; class Terriglobia; order Terriglobales; family Acidobacteriaceae; genus DATBAT01. The sequence goes on from DATBAT010000051.1 coordinate 11,096, forward strand.
ATATATTACCAATAGTTGATTCAGTATGCTATTGTTTTCTGCGAAGCTCCAAGAGCGCCGTAGGTATTCCCAATCTATGAAGATCGCGCAAATCGAAGTTGTAACTCTTCGTCACGAATATCCGAGTGGTAAGGGGTTCAAGTTCGCCGGAGGGTACTGCAACGGAAGGCTTTCCTGCCTGGTTTTCGTTCATACCGAGGATGGGCTTACGGGTGTAGGTTCCGTATATTCCCACCCCGGCCTCGTCACCTCGATCATTGAAGAGCATTTGCAGCCCATCCTTCTCGGGCGTGATCCTCTGCAAGTGGAAGAGATATGGGATCTTTGCTATCGGCTTACCCGCTGGTACGGCCGCAAGGGTGCGGCGGTCTCGGCCTTAGGAGGCATTGATACTGCCCTTTGGGATATTCGTGGCAAAGCCGCGGGCAAGCCTATAAGCCAGCTTCTTGGCGCCAATCGGAGCAAGGTGCCGGTATATGCCAGCGCCCTGCTATGGAAAGACGATCCGAAGGAATTGGGCGAGGAAGCTCAGCGGCATCTGGACTTTGGCTTTCGTGGCATGAAAACTCGCCTGGGCCGCAACTACGACTACGACCGCGAGGCGGTCGCCGTGGTGCGCAAGGCGATTGGTTCCGGCAATCGCCTGATGGTCGAAGGCAATGCCCGCTACAGCCTGGCGCAAGCCGAGCGCATTGCCGCCGAATATCGCGCCGCCGGGGTCTTTTGGTTCGAGGAGCCGTTTCCGCCTGAGCAGATCGATAACTTTCTGGCCTTGCGCCCATCCGTAGGTATTCCGCTGGCCTCAGGCGAAAACGAATTCGGGGTGCAAGGCTTCCGCGAACTGCTCGACCAAGGGCTAGTGGATATCGTTCAACCCGATTGTTCGCGATCGGGTGGGATTACTGAGTGCTACCGGATCGGCAAGATGGCAGGCGATCGAGGAATTCGGGTTGCCACGCACACCTGGAGCGACGCCGTCGCCCTCGTCGCCAATATGCACCTAATCGCAGCGTTGCCCACTGGGCTCACGGTGGAAATGGACCGCACAGGCAATCCATTCATCGATGAGTTGCTGGTGGAGCCTCTCCAAGTAGTTGACGGGGAAGTGGCAGTGCCAGAGGGTCCGGGGCTGGGCATTGAGCTGGACCGCGCGGCGCTTGAGCGCTTTCGCATGCCGCGACTTTCTACGCCTCCACTGGGGAATTACTCCGACATGGTGTTCGGCAGGGAGCACTTTAATCCGGCTCCGGCCTATGAAACGAGCGAAGTGGGCGTGGGATAAGATGCAAGCTGATTCCCGGGAAATTTTCGCTCCGCATCCGGGCAGCCGTAATCGCAACGATACAGAGTATTCACTAAGATGTCAGTCGCATCCGGCCCCTCGTCCCGCGGAAGATGGTCGATACTGACGGGAGCGGGTCTGCTGGCTCTTCTTGTCCCCCTGCACTCGCAGACATCTTCGGCGCTTCCCAAGTTTCGCGACATTCGCGAGGCGGCGAAAATCAACTTTCGCCACGAAGGATCGCCCACCAGCCAGAAATATCTGATTGAAACCATGGGCGGCGGAGTCGGGGTCGCCGATTTCGACGGTGACGGCCTACTCGACATTTTCCTGGTCAACAGCGGCCGGATCACCGATCCGATGGAGATGCCAGCAAACTTCGATCGTCACGATCCCCGCTACTGGAGTCGGCTTTATCTTCAGAACAAAGACGGCAGCTTCACCGACGTTACGGAGCGAGCCGGCCTGGCCAACGCCGGAGACGGCAATTACGGAATGGGAGTCGCGGTCGGAGATTACGACAACGACGGATTTCCCGATCTTTACGTCACCAGCTACGGGAAAAACGTCCTGTATCACAACAACCACGACGGAACCTTCACCGATGTGACGACACGTGCGGGCGTCGCAGCCGGCGGATGGTCGACCAGCGCAGGATTCTTCGACTACGACAACGACGGATATCTCGATCTCTTCGTCACGCGCTACATGGAGTGGAGCTTCGACAAGAATCCATTCTGCGGAGATCCGCTCTCCGGATTTCGCGGCTACTGTCATCCTGACAAGTTTCCCGCGACCACCAGTATCCTGTTCCACAACAATAAAGACGGCACATTCAGCGACGTGTCCGCGGCCGCTGGTATCGCCGCTTTTCCGGGAAGAGGGTTGGGAGTCGCCTTCAACGACTATGACGGCGACGGTCTCGCCGATGTTTTTGTGGCTAACGACTCCATGGAGCAGTTTCTGCTGCACAATGACGGACACGGCAAGTTCAGCGAGCGGGCGCTGAGCGCCGGCGCGGCCTTCAATGCCGACGGATTGCCATTCGCCGGCATGGGCGTCGATTTCGCCGATTACGACAACGATGGGCGCCCGGATGTTGCCATTACGGACCTATCCAATGAGCGGTACGCGCTCTATCGCAACGAAGGAGGAAATTCCTTCAACTACGCCACCACTCAGACTGGCCTAGGGCGTATTACCCTGTATTCCTCAGGATGGGGTGTGCACTTCCTCGACTATGACAACGACGGCCGCAAGGACCTCCTGGTGGCGCAAAGCCACGTGATGGATAACGTCCAGCACTTGCACCCCAGCATCCCGTACCGCATGCCGCTGCTGCTGGCGCGAAATACCACCTCCGGATTTGTCAACGTCTCGGCTGAGAGTGGAGCGCCTTTTCTGGTGCCGCTCGCCGGGCGGGGCGCGGCTTTTGGCGATCTCGACAACGACGGAAATGTGGACGCGGTGGTGGCGGTCCTCAACGATGTCCCGGTGGTCTTGCACAACGACGGAGGATCAGGGAATCACTGGCTCTCGATCAACACCGTGGGAACCAGGAGCAACCGTGATGGGCTGGGCGCGCGCATCAAGCTGGTAGGCGAGTCCGGACTTGCGCAGTTTGGCTATGTCACCACCGCGGGCAGCTACCTCTCCGCCAGTGACAAGCGAGTGCATTTTGGACTCGGTAAAGACAAGACAGCCTCGTTGATCGAGATCATTTGGCCCAGCGGAGTTGTGCAGCGGCTGACCAATGTCTCCGCTAATCAGGCCATCACCGTGACCGAACCAACCGGCACGGAGGGCAAACCATGAAGCCTCGCGCCGCGCTACTGCCACTGTTACTCGTTTTTTTATCTGCGTGGCTTCCCGCGCAAAACAGTGCTCCCAAGGGAGCGCCTTCCGATCCTAAAATCCTTGAGCAGATGCAGCGGGCAGTCACCGCCCACAAGGCCGGCGATCTGGAAAATGCCGCCGCGGAATACCAGCAAGTGATCGATGCATCCCCAGGTTTCGCGGAGGCCTACATGAATCTGGGCCTGGTGCGACATCAGCAGAAGCAGTTTGAAGCTTCGATTCCGCTGTTCCGCCATGCCTTGCAGATAAAGCCCGGACTGGCCGCGGCAAACAATGTGCTTGGGCTCGATCTCTATCTTTCAGGAAATGCGGCACAAGCCATCCCGTTTCTGAAAAAAGGGGTCGAGAAAGCGCCCAACGATCCGGAGTTGAATACGGCGTTGGGATTGGCGTTCTTCGACACTGGACAGCTCCATGCCGCCGAGCAGCAACTGGAACTTGCGCGCAAGCTAAATCCTGAGGATCCGGACATTCTTTACCACCTGGGTCGAGCTTATCTACAACAATCCAAAGACGTATTCAGCCACTTATTTCAGGCGGATCCGAACTCCTACCGGGTACACCAGATGATGGCTGAGGCGTTTGCCGAGTCGGGTCAGACAGAGTCCGCGATTAAGGAATACCAAGCGGTCATTAAGGCTAATCCCGAGCTTCCGCAGGTCCACTTGGCTTTGGCGGAGATCTACCGCAAGAATTCTGATCTGGATAAAGCAGCGGAGGCCTACGGGGGCGAATTGAAGATCAATCCGCAAAGTGCCGAAGCAAATTCAGCCATGGGAACGCTGCTGGTACGCCAGGAGAAGTTCGACGAAGCCCTGCCATACCTGCAACGCGCGTTGAAGGCAGACTCTGGCGACACCGACGCCCTTGCCGGCTTGGCCAAGGTCTACGAGGCCAGTGGCAAGCCCGCAGATGCCCTCGAGGCGTGGCAGGCCGCCGCCGGGCACGCCAAGACCGGACGAATTGCCGAAGAGGCCGAATATCACCTGGCGCAACTCTACGGCAAACAAGGCAATCCGCAAGAGGCTGCAACCCATCTTGCTGCTTTTAAAAGGCTACAGAGCGCCAGGCTGGCTGAAGAGAAGGCAAGCAAATCTACCGGACCGAACCTTGGCAACGGGCCGGAATAACTACCGGTGTTCGAGGCCATTAATTTTTTGATCTTGACAACCTTGACCCATGACGGGTTAAAGTAAGCCAATAGTCGATTATTGATTGTCGATTATCTCTAGCGCCAACCTGGGTTAGGTGGTGGGCGCGTCCGCAGGGGGATCGAAACATGGCCGGATTTTTCACGTTCGAGCGCTCGTGGCGCATTTCTCTTCTTCTATTCGTCGCCTTAACGGCGACCAGCGCTTTTACGCAAACTACGTTCGGAAGTTTTCAAGGCATTGTGAGCGACAGTTCCGGTGCCGTGGTGCCGAATGCGGCCGTTTCCATCCTTAATAAGGAAACGGGAGTGGTCCGTCAAAGCACAACTGGCGACCAAGGTTTCTACAAGGTCAACGGATTAAATCCAGGCGTTTATACCGTATCCGTGCAGGTTGCCGGTTTCGCCAAACAGGTGACCCAGGAGATCACCCTTCAGGTCGACCAGACGGTGGAACAAGACTTCCGGTTGCAGTTGGGAGAGACCTCGCAAACCGTGGAAGTCAGCTCGACCTCGGCCACGATTCAGACTTCAGAGACTACGGTGGGCACGGTCATCACCAACCGGGAAACCGTGGACCTACCCCTGAACGGCCGTAGCTTTATCGACCTCATTAACCTGTCCCCCGGCTCGTATGCACGAACCAAGGACCAGTCGAATTCGTTCCGGGTGGGACGGACCTCGATGGCGTCCCCGGCGATCAACGGCACGCGCGGGCAGGACAACAACTACACCATCGACGGTATCGAGAACAATGAACTATCGTGGAACTTCTATGCGATGACGCCGAGCGTGGACGCCATTCAGGAATTCAAGGTGCAGACGGGAACGTCCTCCGGACAGTTCGGCCGCGCGGCCGGGGCCAACATCAACGTCGCGATCAAATCTGGAACGAATGCGTACCACGGCGACGTTTACGAATTCCTGCGCAATGACGTTTTCGACGCGCGCGGATATTTTGCTCCGTCGAAAACTCCGCTACGCATGAACCAGTTCGGGGCGACGCTCGGCGGCCCGATCTACAAGAACAAGACTTTCTTCTTTGGCGCTTATGAGGGGCTGCGGGTGAGCCAGGCCAACACGCTGGTCGCCACGGTGCCCCTACAGAGCGAACTGCAGGGAGATTTTTCCGGGCAGGCGCCGATCTATGATCCGCTGACGACCTGCGGCCAGGGCAGCAACCCCGCATGCGCGGTCGACGGGAGCGGCAACCCCATCGAAACCCGGCAGCAATTTCCCAACAACATCATTCCGGCGGACCGAATCAACGCGGCGTCCGCTGCCTATTCTGCTCTCTGGCCGGCCCCCAATGCCGCCGGTTTGTCGGGGAATCTGATTAACAATTTGCCGAATACGGAAAGCGGAAACCAGTTCAACGGCAGAGTAGATCATTCCTTCAGCGACCGAATGAATATCTTCTCTCGCGTGTCCTACGATCACGTGGCCACGACCGGTGCGACCGAGTTTCCCAATGTAAAGAGCTCGCGCGACCGCACTTCTATTAACGGCGTGTTTTCCTTTAATTACACCTTCAGTTCGGTTTCCAATATTGACGTCAAACTGGGGTATAACCGCAACGAACTACCGTCTTTCCAGCCGTTAACCGGAGTTACGCGTTCAGACTTTCTAACGCAAACCGGAATTCAAGGATTGGCGACGACTCTGCCGGCCAACGTGCTACCGGGCCTGGGGATTCCGGGATTCGACTACGTCAGCGGCGACTACACGATCACTGGTCCCCACACCACCTGGCAGGGGAAGGTGGACTATCTGCATATTTTCGGGCGGCACAGCTTCACCGCAGGGCTGGACATCCGAAAAAACCATGTGCGCTATTTCCCCGACGACGGATCACGCGGCGAGTTTGATTTCGATTCGCGAACCACGGCTGACCTTACGAATCCAGATGGAACTGGCTCGGCGCTTGCCAGTTTCCTGCTCGGATATCCGAGCTTCGATGCGCGCATCGTGGGCAGCACGCAGTCCAACTTGCTCAACTGGAACTATGATTTTTATCTCGGAGACGACTGGAAGGTGACCCCCAAGCTGACGGTTAATTTGGGGATTCGCTACGAATATAACCAATGGCCGATTGAGTCGACCCGGCAACAAAGCGATCTGGATATTTTTCGTGATCCGCAGACCGGGCAGTTGGCAGCGCAGCTTCTGCACTCGCTGCCGAACCCATATCCCAGTCCGAACACTGGAGAATTTGAGCCGGCAAATGCGCGGCCAGGAATTATGGATCCGGACTGGAATAATTTCGCGCCGCGGGTTGGCATTTCCTACATGCTGACGCCGAAGACCGTGGTCCGCAGCGGGTACTCGATCTTTTACACCTCGACCTACTTCCAGCAGAGCGAGGACTTGCGTGAGAATTTCCCGCTTCTGGCGCAGCAGCGCAGCAGTCAGGATACGACGTATCCCGACGCAACCTTTCAGACGGCTTTCCCGGCCGACGCGGGAACGCAAAATGAATTTGGCGGTTGGCCACAAAACAAGCGCAACCGGAATTCATACAGTCAGCAATGGAATCTCGCGGTGGAGCGGCAGTTACTCGAGGACACCGTGCTGAGCGCTACCTATGTGGGGCAGAAGGGGACGAAGCTAATCATCTATACGGACATCAATAACGCGACACCCGGCCCCGGCCCGCTCGACGATCGCCGTCCTATCACTCACACAACCGACGGTTTCCTGGTAGGAGATTTAAATGCGGGCGAGAACGTCGGCGAATCCGCTTATAACGCGCTTCAATTGAAGCTGACGCGCCGCTTCAGTAAGGGATTAAGCTTGCTGAGTTCGTATACCTGGGGACGCTCGATGGACATTCAGTCGTCCCTCTTCGACGATACGCAGGTTCAG
>DATBAT010000052.1:0-13337 GCA_036271375.1 Terriglobales bacterium
CTGCCGTTGGTCCAGACTTCGAGAGTCAACTTGTCGTAGTCGGTGATCTGTCCGAGACGGGCCGCTTCGACGGTGTAGTTGCACTTGCGCACCGGGGAATGCACGGAGTCGATCGGAATGAAACCGATGCCCAGGTCTTCATCGAAGTTTTTATCGGCGGAGACGTAGCCGCGGCCGCGCTTCAAGCGCATTTCCATATCGAGCTTGCCGCCTTCGCTGACGGTGGCAATGTAAACGTCTTTGTCGAGCACTTCGACATCGGCGTCGGCCTCGATCATGCCTGAAGTCACCACTCCTGGCTGGTCGGCGCGCAAATAAATCGCTTTCGGCGCGTCACCGCTCAACTTGAAGGGGATCTGCTTGAGGTTCAGGATGATGTCGGTGGCGTCTTCGACCACTCCAGAAATCGACTGGAACTCGTGCAACACACCTTCGACTTTTACCGCAGTGATGGCTGCGCCTTCGATGGACGAAAGCAGGACGCGCCGCAAAGCGTTGCCGATGGTGGTGCCGAAGCCGCGTTCAAACGGCTGTGCCCAGAAGATGCCGTACTTATCGGTGAGGGTTGAAGTATCGACTGCGAGACGTTTCGGTTTTTGAAAGCCCTTCCAAAGCATGTGTTTCTCCTTCGGCCGTTTGGCTCAATACTGACTCCCTGCGGTGGTCCAACCTCAGGTCGAATGTCAGCAAAGGCTGATCTGGCACGAATAGTGGACCTGCAAAATCAGTTTCCAGTTTCGCGCGAAACTGGAAACCTGAAACTCGAAACTTACTTGCTGTAAAGTTCCACGATCAACTGCTCGTTCACCGGCTGCTGGATCTCGTCGCGTTTGGGCAGCGAGACGATGCGGCCTTTGAATGCGTCGCGATCGATCGACAACCAGGTGGGCGCGTTCTGGTGGCTGGCGAATTCCTTCGACTGCTCCAGAATCGGCATCTTGTTGCTGCTCTCGCGGATGGAAATCTCTTCGCCCACGCTTACCTGGTACGAAGGGATGTTAACCTTGCGTCCATCGACGTGAACATGGCCGTGGCGCACCAACTGCCGCGCCTGCGGACGCGAAATGCCAAAGCCCAGCCGATAGACGATGTTATCCAGGCGGCGTTCGAGCTGTTGCAGGAGCAGTTCACCGGTAACTCCCTGCGAGCGCGATGCCTTCTCGAAGTAGTTGCGGAACTGGCCTTCCTGGGTGAAGTAGATTCGTTTTGCTTTCTGCTTTTCGCGCAACTGCAATCCATAGCCAACGATTTTCGCCTTGCGGTCTTTACCGTGCTGACCGGGGGCAAAGTTGCGTTTTTCTATGGGGCATTTTTCGCTGAAACACTTGGTGCCCTTGAGGAACAGCTTCATTCCCTCACGGCGGCACAAACGGCAGACAGGTCCTGTATATCTGGCCAAATTATCTTCTCCTAGTTAGATGACCGGTTTACGGGTTTGGCTTCACCCTTCGTCCCGGACGGTGTTGCTGTAGAGACGTTGCTTGCAACGTCCCTGTTTGCAGCGCCTTATCGTTCGACGCCCGTGCTCGTGGATAGAAGACGTAGCTGAGCGACGTCTCTACACACAAAAGTTAGACTCTACGACGCTTCGGCGGCCGACAGCCGTTGTGCGGAATGGGAGTGGCGTCCTTGATGTTGCGGACTTCAATCCCAGACGCGCCCAAGGCGCGGATGGCCGATTCGCGGCCTGATCCCGGACCGCTTACCCGAACTTCCACCGTGCGGACGCCGTGATCTCGCGCCATATTGGCGGCGTTCGAGGCAGCCTGCTGGGCCGCGAAGGGAGTTCCCTTACGCGAACCGCGGAAGCCGAGCGAACCGGAACTCTTCCACGACAGCACGTTGCCGGCTGGATCGCAGATGGTCACGATGGTGTTGTTGAAGGACGCCTGAATGTGCGCAATGCCAAATGGAACGTGTTTGCGCTCTTTCTTCTTGAACGTCTTCTTCTTGCCCTTTTTGTCGGTTGCGGCTGCGCCGCCTGCTGCTGGTTTTGCCATGGATAAATCGTCCTTGGTCGTCGACCTTTGGTCGTTGGCCAAAGACCAACGACCAAAGGCCAACGACAGATTCTAAGTTTTTGCCGCCGACTTCTTCTTGGTGGCAACCGTTCCCTTGCGTGGGCCCTTGCGGGTGCGCGCGTTGGTGTGGGTACGCTGTCCGCGAACCGGCAGGTTACGGCGATGACGGTATCCGCGATAGGAGCCGATTTCGATGAGCCGCTTGATGTTCATCGAAACGTCCTTGCGCAGATCACCTTCCACCAGACCTTCCGCTTCGATCACCTGGCGGATGCGGTTCACTTCGTCCTCACCCAGGTCCTGGACCTTCTTCATGGGGTCGACGTTGGCCTTATCGAGAATGCTCGCGGCCCGGGAGTTCCCGATGCCATAGATGTAGGTCAGCGCGATGTTCGCGTGTTTGTTGCGCGGAAGATCGACGCCTGCAATACGTGCCATAGTGCTCCTTGTTCCTAAATGCTCTCTTTAGCCTTGGCGCTGCTTGTGTTTCGCGGTTTCGCAGATCACACGCACCACACCCTTGCGGTGGATGACCTTGCACTTATCGCAAATCTTTTTTACCGATGCTCGTACTTTCATAATCCTGCCTTTGTCGTAGGCCGTTCTTCATTGGCCTAACTCTAGAACTATTTGTAGCGGTAGACTATGCGTCCGCGATTCAAATCGTAGGGCGAAAGTTCGACCGCGACTTTGTCGCCGGGCAGAATGCGGATAAAGTTCTTACGCATTTTGCCGGAAACATGAGCCAGCACCTGATGCTTGTTTTCCAATTCCACCCGGAACATGGCGTTCGGCAAGGGTTCCAGCACCACTGCCATTACCTCAATCGCGTCTTCTTTGCTCAGATTAAATCGCTCCTCAAAACCAACCCGGTTAAACGCCGGGGATAAGAATTCACTCTTCTGTTCTCTACTGCGTCAAAATCACTGGCCCTTCGCGCATCACCGCCACACAGTGCTCGAAGTGTGCGCTCAGGCTGCCGTCGGCCGTCACCGCAGTCCATTTGTCATCCAGGACTCGCGTACCGGCTTTACCGAGATTAACCATCGGCTCGATCGCCAAAACCATTCCTTCTCTCAGCCTCGCCCCGTGACCACGCGATCCGTAGTTCGGAATCTGCGGCTCCTCGTGAAGCTTGGTTCCGATACCGTGTCCGACAAATTCGCGGACCACGCTGAATCCGCTGGCCTCGACAAATTCCTGTACTGCTGCGCCTACATCGCCGATCGAATTCCCGACCCGCGCCTGCTCGATGCCCTTGTAGAGCGATGCTTCGGTCACCTCCAGCAGCTTTTGCACTTCGGGCTTTACTGCTCCGTCTACCGCAACGGTTATGGCGGCATCGCCGTAGTAGCCTTCCATCACCACACCGCAGTCGATGGAAACGATGTCGCCGGTTTTCAACACTCGCTTCTCGGAAGGGATGCCGTGAACAATCTCTTCGTTGATCGAGGTGCAGAGCACCGCGGGATAATCGAAATAGCCTTTGAAGGCCGGCTTCGCTCCCGCGTCTTTAATCTTCTTCTCGGCGGCCCGTTCGAGGTCCATGGTGCTGACCCCGGGCTTTACCATCTCGCGGAGGTGATTGAGGACTTCGCGTACCAAGCGGCCACTGCGCCGCATCTTCTCAATCTCCGCGCCTGATTTGCAGACTATCGCCATTCGTCTTATTCGGCACTCGCAGCGCTGTCGCTGTGCGTTTCAATATTGCGAAAAATCTCTTCTGAAACCTCGTCCGCCGGCAAATCGCCATCCACGCAGAACAAACGCCCCTTAGCCTTGTAATACTCGGCTACCGGGCGGGTCTGCCGCTCATAAGTGGCTAGACGCTCTTTGATTACTTCGTCGCGATCATCCTCGCGAATAATCAGCGGAGTTCCATCGAAGTCACAAATCCCTTCGACGCGAGGTAGCCTGGAATGGATGTTGTAAATCCGCCCACAGGTGGGACATGTCCTGCGTCCGGTGAGCCGGAGCGACAACTTATTATAATCCACTTCAATTCGAACCACAATCGGCAACCAATTGTCGGGCTTCGACTTATCGCCCTTCGAGTTGTCAACGACCAAACCCGCCAAAAAGTTGTCCAACCAGGCCGCCTGGGCAGCCGTGCGGGGGAACCCATCTAAAATGTAGCCGCGAACACAATCCGGCTGCTTTAACCGCAGAGCCACCATGTCGCAGACCAAATCGTCCGAGACCAGGTCGCCGCGCTCCATGACGTTCTTGGCCATCAACCCCAACAACGTGCTGCGGCGAACGTGATCGCGTAGCAGATCGCCGGTCGAAATTTGCGGAATATCGTAACGCGCCGAAATCCGCTTGGCCTGTGTTCCTTTTCCAGCGCCTGGGGACCCGAGCAGGATAATTGGCCCGATGTGTCGCAAGACCTCGTCTGCCATCGAACTATTCCTGTGCGTTCCCGACTTCGTGGTCTCAGCCGATGATCCGGCCGGCGTACTGCTGTCTCGCTGGGAATCGGAATTCTTTGTTCTGTCGAACGGGTCTTGCTCTGCTACCAAGTCCTGCGGCCACGGATTCGTCCGCTGCGCGGAGTGAATCCGTCATAGTGCCGCATGATCAATTGCGCTTCAATCTGCGTCACCGTGTCCATGGCGACGCCTACGACGATCAACAGCGACGTGCCGCCGAAATAAAAATTAACTCCCAAGCCGTTGGTCACCCACGTAGGCAGTCGTTCAAAGAACGCACCCAGGAAACCCGGCAAATGGTTCAAGTGGATACCGGCGATCATCCATTCCGGAATGAACGAAATGATGATCAGGTACAGCGCGCCAACCAGCGTGATGCGGGTCAGGATCTCGTTAATGTGGTCGGCCGTACGCTTGCCCGGGCGGATGCCCGGGATGAATCCGCCATACTTGCGCATGTTGTCCGCGACTTCGTTCGGATTGAACACGATCGAAACGTAGAAGTATGCGAAGAAAATAATGCCGACGGCGTAGAGGAACGTGTAAAGCGGCTCGCCCCATCCCAGCCAGCGGAAGAAATCTGCAAAGAACGGCTTGTTGCGTAATCCAAACCCGACTGTCTGCGGCAGCGTCAAAATCGAGGAGGCGAAGATGACTGGCATCACGCCGCCCGCGTTGACCCGCAGCGGAAGATGGGTGGACTGTCCGCCCATTACCTTGCGTCCGACTACGCGCTTCGCGTATTGCACCGGAATGCGGCGCTCACTGCGCTCCACATAAACGATAAAGGCCACGATCAGGATCATGACCACCACCAGCATAATGACGGCGGGAGCAGTGAATGCCCCCCAGGCGTTGTCCTTCACTTTGGCGTAGAGGTCATACATGCCGCGCGGCAGCCCAACCACGATGCCAGCAAAAATCAGCAGCGACATACCGTTGCCAACGCCACGCTCGGTAATCTGTTCGCCCAGCCACATGATGAAGACGCTGCCCGTGGTCAGGGTGAGCATGGTCATCAGAGTGAAACCGACGCCGGGATTGACGACGAAGTCTCCTCCCTTTTGCAGGCTGACGGCAATGGCGAAGGACTGGATGGCGCTAAGAATCAAGGTCAGGTAGCGCGTCCACTGAGTAATCTTTTTCCGACCCATTTCGCCTTCTTTTTGCAGGCGAGCCAGTGGTTCGTAGACCACGGTCAGCAACTGCAAAATGATGGAGGCAGTGATATAGGGCATGATGCCCAGGGCGAAGATGGTGAGGCGGCGCAACTGGCTGCCCGACATCATGTCGATGAAGCCGAGGAACGAGCCACGGTTTTGCTCGAAGAACTGTTGCAGCTTGTCGGCGTTTACCCCCGGGGTGGGGATATGACCGCCGAGGCGGTACACGGCCAACAAGCCCAGCGTAAACAGAATTCGTTTGCGCAGTTCAGGGATACGAAAGACGTTGGCCAGTTTTTCCAGCATTTACTGCAACACCTCAAATTTGCCGCCCGCTTTGGTGATTTTTTCCTGGGCTGACTTGGAAAATTTGTGCGCGTGGACGGTGATGGCGATAGTCAATTCTCCGTCGCCGAGAATCTTCACCGGGTGCTTGGTCTTGATGATACCCGCCTTGCGAAGCACGTCGGGGGTAATGGTGGTTTCTTCCAACCCGGCCAGACGCTCGAGGCTGACGATGCTGAATTCCTTACGGAAAATGTTGGTGAAACCACGCTTCGGCATGCGGCGATGCAGCGGCATCTGCCCGCCTTCAAAACCGCGCATCATGCGCGAACCGCTGCGCGAACGCTGACCCTTATGTCCGCGGGCAGAGGTCTTGCCCATGCCCGAGCCCATACCGCGGCCTACGCGCTTCTTCTTTTCCGACGCTTTTTTTGGCGCTCTAAGTTTCGATAAGTCCATGGTTTTTCCAGATATTCCGCTTAAACGATTTCAACCAAGTGCGGCACCTTAGCCACCATGCCACGAATGGCCGGGGTGTCCGGACGCTCGATCACCTGATTCAACCGGGTGAATCCCAGACCCTTGACGACCAGCTTCTGTTTGAAAGGCGCGCAGATGGAAGAGCGCACCCACTTCAGTTGGAGTTTGCCTGCGACCTGAGCTGATTTCTTGGTGGTCATCATTTGGTTCAACTTCCCGAAACAATTTTGTAATTTATAGCTCTTGCACTGACTTTCCGCGCAGGGCCGCAATGTCCGCCCGGTTCTTCAATTTCTTCAGTGCCTCGAAAGTCGCCTTGATCACATTGTGCGGATTGGTAGTGCCAATCGATTTCGTCAGCACATTCTGAATTCCGGCCGAGGTCATAACCGCGCGCACTGCGCCACCGGCAATGACTCCAGTTCCTTCCGGAGCCGGCTTCAGCAAGACCATGCCAGCACCGAAGCGGCCGAGCACAGTGTGCGGAATGGTGGTCTGCGTCAGGTTCACGCGGATCAGGTTTTTCTTCGCCGACTCAATTCCCTTGCGGATGGCCTGCGGCACTTCTTTGGCTTTGCCGGATCCGAATCCCACCACCGACGAACCGTCTCCCACCACCACCAGCGCGGCGAATGACATATTCTTACCGCCCTTCACCACTTTGGTGACGCGGTTGATGGCCACTACCTGATCTTTGAGCTGGTATGCGCCAGCGTCGAGTTTCTTGGTCACTGTTGGCATCTATAGTCCATTTCTCATTACTAAAATTGCAGGCCAGCTTCTCTGGCCGCGTCGGCGAGCGCCTTCACTCGTCCGTGATAAATGTAGCCGCCGCGATCGAACACTACCTGGTCGATCCCCTTGGCCTTGGCCCGTTCCGCGATCGTCTTGCCGAGCGCTTTCGCGGAAGCCACGTCGCCACCCTTTTTCCGCTCGCCCTTTTTGCCTTCGGCGGAGTTCGCGGAGACGATGGTCGCGCCCTTCAAATCGTCGATGACCTGAACGTAAATGTTGTTCAACGAGCGGTACACGTTCAGCCGCGGCCGCTCCGCAGTTCCCTGGATCTTTTTGCGGATGCGGTGATGTACGTGCCGCCGGTTCGTGTTTTTCGATGTCGTTATCAGCATGCTTTAACCCCGTTTACAGTTTCCAGTTCCGGGTTTCCAGTTTCACGAAACTTGAAACTCAAAACCTCAAACCATTACTTCGCGCCGGTCTTACCGACCTTCTTCTTGAGGCGCTCGCCTACGTAACGCACACCTTTGTTCTTGTACGGATCGGGCGGACGCAGTCCGCGCATTTCCGCCGCTACCTGGCCGACCTTTTGCCGGTCGATACCGGTGAGCGTTAATCGCGTCTGCTTCGCGTCGACCGCCGCTTCGACACCAGTCGGCAGAGGATATTCAATCGGGTGCGAGAACCCCAGGCTGAATACCACCATGCCCTTGCCCTTCATTTCGGCGCGGTATCCGATGCCGACGATATCGAGTTCGCGAGTCCAGCCTTTGGTCACGCCTTCGACGGCATTGTTCACCAGTGCGCGAGCCAGTCCGTGGACCGCGGCATGCGAATCATCTTCGCGGATCGCCAGCAGGTTCCCGTCTTTTTGTTCCATGCGAATGCCCACTGGAAGCGGCGTATCAATCTTGCCCTTCGGGCCCTGGACGGCAACCACGTTGCCTTCGACCTTGAAGGTGACGCCCTTCGGCAGCGGGATCGGTTTCTTTCCAATTCTCGACATAGTATCGCTCTCAAATCTTTCAGTGCAGTGGTGGAGACGTAGACGAGCTACGTCTCTACACGACTACCAAACTTGGCACAGCAGTTCGCCGCCGACGCCGGCTTTGCGGGCCGCGCGTCCCGTCATCACGCCCTGCGGCGTAGTCAGGATGTTGATGCCCATGCCGCCCAGCACCCGGGGAATTTCATTACGGCTCACGTAGACCCGGCAGCCGGGACGCGACACGCGCTCGACGTTCGAGATCGCGGCCTCGTTGCTGTTGCTGTACTTCAGATAAATCCGCACCACCTTGTGGCCTTCCTCTTCCGTGGCCTTGAAATTGGAGATGTATCCCTCTTCTTTGAGGATACGGGCAATCTCCAGCTTCAATTTGGAAGCGGGAACATCCACTTTCTGGTGCCGCGCGGAAATCGCATTGCGAATTCGCGTCAGCATGTCTGCGACCGGATCGGTCAACCTCATCGTTTGCTTCTCCTCGACTGCCCGTTTGCTCAGGCCTCAACCGCTTGAGAACCAGGCGGCAGTTCGCCTTCAATTCATCTGTAGAGACGTTGCTTCGCAACGTCTTGCTTGCGCCGCCTCTACTCCGGCGGGTCTTGCCGATGCCTACGAAGACGTAGCCGAGCTACGTCTCTACCAAGACGACTTCGAAACGCCGGGGATTTCTCCCTTGAGCGCCAGCGAGCGGAAGCACAGCCGGCACAGTCCAAACTTGCGGAGATAGCCGCGCGGGCGTCCGCAAATCTTGCAGCGGTTGTGCCGCCGCGTGGAAAATGTAGGCCTTGCCTTTTTCGCGCCGCGGGCGGCGTCGAACTTCTTTTCGATCTTCGCGTCTTTGACTCTTTTTGCTGTAGTTGCCAAACGTATCTCCTAACTTCACCTGTAGAGACGTTGCTCTGCAACGTCTTGCTACCGCCGCAGAGTTCTTGCCTCTGCCCGAGACGTAGCAAGCTACGTCTCTACAACTTTTACTCAGGCTCTAAACGGCATTCCCAAACTCTTCAACAGAGACCGCGCCTGATCATCGGTAGCCGCCGTGGTCACGATGGTGACGTTCATTCCCTTTTGCTTGTCGACCTTCTCGTAGGAAATCTCCGGGAAGATCAACTGGTCGTGCAAGCCGAGTGTGTAGTTGCCGCGCCCGTCGAACGACTTCGAGGAAACTCCTTTGAAATCGCGCACGCGGGGCAATACAACACTGACCAGCCGATCGAAGAATTCGTACATCCGGTCACCGCGCAGGGTGACCATGGCGCCGATCGCCTGACCTTCGCGAACCTTGAAGGCCGCGATGGATTTCTTCGCGCGGGTAACAACCGGCTTCTGGCCGGTGATCTGTCCCAGCTCGTTAACAGCCGGATCAAGGACCTTTGCGTTCTGCGTCGCTTCGCCGACACCCATGTTGACCACGATCTTATGCAGATGCGGCACGGCGTTGGCATTCTTCAGTTCCAGCTCTTTCATCAGCGCCGGAGCAACTTCCTTGGTGAAGCGGGTGCGCAGGCGCGGGGTCTCCTTCGCGCTGTGCCGGGGAGCTTCGACGCTCCGTTCGGACTGCTGCGATTCGCCTTTGCGTTCTCGTTTTTCTTTAGCCATTTTCTCGATTTGCCTTTGGGTTCACGGTTTCGGATTGGTTACCGGTTCGTGAGCATTCCTGAAACTACTTATCTAATGTCGTTCCGCACTTCTTGCACACGCGGACTTTCTTGTCGCCGCGCACTTCGCGGCCTACGCGTACCGGACCGCAGGTTCCGCAGACCAGTTGGACGTTGGAAATCGCAATCGAGCTTTCCTGCTCGGCGATGCCGCCCTTGATGTTGCGCTGGGGATTGGGTCGCACGTGCTTTTTCATCATCATCACGTGCTCGACCAGTACCCGTCCCTTTTCCGGGATCACGCGCAGCACGCGTCCTTCTTTGCCCTTGTCGCGGCCGGTGATCACCTTCACGGTGTCATTGCGGCGAATGTCGTAACGCTGTTTTGTTTCGGTTGCAGTAGCCATAACTTGGTTTCCAGTTCCTGGTTTCGAGTTTCGCGAAACTTACAACTTGAAACTCGAATCTGTTCTTATAAAACTTCCGGAGCGAGTGAAACGATCTTCAAAAACTTCCGCTCGCGCAGCTCGCGGGCAACCGGGCCGAACACGCGGGTCCCGACCGGCTCGCCGGTATCGTTAATCAGCACTGCGGCGTTCGAATCGAAGCGGATATAGGTGCCGTCGCGCCGCCGGTACTCCTTGCGGGTGCGCACAATGACCGCTTTCACTACTTTGCCTTTTTGCACCTGGCCGTCGGGCGAAGCTTCCTTCACGCTCGCGGTAATGGTGTCGCCGATGCTTGCGTTCGAGCCGGTGGAACCGCCCAGAGGCAGAATCATCTGCAGCTTGCGGGCGCCGGAGTTGTCGGCGACCTCGAGCCACGATCTCATCATTACGGCCATAAAAATTTCTCCCTGTGATGACGCTTACGCGGTAGCTTTTTTGGCCGGCGCGTCTTGCGACAGCGTGCTGCGACGCACGATTTCTTTAAGCCGCCAGCGCTTCAGCTTGGATAACGGGCGGCTTTCTTCGAGGCGGACCACATCGCCGATGCGGGCGTCATTGGTCTCGTCATGAGCGTAAAACTTCTTCGCCGTGGCAATGACCCGGCCATAGAAGGGATGCGACTTCTTGCGCACCACCTGCACCACGATGGTCTTGGCCATGCGGTTCGAAACCACTTCGCCTACCAGCTCTTTGCGCCGTCCCTGGGCCTGTACCGGTGTGTCAGCCATAGCTACTTCTTCTCCGTTTTGCCGGCGGCGGAAAGCACACGCTCGCGGGCGATGGTCTTGATGCGGGCAATGTCTTTGCGCAGTCCGCGCATTTTCTTCAGACTCTCGGTCTGCCCCATGTTGAGCTGGAACTTCAGCTTGAACAGCTGGTCGCTGAGTTCGCGCTCCTGGGCACCCAACTGTTCGTCGTTCAGATCTCTGACTTTGTCTGCTTTCATAAATGAACCTGATTTCTAGTTTCTAGTGCACGCCTTCGCGCTTCACAAAACGCGTCCGCAGCGGCAGCTTGTGCGAGGCCAGACGCATGGCTTCGGTTGCGTCCGCCAGGCTCACGCCTTCCATCTCGAACATGATTTTTCCCGGCTTTACTACTGCTACCCAATGATCGGGAGCGCCTTTACCTTTTCCCATACGGGTTTCGGCCGGCTTCTTAGTGACCGGCTTATCGGGAAACAGTCGGATCCAGATCTTTCCGCCGCGCTTCACGAAACGGGTCATGGCCACGCGGCTGGCTTCGATCTGCCGGTCGGTGATCCATCCCGGCTCCAGAACCTTCAAGCCGAAATCGCCAAACGCCAGCGTGCTGCCGCGCCATGCCTTGCCGGTCATGCGCCCGCGCTGCTGTTTTCTGTACTTAACCTTCTTGGGCATCAACATAGTGATTTCTCGTACCGCGTCTTACTTTCATTGCGTCCGCCGAGACGTAGCCTAGCTACGTCTCTACAGGTCAATCTCTAAAATGCCCCCGGTGCAGCGTTGGGCTCGCGCTTCTTGGTCGGCAGAATTTCGCCGCGATAAACCCAGCACTTCACTCCGATGACGCCGTAGGTGGTGCGGGCTTCGGAGAAGCCGTAGTCGATGTCGGCGCGCAGCGTGTGCAGCGGCAGACGTCCTTGCAGGTACCACTCGGACCGGGCAATTTCGTTGCCGTTCAGGCGGCCGCTGACCCGGACCTTGATTCCCTTGCAACCGAAACGCAGCGCCGAGTCGACCGCTTTACGCATCGCCCGGCGAAAACCGACGCGCTTTTCCAACTGCAGCGCGATCGATTCCGAAACCAGCTGGGCGTCAAGCTCCGGCTTGTGCACTTCCTGGATATCGATATGCACTTCGCGGGAGGTGCGCTTCTGCATCTCCTGTTTGAGCTTGTCGATTTCCGCGCCCTTGCGGCCAATGATGATGCCGGGTCGTGCGGTCTTGATAATGATGCGCAGCTTGTTGCCGGGACGCTCGACTTCGAGCGAACTCACGCCCGCCGACTTGAGCTTGTCCTTCAGCTCGTTCTTGAGCTTCACGTCTTCGAGCAACAGCTTGTCGTAATCCCGCTCGACAAACCAGCGCGACTTCCACGGCTTGGTGTATCCGAGGCGGAACCCGTAAGGATGTACTTTCTGACCCATCTTGTCTCCTGAAGAAGCCGAAGCTACTTGCTCGCGACCGCCTTCTTCTTTTTAGCCGGGGCCTTGGCCCGGGCTTTGGTCTTTGGCAATGCCTTCCTGGTACGTCCCTTAGCCGGAGCGCCAGGTGCGTTATCGACGCGCGAAACCACTTCTCCGCCGCCTTTGTTTCGCTCCGCCAGCACCAGTTCGATGTGCGAGATGCGGCGCACGTAACGGAAAGCCCGTCCCATCGGCGCTGGACGCACCCGCTTCATCCGCGGCCCGTCGTTGGCGATGGCGTTCTTCACGTACAGGCTGTCGACGTCAACATCGATGTTCTTTTCCGCGCTCAGGTAGTTGGCATTCTCAATCGCCGAGCGCAGCAACTTTTCAATGGTCGCTGCGACCCGCTTCTTGGTGAACTGCAGCGTGTTGAGTGCGTCTTCTACCTTGCGTCCCTTAATCAGGTCCAGCACCAGCCGCGCCTTCTGTGGCGTGACGCGCATGAAACGGGCTTGGGCTCGAAATTCCATAAAAATCGCTTCTCGCTTCCAGACTCAAGAGCGCTTCCAGTTGCTAGCTCCTGGCTTCTAGCTAAATCTCGCACTTCAGACTTTGGTTTCCAGCCAGAAGCTGGAAGCCAGAAGCCAGAAGCGGTTTCCTACGCTCTCGGCGCTGCTGCAGGCTTCGCAGCCGATTCGGTCGCCGCCCGCATGGAGTGGCCTTTGAACTGGCGGGTAAAGCTGAATTCACCCAGCTTGTGGCCGACCATGTTTTCGGTGACATACACCGGGATAAACTTCCGCCCGTTGTGCACGGCGATGGTGTGTCCCACCATTTCGGGGATCACCGTCGAACGCCGCGACCAGGTACGCACCACCTTTTTTTCGTTCCGCGAGTTCATGCCTTCCACCCGGGCTTGCAGGTGGGCGTCGATGAAGGGTCCTTTTTTTGTCGAACGTGCCATAGATTCCTTTAGCGCTTTTTGCTGCGGCTGACGATCATGTTGTCAGTCCGCTTGTTGTTGCGCGTCTTGTAGCCACGCGTCGGCTTGCCCCAAGGGG
>DATBAT010000053.1:0-9486 GCA_036271375.1 Terriglobales bacterium
AAACCGTACGGTCATGCGTGGTCGAGTTCGAGCACGGCGT
The DNA here is from genome assembly GCA_036271375.1 of Terriglobales bacterium. GTDB lineage: Bacteria > Acidobacteriota > Terriglobia > Terriglobales > Acidobacteriaceae > DATBAT01. The sequence continues at coordinate 41 of DATBAT010000053.1, forward strand.
TCCAGGTACCCACTCGGCGTCGTTGATGAAGAAATCATCGACTTGGCCGGCGGCATAGATGTGGTACTCACCGAGGAAGACGCCCTTGGTGACCCAGTTGATCAAACCATACGCCAGAACTAGATTGTGCTTCAGATACTGGTTGCTGTCGAAAGTTTGGGAGAGGTACTCACGACCGTCGCCCGGGTTGTAGATGACGGAGAGGGCGTTCCCCGCGCTGTCCGTGAGAAGTGGGGTTACCGAAGCACCGCTCGGCAACGAAGTTCCATCCATGCCAACCGGAGTCGACAGGTAGATGAAGGCGTTCGAGAAAGCCAGCGGCGTACCAGTGTTCGCATACGAGAACACCGTGTCAGACGCCGAAGTGAAGTTGGCGGTGTGGGTTGAAGTGCTGTCGACCTGATCGTGATACGTGTTCAAGCCGAAGTCAGTGCCGGGATAGACGAACCAGTTCAACTGGCGAACGTGGTAGGTCTGTTCGTAGGTCATCAGGTCGGAAGCGCCCTGCAACAGATACATCCAGTTGCCGAAGGTGTAGATGACGCCCTGGTAGTAGCCGTGGCAGTTACCGTCCGACAACATCGCCGGAGTAAGGACCGGAGTAGCGGTCATGTCGAACACGTCGTACGGAGTGCCGAGGTAATCAAGAGTCTGCTTGATCGCTCCGAAGTCCGCTTCCGTTTTACCGTTGGTGATGACCAGCAACTTCATATCGATAGTCGGCGAAGAGCAGAACGGAGGAAGTTCCGCAACCGCGCTCAACCAAGCTGGGTTGGAGGTGATACCGCTCGAGCTGGCCGTGACCGGGATCGCGTTGGAGCTGGTTCCGAATACCTTCGCGAAGCCGGTTGCGCTGACGCTGACCAGCGAAGCGTTGCCGGAGGTCCAGACCACCGAGTTGGTAAGGTCTTGCGTGGTGCTGTCCGCGAAAGTTCCCATCGCACTGAATTGCTGTTGTCCGTGCAAGCCCAATGAAGCGCTGCCAGGGGTAACGGTGATGGCGGTAAGCGCGGGAGCAATCACGCTCAATGCCGCGTTGCTGCTCAGCGAGTTAAAGGAAGCGGTGATGGTGGTGCTTCCGATGACGGTAGCGGTCGCGATACCAGTCGGGGCGATGGTCGCGCCGGAAGTGGCAGACCAAGTCACGGTGCTGGTGATGTCGGCCACAGTCGCGTCAGTGTAAGAACCCTGCGCGGTGAAAGCCTGCGTGGTGCCGCGCGCGATCGAAGCCGCGGAAGGCGCCACGGTGAAGGAGACCAGAGCTGCCGGTTGAACCGTCATGACCGCCGCGCCGCTTATCGCGCCGCTGGTGGCGGTGATGGCCGGAGTTCCAACCGCAGTCGCTGTCGCCAAACCGCCAGGAGCAACCGTCGCTCCGGCAGCCGAGGTCCAGACCGCAGTAGCGGTCAGGTTCTGGGTGGTGGCGTCGGTGTAAGTTCCGGTCGCCGCGTACTGTTGCGTCAGGCCCTTAGCGATAGAAGCGGTCGCCGGGGTAACTGAGATCGAAACCAGCGCCGCGGGATTTACTGTCAATGCCGCGGTTCCTTTAATCGTTCCGCTGGTGGCAGTGATGGTCGAGCTGCCAACCGCTGTGCCGGTAGCCAGGCCAGTGGTGGCAACGGTTGCGTTCGCAGTCGAAGTCCAGGTTACGGCGACGGCTGCGGTGGTTGCATCGGTGTAGGTTCCAATTGCGACAAACTGCTGCGTCAAGCCTTTGTTGATGGTTGCGGCGGAGGGTGTGACTGCGATGGAAACCAGCGCAGCGGCCTGAACGGTAAGAGTTGCTTTGCCGCTGACTGCGCCGCTGGTGGCGGTAATTACCGGAGCGCCAACCGCAGTGCCGGTAGCCAATCCACCGGTTACGGAAGCGCCGGTGGCTGAAGTCCAGACGGCCGTCGCGGTGAGGTTCTGAGTAGTGTTATCGCTGTAAGTGCCGGTTGCTGTGAATTGCTGCGTCTTGCCTTTCGCGATGGTTGCGGTTGCCGGAGTAACAGCAATCGAAACCAAGGTCGCCGGAGTTACGGTCATTGACGAAGTGCCGCTGATGGTGCCGCTGGCAGCTTTGATCACCGGAGCGCCAACTGCGCTGGCAGTCGCCAACCCACTCGAAGTGATGGTGGCGCCGGCGGTCGAGCTCCACGTCACCGCAGTTAGAGCGACGGTGGTGCCATCGCTGTACGTTCCGGTAGCGGTGAATTGCTGCGTCTTTCCTTTAACTACCGACACAGGGTTCGGCGAAACTGCAATTGAAACCAGGGCAGGAGCGGTGACAGTCAGCTTGCCAACACCGGTGATGGTGCTACCGGTGACCGAAGCAGTCATGTTCGCAGCGCCGGCGGCAACGCCCGTCGCCAGGCCTTTGCTGATGGTTGCAATCGCGGTGCTGGAAGAAGTCCAGTTCGCGGTCGCGGTGACGTCGCCCGTGGTGTTGTTGGTGTAGGTCGCGACGGCGGTGAATTGCTGGGTCTTACCCTTCACGATCGAAACAGTGGCGGGAGTTACAGCAATCGACTTCACGGTCGCCGCAGTCGCGGTTCCCGTAAGAGTGACATCTTCCGGATTGCTCACCGCGTTATCTTTTACCGAGAGAAGGCCAGTGCGGGTTCCTGCAGCCGTCGGCTTGAAAATGACGCTCAGGGTGCAAGTCGCTCCGGCAGCCAGTGAAGATCCGCAGTTGTTGGTCTGCGTGTAATCGCCAGTGATGGTCACGCCGGTGACCGGCATAGCGATATTCTGATTGTTCTTCATTGAGACGGATTGTGCAGCGCTGCTGGCGCCTACAACCGTCGAAGCGAACGTCATCGAAGTTGCCGACAACGTCACCTGCGGAATCGCCGAGCCAGCCAGCAGGGCCAGTTGAAAGCCGTTTCCCGCCCGCACTTCGAGGATCGCGGCGCGGGTGCCGGTACCCGTGGGGTTAAACACCACGTTGATAGTGCAGCTTTTCTTAGAGGCCAACGACGTGCCGCAATTGTTTGTCTGGTCGAAATCGCCGCCGATCATCGAAACGCTTACGCTCATGGCAGCGTTGCCGCTGTTGGTGAGCGTGAGCGGTTTGGCAGCGCTGTTGTTGGTCACCGCTGTACTGGTAAAGGTCAACAGGTTCGGAGAAAGATTTTGCGCTTGGGCGGCCGGCGTCGCAGCCAGCAATACAACCAGGGCAAAGAGGAAACTAAATGCTCGCAACGGCCAGACAACTTGCTTCATATCACCCTCGAAACGGATTGAACGAATGTCGAACATAAAAATTGAATTTTTAAGGGGAAGGGCTGAAGCCGAATTTTTAGGCGGGAGGGCTGGTTCTTGATGCCCTCGAAATATAGAGCCAACTACGGGAATTGCCTAGGCTAGAAGGGGTTAGGACTATTCCGTGTTCAATCTGGTGACGGCTTACAACCTTTGAGGGTTACTAAGCGGCGTTAACTATTTGGTAATAACAAAAAGCCCTCGCTGCGCGAGGGCCTTTTACTTGCTGAAGCTTAAGAGCCTATTGGCAGGGGAAAACCGGTGCTGACGGCCCACCCGGGACCAGCCGGTTATAGATCGTCTGGTTGTCCTGGACGTACGCGCCCTTCTTCCATTTGGCATGGTCCCACTGGACCAACCCATAACGCTGCGTCAAATAGAACTCTTCGCGGTCGTTGCACTGGTCGTAATTCTTGTCGCAATCGTAGCGATAAGTAACGATGAGCGTATCGGTGTTGTCCGGGATATCGCCTCCAAAACTTATCTGCCGCGGTCCCCATACTTCATTGATCATCTTCCCCAGATTTGACTTCTTCTTGGTCACGCACTTTTTCACAATCTCAAACGAAGTATCGGAGCTCTTCACCGACGTACCCGGCTCTCCACCCGATGCGCAGCGCGGAACCAAAGGCATGTTCTTGTCGTTAAGCGATTTCTTGAAGCTGTTGGGCTGGCTCCAAATATCCTCGGTCACCCATAGATAAATGTTCTTGTCATCGACTAACTGAATGTCCCAGGGAAAACCCTGCGCGCCCTTCATCCAATAAAAGCGGTCCTTGTCGACGAACGTGTAAAGCGGATTGGCATTCCCCGCCATGTGATGATCGGCTGACAAATCAGGGTCGAGCGTGGCCCAATCCAGCATGTCGTACTGGCCGTCCGGACACTGCATGGTTTGGCCGACGGGAGGCGGCGGGGGCGGTGGAGGAGGTGGCGGAGCCGGCGCGGGAGGCGCCGCCGCAACTGGAACCGAAGGCGCAGGAGAACTTTGAGTTGGAGAGCCACCGCAAGCAATAAAGAAGAGAGCCACAAAAATAAAGAGGGGGAGGCCAGCGGACTTCATGATTCTCCTTGAAATGGCCAAGCTGGCGGAGGAAGACTCGGCCCGATCCCTGGTTCCGTCGGATGGCTAGGACTTGCAGGAAAGGCCCTTAAGAAAAGGGCTAGCTGCTTAGAATCAAAGTGTAACCAGATTGAAACATTGGCGAATCCGCAACACTACGTAGCTCCGCAATAGTAAGTGCATGTGGAAAGTGTGGAAAAGAATTGAGGAAAACATGGTGGCCCCGGGCAGAGTCGAACTGCCGACCAACGGTTTAGGAAACCGCTGCTCTATCCATCTGAGCTACGGGGCCACTGCGACGTAACCCCATTATGCCATGTCAATTTACGGTGGATTGCGTAACGCGGGGATCGCTGTTTTGTGTCCCGTAGCTGTCCCGAGATGTCAGAGCAACATTTTCTTCGAGCGTTGCCATCGCGGCCCTTACATCGTGCTCGGTGAGCCGGTGCATGGTTGTGAGTGAAATTGCCTGTTTGCAAGAACTATCCAATCAACCGGGAACATTGTGAAGGATTCGGGTGTCTACCATGAAGAGTATCGTGAGAAGTGAATGCGCCACCATTCATCGTCCACAGTGATCTCGTTCTTGTTGCTCCTTTTCGCCATAAAGCCCTCCTTCATTTATTGCCAGCAGCCAGTTATCACAACATCGATATGTGAGGTAATCGCCCATCCAATTCGCTTCGACGGCAGGCAGGTAAAACTTCGTGCGAAGTACTCAGGCACTTTCGAGGGAACATGGCTTACGGATAGCAGATGCAATGCGATGGGAGAATTGATGCTTCCATACGACCATAATCTGGCGACGGTTTATGGGGTGGATGACCTAATCACAAAACTATCAACGCGATACGGGATTAACGATGTTGTGCGAGACCAAGCTTGGGAACAATTTGAGTTTTCAAGCAGGCGACTGTACACGGGACTGACCGAGCCCACCGCTAAATGCTTCGATTTCGTGGCAGGAGAATTTTACGGAATTATCGCTGTCAAACGGAATTTCCGCGTAAAAAATGGCTTTGGCAATGGATGGGGGCACTTGGGAATGAGCAGATTTCTGCTTATATTGAGGTCTGTTTCCAACGTATCTCCTCACCATTGTGCGGCAGAACCAGGCGATGCACCACCCGGGATTCCAGAGTTCCTGCAACAGTCCAGTCCAGAATCGTCCGCACCTGCGAGCATTCCACGTTGACCGTTGGCGATAAATCGCCATTCCACTCACAACTGAAAGCGCTATGCTCGGGTGGAAGCCCGCGCGGGGCGGGACCTCTCCCTAAATATTGTCGGTGCGGACCTCCCTATTGATCGCCTACGCCGTTCGGAGCAGACGGCGACGATGGACATCTTTGTTCGTGCCACCGATCAGCCTTGCATCGCCCGCGCGCATCGGCGTGCAGTAGCAGCTCGCTACCGCACGCGGGGCCTACTCACCCCGTTAGAGCGGGCGAGGCCAGTACCGCCCACGACTCCAGCCTAACGGCTGCTACAGCTCAATAAGACCCTCTTTCCCGCCTCAGAGCAGGCGGAAAACTGGCGCGTGAGCTGCCGATGGAGCACTGTCCTGAATGGTGTCCTGTAGTTGCCGAATGAGGTCACCTCGGGTGAGATTAGGTGAGATAGGGCGATTGTAAGTAGTTGAGGTTACGTCGCGTAGCGCCAGACTGGAAATTTAGGAAACCGCTGCTCTATCGATCTGAGCTACGGGGCCGATCGGGCGTGAAAGCCGCGTAGAATACGGCTCTATCGAAGACTAAGTTTACACGACGCTACTTGTTGGCGGCCCGTTCTTTTGGCTGCGGCACCTTTACCCACGCCATGCCTGCGGCCTTGGCGGCTTGAATCCCCATGTCCGTATCTTCGAATACCAGACAATCCTCCGGATTGATTCCGAGTTTGGTGGCGGCCATCAAAAATGCCTCGGGATCGGGTTTGCTTTTTTCGTATTCGCCCGCGCACACCAAGGTGTCAAAACGGTCTAATAGGTGCAACATCGTTAGCGAAGCGGTGACCGAATCTCGAGCGCTACCGGAGACAACCGCAAAGGGAATTTTCCCGTGGCTGGCTACGATGTGTTCCAACACCTCCGGCACAGCTTTGAGTTGAGGAAGAATCCGGAAATAGAATTCTTCCTTCCTTTTAGCGACGGCTGCGACCGGCATGTTGAGGCCATGCTTCTGATTGAGGGCCGCAATGATCTCCGTCACCGGCATTCCGCCCCAGGCGTAAAACAAATCCTCCTCGAACGGACAATTCCATTCGCCGAGTGCCTTGCTCCAGGCAACGTAGTGGAGAGGCATCGAATCGGCCACGGTGCCGTCACAGTCGAACAGATACGCCTTGAAGTTTCCAGCCGGCAAGTTTAATCCCAATGTCGTCTCTCCTGTTCCTATCTCGCTGAACCACAGACCTTTACGACTCCTTATGATCTTTTTATCCCTTTTTTACGACTTTTTTATGCCCTGCTATTTCCAATTGAAACAGTAACTGGAAGAGAAGGGGCGCTATGGTCGCAATCCTGATTCGCATGTTGGAAGGCATCTTCGCACTGGGCCTGTTGGGCTCAAGCGTCGTGTTGCTGCTTACCTTAATAGAAGACGCAAAGATGCTCTTCGAAAAGGACAAAAAACTCGACAACGTCCTGAGCGAGCCAGCATCGACACCAACCCCGTCGGTAATGCAGGTTGCCGCCACCCGGTAATTCGCTTTCCCCGTTTACCTCACCGGGTTACACTCTCTTAAGGCCGAAAGCCCGAGGAGAGTTCCATGGATCCGCTAAAGATATTCGCTTACGTGATGGGCACTTTCTTCGTCATCGGTGGCATTGGCTGTGTCTTCGCCATTCCCGTGATCGCCTACAAAATGTTTAGCGTGTTATTCGAAGACGACCACGAAGACGTCCTGCCTGCTGCCTAGTCCACCGCAAATCTTTTTCTGGGTTATTGTATGAACGTGAATTTTTCTTAGCGTTCACGTGGAGGAATAGCCTTGCGCTTGTCGACCCTTCCCCGCTCCTTGACCCTCGCAATTATTGTTTCAGCCTTCTGCCCCGCCCTTCTCGCCACGAATTTTCGCGGAGCTCCCGATTCCGCCAAGCAAATGGAGAGTCCGTTAGGGGATTCGGCTGACGTCATTGCCGCCGGCAAACCGCTCTATCATTTGCGATGCGCCCGTTGCCACGGAGAGCGCGGCGAAGGTTCGGGCAACATTCCACGCTTGCGCGACGCCGACCTTCGCGCCGCCACCGCCGGTGAGGTTTTCTGGTTCATCACTAAAGGCGACGTACCCCACGAGATGCCGTCATGGGCAAGCCTTCCCAAGAACCAGCGCTGGAAGATCGTCAGCTACGTGAAGACGTTGGGAACGCCCCAAGCGGCGGCCATGGCGGCAACCAGGGGAAGTTCTGGCAAGCTGAACCTGCCGCCCACCAAACCTCCCTTCACCGATTTCCGCAGTGAGTTCCCCGGCAAGACACGCAAGATCACGGTCAACGATCTTCCCGAGCCGTTCATGACCAAGTCCGCAGAGAACGGACCGAAGCTTGTACCGCGCCCGGAAGGCTCATGGCCGAAAGCGCCTGCTGGTTTTAAGGTCGAACAGTTCGCGGCCGGCCTTGAAAATCCACGAATGATTCGCACTGCGCCCAACGGTGACATTTTCGTCGCCGAAACCGAGGCAGGACGAATACGCATCTTCCGCGGCATGACCGACGAAGGCAAACCAGATCTCATGGCCACCTACGCCAGTGGATTGAAACAGCCCTATGGCATCGCGTTTTATCCCCCGGGGCCGAACCCGGAGTGGCTATACATCGGCAACATTGATGAGGTCGTGCGCTTCCCCTACAAAGAAGGCGACCTGAAGGCCACTGCCAAGCCGGAGCACATTGCCGACCTGCCCGGCGGAGGTGGCCACACCACCCGCGACATTCGCTTCACGCAGGATGGCAAAAAGATGTTTGTTGCAGTCGGCTCGGCGTCGAACGTCGACGATCCTGACACTACCCCGGCAGAAAAGAACCGCGCTGACATTCTGGAGTTCAATCCCGATGGATCAGGCATGCGCGTCTATGCTTACGGAATCCGTAACGCGGGCGGCGGTCTGGTCATCCAACCGAAGACCGGAGACCTCTGGTGCTCGGTCAACGAGCGCGATGCGCTCGGCGACAACCTCGTACCCGACTACATCACCCATGTGCAAGAGGGTGGGTTCTACGGCTGGCCCTGGTGGTATATGGGAGCGCATCAGGATCCGCGGCACAAGGGCAAGCGTCCGGAGTTAAAAGACAAGGCCATCGTCCCAGATGTATTGCTGCAACCGCACAACGCTTCCCTCGGATTCATCTTCTATGAAGGCAAGCAGTTCCCTGCCGAATATCACGAGGACATTTTCGCGGCGCAGCACGGGTCGTGGAATAAGGCTGCGCGTACGGGATACGAAGTAATTCGCGTTCCTTTGCACCAGTCGGGCAAGGCTTCTGGCGAGTATCAGGATTTCCTGACGGGCTTCGTGCTCGATAGCGGCGATGTATGGGGACGCCCGGTAGGCGTGACCACGGCACCCGATGGATCATTGCTGGTCACCGACGATGGAACGAACTCCATCTGGCGAGTGAGCTACCCAAAGTAAGAGAAAACCGTGAACCACGAAGACGTAGGGGCAGAGCTTGTCCTGAGCGAAGTCGAAGGATGTCCTCACCTGCCCCACCACGGACCTCAACATTTGGGATCGGGCAGGTGAGGACACCTGCCTCTACGCGTGTCTATGTAGCTTTAGGGTGCATCTTCAGGTGCTCTTCTCTGCGCAGATAGAGCATGTAAAACACTACTACCAGATTGACCACAAGAATCCCAACACGGATCATGGTCACTCTTCTGATCAGCTCAAGAACTTCAAATGGCAGATAGACCGCGCCCGCCGCAAAGGCGAACCATTCCGCCCAGCCGCGCGCGTTCCACAATCCATACGCCTCAATAAAACGAATGATGGAATAGGCCACGCAACCAGCGGCCACCAGCCACAACTTTTCATCGGTTATGCTGTCGGCGAGCTTGAGAAAGACATCGACGTAATGATGATGTCGACCGATGTGCAGAAAGTGAAGAAAACTGCCGGCAACGTCCCAGGCATCGCGGTG
>DATBAT010000054.1:0-3638 GCA_036271375.1 Terriglobales bacterium
GCGCCGTTCTTGTCGAGGATGGGCCGTCCCACCGCATCCATCTTCGGAGGGATCAATCCCTGGCCGCCGGAAACCACGGCTCCCGGATTCATGTTCATCATCTTCTGCGCCGGCAATCCAATCGCGATCAGCCCCGGCAGAATCACCAGAATCGGAAACAGCATTTTTGGAAACGCCGCAATCAGCGGCGTGCGCCGCGCCGAACTCATGGAGTCCGCTGCCATGGCGCGTTGAATCACGAGAAAATCGGTACACCAGTATCCGAACGAAAGCACGAAGCCCAGTCCCATTGATAGGCCAAACCACTCCACACCCAGCCGATTGGTGTGCGGGTTGGTCATCCCGGCCCACGAGTGCATGTAAGAGGGATCGAGATTGGCCTTAAGCCCGTTCCATCCCCCGATGTCTTTCAGCCCGAGATACACCAGTGGCAGAAATCCCGCGACGATAAGAAAGAACTGCAACACTTCGTTGTAGATCGCGCTGGTCAACCCGCCGAGAAGGATGTAAGCCAGCACCACTAACGCAGAAATCATCAGCGAGAAATGGAAAATCCATTCGTGCGGCATTCCCATCATGCGGAAGGGGGCGTCGAAGATGTGCAGAATGAGGATCAACTTCGCCATGGCGTACATCGAGATGCCTGACGAAAACACCGTCATCACTGCGAACGAAATCGCGTTCAGCCCGCGTGTTTTCTCGTCGAAGCGCAGGCGCAAATATTCTGGGACTGAGCGTGCCCGCGAGCCGTAGTAAAACGGCATCATGAAGACACCCACGAACACCATGGCCGGGATGGCGCCGATCCAATAAAAGTGGCTGGTCGAGACGCCGTACTTGGCGCCCGAAGCGCCCATGCCAATTACTTCCTGTGCACCCAGGTTGGCCGAGAGAAACGCCAAACCCGCCACCCACGCGGGAATCGACCGTCCGGCGAGAAAGAAGTCGGTACTGGTTTTTACGTACCGCTTGACTGCTACTCCGATTCCCACCACGAATACGAAGTAGACCGCCATGATGGTCCAATCGATTGTCTTCAACATAGGTACAGGGTCTCCTGCATAGCTAAAAAAGTGCGTGCAAACGATTACAGTTCCCGCGCAGCTTTGTCAACGGAGAAAGCTCCGTAGAGACGTAGCTCGGCTACGTCTCTTTTACAATTGCCAGAGCCTTCAGCCGCTCCGCCGCCGTTTCCGGCGTAATGTCCCGCTGCGGCATCCCCAGCATTTCAAATCCCACCATGAATTTGCGTATGGTGGCAGACCTTAGCAACGGAGGAAAGAAGTGCGCATGAAAATGCCACTCCGGATGCTGCTCCCCATCGGTTGGCGATTGGTGAAAGCCCATCGAATAAGGGAACGGCGTATCGAAAACCCTGTCGTAGATGCCCGTCACCTGATGCAGAATCTGGCTAAGGCCTTGAACTTCCGCCGTGTTGAACTCGGCAAACGTACCCAGATGCCGACGGCTGCAAATCAAAATCTCGAACGGCCAGACTGCCCAGAAGGGAACCATGGCAACGAACGAATCATTGCTGCAAACCACTCGTGCCGCTTGCTTCTCTTCTAACTTGGTATAAGCGCACAACAGGCAATCGTCATTCTTGCGCAGGTATTCGTCTTGCGCGATCAACTCTTTTGCGGGTACCTCAGGGATCGAACGCGTCGCCCAAACCTGGCAATGCGGATGCGGATTGCTCGCCCCCATCATGGCTCCGCGGTTCTCAAAAATCTGCACGTGGTTGATGTCAGCTCGAGCAGCAAGCTCCGAGAACTGCGAAGCCCAGGTCCGAACCACCGGTTCGATCTCAGCCGAGGTCATAGTCGCCAGTGTCAGATCGTGCCGCGGAGAAAAGCAGATGACCCGGCAAAGTCCCGATTCGCCCTCGGCAACCAGCAAACCTTGATTGCCGATATCTACCCGTTCGTGCGGAACATCCGGCAACAGCGCGGCAAAATCGTTATCGAAGACAAAGGTGCCTTCATACTTCGGATTATGGATTCCTCCCGCTCGCTCGTTCCCTGGGCATAAATAACAGGAGGGGTCGTACGTGAGCCCCACCTCGTCCGAACGCTTCGCCACTTCGCCCTGCCATGGCCGCAGTGCGCGGTGAGGAGAGACCAATATCCATTCATTAGTAAGAGGATTAAACCTGCGATGCGGCCGTTCCGTCAGCGTCAAGCGTCGCTCCTAAATCAGGCTGAGTGCCAATTGCTAAATGCCAACTGCTGATGTTCCGAAACGCTGGGCGAAACGCTAAATGCCGTTCATCCCAGTCCCGGATTGCCAAAAGGTGCTACATTAGTCGGTCACATTTAACGGCTGCAATGCTATCGCGTTATGGTAATGTAACCGTTTACATCTGTATATGATGGTTTGGGCCGCGTTTTTGTTCCGTCCAGTGAACTGACAGCTTGAAGGTATACGCCAGGGGTTGAAGCTCGATGTGTGGTTTCCCTCTTTAATTTTATGACTGGTTCTCAATCCTTGGCGTCCTCGGAACTTGCCGCCCGCTTTGAGGAAATATTTGGCGCGCCAGCCAGGATTTTCCGCGCTCCCGGCCGCGTGAATCTGATCGGCGAACACACCGACTACAACGACGGGTTCGTGATGCCATGCGCTCTCGACTTTTCGACCCGAGTGGCCCTGTCGCCGCGTTCCGATCGCAAGCTTATTATTCGCTCCGAAGATTTTCCCGACCAATTTGAATTCAATCTAGATCACCTGCCCCAGCACGGCGCTGGAAATTGGTCTGACTACGTGGTGGGTGTCGCGGTCACCTTGCAGACCGCCGGCTACCCGGTGCAGGGAGCCAACCTGCTTCTGCGTGGCGAAGTCCCCATTGGCGCGGGGCTCAGTTCATCTGCGGCGGTGGAAGTGGCAAGCGCTCTCGCCCTGATGAGTCTCAACGGCACAACTTTCCCCATGCCCGATGTCGCCCGCATCTGCCAGCGCGCGGAAAACGTTTTTGTCGGCGCCAAAGTCGGCATCATGGACCAGTTCGCCTCCTGCCTCGGCAAAGCCGGACACGCGCTCATGCTCGACTGCCGCTCGCTTGACTTCCAATACATTCCTTTGCCCGACTCTGTGCGTCTGGTGATTTGTAATTCCATGGTCAAACATGAGCACGCGGGCGGGGAATACAATCGCCGCCGTGAAGAGTGCGACGAAGGCGTCAAGCTTTTGTCGAAATGGTATCCCGCCATCAAAGCGCTGCGCGATGTGTCCGTCGAAGAGTTGGAAGCCCACGTCAACGACATGCCGCCGCTCATCTACAAGCGCTGCCTGCACGTCGTAAAAGAAGATCAGCGCGTACTCGACAGCGCGAAATTTCTAAAGCAGGGAGACGTAAAAAGCTTCGGAGTGTTGATGGGCGAATCGCATGTCAGCATGCGCGATCTCTACGAGATCAGCTGCCCGGAAGTCGATACCATGGTGGAAATCGCCCAGCATCTGACGGGATTCTCCGGCGGCCGCATGACAGGGGGCGGCTTCGGCGGATGCACAGTAAATCTAGTGAAGTCAGAAGAGGCGGAAGCCTTCGCGAAAGAAATCGCAGTGCGCTACGAAAAAGCCACCGGCATGAAACCGGATGTCTGGGTCTGCTCAGCCGCCAGCGGCGCCCACGCCGAATAAAC
>DATBAT010000055.1:0-8220 GCA_036271375.1 Terriglobales bacterium
ACTGCCTTGCGCCCGCCGGTAGTAATCAACTTGCGATCAAGCAACGTGGCGATCACGCCACCGGAATCCACTCCGCGAATCTCGCTGATCTCGGGCACCGTCACCGGCTGCTTGTAAGCAATTACAGCCAACGTCTCGAGAGCGGGCAGCGACAGGCGAATCGGCGGCTTCAGGCTCTTCGCGAAGGCGCGTGCCACGTCGTGATGCTCGGGCTTGGTCGACATACGAAATCCGCCGGCCACCTGGCGCACTTCAATGCCGTGAGTTTCCGAACCGTAGTCGGCGGTTAACTCTTCGAGAGTGGCGCGGACTTGCGAACGAAATTCTGCCGGCTCGGTCTCGCCCGCCGACTCTTTCACCAGGTTGACGATCTGGTCGAGCGTCACCGGCGTCTCGGCGGCGTAAACAATCGCTTCGATTTTGGCTTTAAGGCTCATGTCCCGGAACTGTTATCTCCAGTCGTCTCGAACTTCAGCTTGCTGGGTCATCACTGCTTCAAAACCGATATGCTTGCGTACCAGGATTTCGCCGAACATTTTGTCCTGCCGCAACTGAATCGCCTGCAACCTCACCAGCTCAAGCAGCGCAAGGAACATGCACACCAGCGTTTGCCGGGAATTTACGTTGCGCAGCAGTTGCTTCAGGCGAATCGGACGATCTTCCAACGACAGCCGCCGCCGCAGATATTCAATCATCTGGCCGACAGTCACGGTGTCTTCGTCGACCTGAATCATCGGCTGTGAACGCGCGCGATCCAGAATTTTCTGGAAGGTCTTTACCAGGTCGATTACGTCGGCGGCAATCTCCGGCTCGGTACCTTCCGCGTCGATGAACTCTTTCATCGCCGGATTCGACCAAACCGCATCTTCAATCTGCTGCTTCTGCAAAAGCATTTGCGCGGCCGACTTGAATTTTTCGTGCTCGATCAGCCGGTTGACCAACTCAGCCCGCGGGTCGTCTTCTTCGCCGGGTACCGCGTCGGGATCGCGCGGCAGCAGCAGCTTCGACTTGATGTGAATCAGCACGGCCGCCATGTAAATGAAGTCGGCGGCGACATTTACATCTAATTCTTTTAATCGCTCAACGTATGCCAGGTATTGGCCGGTGATAGTCGCGATCGGGATGTCGTAGATGTCGATATCCTGCTTGCGGATCAGGTCAAGCAGCAGGTCGAGCGGTCCCTCGTAGACGTCGGAGACGGAAACCGCGAAAGCGTAGTCGCTCTCCTTCTTCTTGGGCTCCAGCGGCGGGACGAGTTGCGGCCCGTTCTGTGGCGACTCCTCGAGTTTTAGCTCTTCGGCCATTCTTGATCTTCGTGTAGAGATGTAGCCGAGCTACGTCTCTACACTATTTTCGGGGTTCGAACTCCAGCGACATGCCCATGGACTCGCGAACTTCTTCCATGGTGCTGGTTGCTACTTTACGCGCCCGCGCCGATCCTGACTCCAGAATATCCCACGCCAGCCGCGGATTCTCCTCATATTTCTTGCGGCGCTCCTGCATCGGGGTCAGGATGCTCACCAGCGAATCCGCCGCCCAGCCTTTGCACTCGATGCATCCGATCGACGCCGACCGGCAACCCTCGTAGACCTTTGCCAAAGTACCGCTATCGCTGAAGATTTTGTGCAGATCGCCGACTGGGCAAACGTCAGGATTCCCAGGGTCTGTGCGGCGCACCCGGGCAGGGTCGGTGACCATGGTCTTCAGTTTCTTGCGGACGACCAGCTCGGGATCGGTCAGCAGCACAGTATTGCCGTAAGACTTCGACATCTTGCGACCGTCGGTACCGGGAAGCTTCGCCGCGGGAGTCAACAAAGGCTGTGGCTCAGGGAAAACCGGCAATCCACGCCGGTTGTAGAACATGTTGAAGCGGCGCGCGACTTCGCGGGTCAGCTCCACGTGAGGAACCTGATCTTCGCCGACGGGAACAAAGTCCCCCTTGTAAATCAGAATGTCAGCGGATTGCAGCAGCGGGTAGCCGAGAAATCCGTAAGTTCCCAAGTCTTTCTCCGCGATATTTTCCCGCTGTTCTTTGTAAGTCGGCACGCGCTCCAGCCATCCCAGCGGCGTGATCATGGAGAACAGCAGGTGCAACTCGGCGTGCTGCGGCACGTGCGACTGGATGAACATGGTGCACTGCTCGGGATCGAGGCCGGCGGCAAGCCAATCCATCAAGACTTCGACAGAGTTTTCCTTGATCTTTGAAGTGTCGGCGTAGTCCGTGGTGAGTGCGTGCCAGTCGGCGACGAAGAAAAAACATTCGTACTGGTTCTGCATGCGCACCCAATTGTCGAGCGCGCCGACATAGTTGCCCAAATGCAGCTTGCCGGTGGAGCGCATTCCGCTGAGCACGCGTTTACGTTGGTTGAGGCGAGCAGTCATCAGACTTTCATCAAAATGGAATCGAAGAAACCCATCACCGGATGAATCAACTTCCACAGAAATCCGCCGCCGAGGTAGACCAACAGCATCAGACCAATCCAGCCTATCCGGTCGTAAGCCTGAAGCACCGGGCCGGATAGAAAGTGCCGCAGCACGTGGCTGCCATCTAGTGGCGGAAGCGGAATCAAATTGAAAATGGCGAGCACGATGTTGATGGTCATCAAATCGTAGAACAACAAGCTCAGCGGCAACAGAAAGGAATTCGTCTGCGACCCCAGATCATTGAGGCCTTCGGGATATGCACGCGGAATGACCCGGACAATTTCTCCACCAAGTTGCGAAGTGGAGGCGATAACCACCAGAACAATCAGTGCACCGATGACAACGACGAAATTGCTGATCGGCCCCACCACCGAAGTCAGAATATCGTCGCGCATCGGATTCTTAAAATTTTTGGGATTTACCGGGGTTGGCTTTGCCCAACCCAGTACCGGGAAATGGGAGATCAGCGCAATCAGCGGAAGAATCACTGTGCCGAACGGATCTATGTGCTTGATGGGATTCAGCGTAATCCGCCCCAGCATGCTGGCCGTGGGGTCGCCGCAACGGTTCGCCATCCAGGCGTGCGCCGATTCGTGAATGCTGATCGCAAACAGAAAAACGATCAGCTGAAACAGGATGTCTACATGTTGCAGGGTCATCGCAGGATTGGATTCGAGTCTAACAGTTATTGGTGAAATCCCGGTAGAGACGTAGCTCGGCTACGTCTTGGAAGGGAACACTGCCGCTGCCTGCAGGACGTTGCAGAGCAACGTCTCTACGGAACATTTGGCGCGCCACTCTTCACCTTCAGCGTCTTCGCCGGAATGCCGCCCACCACGTGGTAGGGCGCCACTTCTTTTGAGGCCACGCCCATCGCCCCTACCATGCTCTGTTCGCCGACCTTTACGCCGCTCAAGACGGTTGCGTGATAAGTCACCCGCGCTTGCGGCCCAATCTCTGTTTTGTGGTTCGAAACGATCATGCCGTCGTTCAGGTCGTGTGAGTGCGAATAAACATTGGCGTAGTCAGAGATCGAACTTCCGGCGTGGACGATGATCTCCCCGCGGTCATCCAGCAGCACGAATTTATGGATGGTGCAGTTGTCTTCGACGGTGAGGTTGTAGCCGAACGAAAACTCTACGCCATGAAAAATCTTGACGTTGTTCCCAATGTGTTTGAACACATGCTTAGCCAGCATGTTGCGCATGCGGAATCCCAGCCAGTGGTTTAAGCCCACCGGCGACCGGTCGTACATCATCCAGAACCAGATCAGTGGTTTGCGCTCAGCGTATTTCGCGGCGTCGACGTCGCCGTAGTATTCGGGCTCCAGGGTAGCGTTGCGCGGATCGAAAGAATGCACCAGCGTCTGCTCGGCCAGGCCGCCGGTCGGCGCCCCATACGGGCGACCGAGATAAAGTTCGTGCAGGGCATCGCGCACTACGTCGCTCGAGTGCTGCGGATCGCGCTTGCTGAATTCCTTATTTAGGGCATCGACCCATTGCAGAAACGATTTCTCTGCGTCCGGGGTCGGCATAAGCGGACGGTATTCGTATCGCGGCATAAGTCCTCGCTAACGGCCAGCCCATAGCATACCGGGTCAAGGCTTATAATCGCGCTCTCCGTGGCTACTCTCGCCCGTAAACTTCGCGCCGTCGACTACTTCGCCCTGGGTTGGGGGACGATGGTCGGAGTGGGCTGGCTGGTCGTTATGGACGACTGGCTGCTGCGCGGCGGCGTGCTGGGCGCGGTCCTCGGCTTCGCCATCGGCGGAGCGCTGCTGCTGCCCATCGGCTACGTCTACGGGCGTCTGGTCAGCCGCATGCCCGACGCGGCCGCCGAAATCGCCTATACCGCCAAAGTTTTTCCGCAATGGATCAGCTTCGCTACCGGCTGGATGATGGTGCTCTCTTATTTCATCGTGTGCCCGTGGGAGGCAATCGCCGTAGGCAAGATTGCTGCCTACATCTTTCCCAGCCTGAATAGTTTCGAGATTTACCGCGTGGCGGGGCAATCGGTATTTCTGCCGCGCGTCGTGATTGGTCTGGCTCTTACCGGATTGCTGACTTACCTGAATTATCAAGGGGTGCGTTTGAGCGCGACATTCCAGAACTGGACGGCGTTCGGCACGTTGGCTCTGTTCGCTGTCTTCGTCTCGTTTGGGGTTGCTAAAGGGTCGCCAGCCAACCTGCCGCCGCTATTCACTCACAGCAAGTTCGTTTCGATTCTGCTGGTGATTCAGATCGTCCCCTACTTCATGACGGGATACGAGTCAGTGGGCAAAGCCTCGGAAGAAGCCGCCCCGGAATTTCAACATCAAGGATTCTTTAAAGCCATCTGCGCGGCGATCATTGTCGGAATTCTGTTTTATACGGTGGTGATCGCCGCCGTGGGCTATGTAGCGCCGTGGCGGCAACTCACCGGCGAACGCTTTATGACCGCCGTGGCGTTCCAGCACGCGGTGGGCTCGCGCTGGATTGTCAGCGTGATTCTCGTCACCGCAATGTTGTCTCTATTCAAAGTCTTCAATGGCAACCTGGTCGCCGCCAGCCGTGTGGTTTTCGCCATGGGCCGCCGTGGCTTGATGGAAGGCCGGCTGGGAGAAATCCATCCGAAAAATCAGACGCCGTCAGTCGCCGTGCTTTGCGTGGGAGCCGCCACGGCTGCCTGCATGTTTCTTGGCGATGCGATCCTGGTTCCCATCACGGAGGTGGGTTCGGTGGCCTCGGCCCTCAGCTGGATGGCGGCCTGTGCGGCGTATTACTACATGACCGCTTCCCGCGCACAACGTACGGTTGCGGCGGCCGGTGCCTTTGTCGCGTTGGGTATGGTGCTGATGAAGGTCGTGCCGTTCGTGCCCGGGCATTTCAATGGCTGGGAATGGCTGGCGTTTACGATTTGGATTTTGTGCGGAGCGGCATTGGCGGTTCGCGAACGGGTGCGGCTTACGTAGAGGCAGGTGTCCTCACCTGCCCGAGCAACTTTCACCACGACCGTTAGCAGTTGAAACGCTGTTTAGGTTGGTCAGGTGAGGACACCTGCCCCTACGCAAGCGTGCGCTATTTTCTGCTATAACCCTCCCAGCAAACCTCATGAAACAAACTCTTGCACTCCTCCTGCTGCTAACGTCCGCCGCCTTCGCTCAACAATTCGACCTCGTCATCACCAACGGCCACATCATCGACGGCACGGGTTCGCCCTGGTACTCGGGCGACATTGGCATCCGCGGCGGGAAAGTTGCGTCCATCGGCAACCTGAAGGATTCGCCTCGCGCCAAGACGATCGATGCTGCCGGTAAAGTCGTCGCGCCCGGATTCATCGACATGCTCGGTCAGTCCGAGGCCACCATCCTGGTCGAGCCGCGGCTCCCGTCGAAGATTTACCAGGGCATCACTACCGAAATTACCGGCGAAGGCGGATCAGCCGCGCCGCTCAACGACGCCATCGTCAAGACCGATAGGGCCAGCTACGATCACTACAAAATCGACCCGGACTGGCGCACCTTCCGCCAGTTTTTCGCTCACCTGGAAAAGCAGGGCATGGGCATCAACCTGGCCAGCTACGTTGGCGCAACGCAAGTGCGACGCGTGGTGTTGGGTGACAATGACGTTCAGCCCACGCCCGCGCAACTCGATCAGATGAAAGAACTGGTTCGCGCCGCGATGAAGGATGGCGCGGTCGGAGTTTCCACTTCGCTCATGTACGCTCCCGCCCCCTATGCGAAGACCGAGGAACTCATTGCGCTTGCGGGAGCATCCGCGCCATTCGGTGGCATCTACGCCACTCATATGCGCAATGAAAGTGACAGCGTACTCGACTCCATCGACGAAGCGGCGCGCATCGGCAAGGAAGCTCACGTCCCGGTGGAAATCTGGCATTTGAAGACTGCCGGCAAACAAAACTGGGGACGCATGCCGGAGGTCGTGGCCAAGATCAACGCCCTGCGCGCGGCCGGAGTGGACATTGCCGCCGACACTTACGCCTATCCCGCCTGGTTTAACAGTTTTTCTGCTTTCATCCCCGCATGGGCGCACGATGGCGGCGACGCCAAAATGATCGAGCGGCTGAAAGATCCGGCGATGCGCACGCGCATCCGTAAGGACATGACGACGCCCAGCAAAGATTGGGACAATGAATGGATGGAAATCAACGGGCCGGAAGATATCTTGATCGGCGTGGTGCAAAACCCGAAGCTTCTGCCCATGCAAGGCAAGCGGCTCTCGGAAGTAGCCAAGATTTGGAATAAAGACCCGCTCGATGCGCTGATGGACTTTCTAATTGAGGACAATGCCGCCACCGGCGTCGCGGTCTTTGGCATGTCGGAACCGGACGTCGTTCTCGCACTGCAACAGTCCTGGGTATCGATCGACAACGATTCGTCCGGCACCTCGACGGAAGGAATTCTGGGCCAGGAGCATCCCCATCCGCGGGCTTATGGCACCTTCCCGCGCATTCTTCGCAAATATGTTCGCGAAGAGAAGAAGCTCACGCTGGAAGACGCCATCCGCAAATTCTCAGCGCTGCCTGCACAGCGCGTGCGCCTTACCGACCGCGGAGTTCTCAAAGCCTGCATGTGGGCCGACATTGTGGTCTTCGACCCTGCCACCGTTCGCGACCGCGCCGACTTCGAAAATCCCAACCAGCTTTCCGAAGGGATGGAATACGTGTTGGTCAACGGCGTTCCGGTCATTGATCAAGGGAAAATGACGGGCGCGCTACCCGGGAAGGTGTTGCGCGGCGCCGGCTATAAGCCATAAGCGGGCCGGGAGCCAGCAACGTCAGCGCGTCGGGAACCATCGAAATTTTGACTGGAAGCGTGCCCAGCAATTCGCCGTCGGCTTCGACAAAAATGCGCTCTTCTTTTTTGGTGGGAGGAGTGTTGTAAAAGCAACTCACGCTGGGAACATTGGCGAGTTCGATGGAATCTCCGTTCCAACGCATGCCCAGCAGACCGTGGAACACGTAGCGCAGGTAGTCCCAGCGGCGATTGGTGTGAAATAAGACCAGCCGCAAGTCGTTCCGCTGCAAACCCGCGCCCGGGGCAAGTTCCCGCAGCAGGCCGCCAAAGTTGGCGATGCGAACCGCCAGCAGTTGCGAAACTTGAACGGGTTCAGCGTCGCCGGTCCGAGCAGTGAAGTATTCCATCTTTCGAGTGAGCCAAAGACGAAATCCTTTCGCGTAATAGGCGGAAACTCCCAGCGTGCTTTTCATCAGCGGGTTCAGGTCGTAGAAAACGTGCGCGTCCGCGCCGACTCCCGCAGTCACAGCGAAATATCTCGAAGATTCCTTGCCGTGAAAATCCTGAAACTCCACCTTGCCGACTGCTACGCGGAGGGTCTCTGATCGCAACAGCGCGCGGGCGGCCTTTAGTGGAGACATCGGGACTTTCAAATCGTGCGCCAGCGCGTTCGCCGTCCCCATGGGAATAATTCCGAGGGCGGCATCGCTACCCACCATCCCTTGCAGGATGTCGTGGACCGTTCCATCGCCGCCAGCGGCCAGTACGGTATCGAATCCCTCCGCTACCGCGCAGCGCGCCTGCTTGCCGGTCTCCCCGTTGGGCTCGGTCGCGGCCAGTTCGACCTCCACTCCGGCTTCCAGCAAGACCGCAGCCGCGGCCTGCACTGTGGCAAGCCGCCGCTGCTGCCGCGGTCCTGAAAGCGGGTTGTAAAGGACGATGGCCTTGCGCATCGCTTGAATTCTACGGCAGGAACGTAGAGGCAGGTGGCTGATGCCTCTGATTGCAGCAATCCTCCACTTTGACTAAGCTACGGGCATTCCACGGAGGCCCCTCATGCG
>DATBAT010000056.1:0-5523 GCA_036271375.1 Terriglobales bacterium
CGTGTCGGGATCCGTGGACTGCAGCAGGTGCGCCAACCGCAGCCGGACCGTAAACATGAACGGTGGCGGCGTGAGCGAGCTGGGCAGGACTCCGCCCACCAGCGTGGCGCTGGTGATGATTTGGCAGGTGCCGTTGGTCAGGCTGTTGAGCGACAGCGACATCTGGTAATCCTGGATGGCGCCAGCCATGTCGCCCAGGTCCTCCTGCTTGTGGATGCCGCGCTGCATGTATTCCCAGGTATTGCTGGGAGTGGTAATGGCCAGCTTGTCCCAATCGACCTTTCCCTCGAAATAAAACGGATTGGGCTTGGGGTAATACGGATTGGTGGTCTGGAATTCCCCCGGCGTATAGCTGGTGGTGGTCTGCGCCGGCAGCGCGGCCGCGGCCAGCAACACCAATGGTAACAACGCGAATTTGAGCTTTCCGTTTCTCACTGCAGGTTCACCGTGGTGTCCGCCGAAGCGATGTTGCGGACATTTTTCAGGAATGAATCGATAACGCCTTCGTTAAGCAGGTGGATGTCGTGGCCGGTGGGACCGTTCGGTCCGGTCGCGGCCGCCAGAAAACGTACGAACAGCGGCGGGAAGTGCTCGAAGTTCACCTGCGCATGCACGTGCAGTGGGCCTTTGAGGGTGACGCCCATCTCCGCCAGTTCCGCCTGCGTCGGCATCTCGATTTCGTAGTGATAGGTGCGCGGCTCCAGCGGCGGCAAGGAACGGTAGTTGTCCACCGAGTTGGCAAAGCTGGCGCTGAACGATTCTTCGAAATGCGCCGTGGTGGCTTTAACCGGGTTGCCGCTCGCGTCGGTGCGGCCGGTAATGTCGCCCGGCAGGAACACGCGAATCAGTTCGTTGCGGAAGAGCACCAGGCCTTCCGAAATGCCGGCGTAAACGCGACCGTCCGGTCCATTATCGGGTCCCGATTCAAATACCAGGTTGAGGTGGCCGTTGGTCGCGGCGCCGGTGGCATACGGCGTTGTCTGCTTGCCGCCATCAACCACCGCGATCAGGTGCTCGAGGTCTTCGTCGTCGAGATTGCCGTCGGGAGCCATCTCGCCGGTTTGCGGATGCGGCTTATCCACCTGATAGCCTGATTGATAAACAACAAAGCCATTGTCGTCGGTGACGGTCAGCTCAACATAACCAGTGCGTTCCTGCGAGAAGCCCGCCGGGAAGCGATGACCGGTAAGCGCCACGGCCTCAAGCGAGACATCGAGCGGCTGCCCGACGCTGGTGCTGGCTTCGGTGTGGCTCAGGCTGATGCGAACCGCAGCGTCTAAAAGGTCTGCGCGCCGTGTCGCCAAAGCGTTCGGGATTCCGTATTCGTCGGTGCCCGCCTCGTAGGGATCGGGATAAGTTTCTCCGAGCCGGTCTTTCAGTTCCTGCGGCGCGAGCAACGGAACGTCAATGCCGGTGAAGTAGTGCGTAACCACCTGGCGCATCGGCAAGGGCGCGTTGTTGTCGGTCGCGACACCGGGAACAGCAGCGAAATTCTGTGGGAAGACTGCCGGCTGCGGGCTGGTTACCGTCATATCGCCTACCGTGTAGGTTTTGTTTCCGCTAAACGGGAACAGCGACATGTGGCAATCCTGGCAGCGAATGACCTTGCCGAAGGGATTGTTGGTGCTGTTGTACAGCCCCGTCTGCCATTCGGTGCTCAGGTTCTCAAGGCGGTAGTACTCAACCTTCTCGCCGCCCGGATTGATGTTGTGCTCTTCCGCCGTCACATTATTGTTCGGCACGCGGACATCGTGGCAGGCATTGCACAGCGCCGAACTGCGCAGAAACGCGATGCGGTTCGGGTCGTTTGTAGCTACGTGGAAGTTGCCCTTCACCGCCACCGGCTGGAGGAACGGTCCGGTCTTCTCGACCGACTCCCCGATCTTCAGCGACATGTTGGCGAAGCCATCCATCTGGAAGCTGCGCTCGAGATCGGGGCCTTGGACGTTGTGGCAGAAATCGCAGGTAATGCCGCCCGCACCCAGCGAAGCTTGCGAACCCGCAGGCGGGTATCCACCAATCGTAGCCGGAAGCTCCTGGTTGCCGTTGGCATCAACCAGATGGAAATCGCGCAGCGGGTGCAGCAATTGGGGAACGAAATTCGCGCCCAATCCGGCAAGTTGCGGAACTTCGCGTTTCGCCGGGTCGTCACCCGCACGTTCAATGTGCGCGTTGTGGCAGCTATAGCAGAATCCGGCCTGGACCTGGCGCGTTTCCGTTAGCAGCGGGGTGGTGAACATGTTGGTATTCAGCGGAACCCCGTCCGGAAGAACAACCGTGCTGTCCGCATAAACCGGACGCAGCAACCCGCCGGCAAGCAGGTTCGACGAGAACTCCAAGCCATTAAACAGAGGGCTCACGTTGCGATAGCCCGATTTCACCGAGCTGTGCAGTTCATCGTACTGCCGCTGATGGCAAGGCAGGCAGTTCTTCGGCGGCTGGTAGGTCTGCGCCTTGAATTGAACCTCAACTGGACTTCCGGATGTTCCGGAAGATTGACTGCTCGTGGATTGAACATCAGCCACAGTCGTTGTTCCCGCCCCGCAACCAGCGAGACAAATCCAGAGACCAGTGGCAACAAAAAGGCCAGCAACAGAAATTTTCGAGCGCATGACGGTAGCTTGTGATTCAGTTGATGTTTTGAATATCACGGAAAAGCCGCGACTTGCAACGAAAAACAAAGACAGGGCTGTGACAAACTCTGCGTTTCCCTCGCAATGGGAGCGCCTGTGAATGGGTAACCCAAAAGAAGTTACGAGCGATCTTTCCGCGAAAATTTTCCGCGCCAGAAAGCCATAAATAAAGTTTCTGGCTGGGAACGAAGGCGGCCATCGAAAAGGCAGGTTCGCGGGGCTTGGTTTCCACGATTTGCGATCAAGACACTCCGTGAGTTTACGAACTGAATCCAGTCGCCTTGTTGCACCTTAGGGGAAACCAGAGTAACCGAATTTCCCTTCCGGTTGCAAAGGCTTGCAACATTCCATTGACAAATCCGAGGCAAAACGTTGACGTTTCAGGCTGGTTACACCTGCGAGAGATGGCTTTTTTTTGTGTCGGCGCACTTGCGCAAACTCGTAGAGCCATTGTTCTTAACTTCCGGACACGCAATCGCCGCAGGCGCAATCGAGGCCATAGCGGGTGTTTTTGATCGAGCACGATGGTTAGTGGAACGTCACGTGCACTGATGCTCTTCACACTACTCTCAATAGTAGCTCTTGTCCCCTGAAGGCAAGGTTCTGTTCAAAGACAATTTTCTGGAGAACATCGCAATGAATTTGCGCTGTGTTTCTCGCAGTCATTTGCTCGCGCTTATTGCGTTGGCATTGGTAGTCTGCCCAATCACTTTAACCAACAGTGCGAATGCGGCCACTGATAAACCCAAATCCGCCTCTACCCGAACAGCCCGTCCCGCCCAGGAACAGCCCTCCATTTCCCGGGATAAGGAAAGCTACCTTCCGGGTGAGCAAATCATTCTTTCCGGAAGTCATTGGACCCCGGGCGAATCCATAAATATCTTGATTAGCGGTGAAGAGAACGAAGGCGGCGCTACGGTGCACGCCACTGCCGACGAGTCGGGAGCGTTCTCGGTCTCGACCACCATGCCAGACGCACCCGCGGGTGACGCGGATGCTCCAAAGCAGGTGTTCACGGCCGAAGCTTCCGGTACCCGCTCCGGCTCCCATGCTCACGCCCAGTTCGGGGTCGGCCACGCAGCCACCGACGGCGAGAAATTGATCGATGAGGAAACTTTCTGGAATCACCGGCTTACCTATCCGACCGGCAAATTCAATCCGGAATGGCTGCGCCGCGCCGCGCGGCAAGACGCTCTAATTAAGCGTGGAGTCCCGGCGGGCCGCAAAAGAGGAATGGCCTCTACGCGCGCTCTGAAGAGCGACGCTGACGGCGGCACCACTACCCTGGCCGCGAACAACAGCCTGGCGCCCTCGAGCGGAGGAAACACAGCCGACGTCAATTCCGTTACCACCGGAACCGCATTCCTGGCACTCGGCCCGCAACCCGAGCACATGACTGGTTGCTCCGGCTGCTATGACTACGGCACCACCGAAGGCCGCATTAACGACATCGTCTTCGACCCGTCGAACTCAACCAACGGCAGCATCACCGCGTACGCGGGCAGCGTCGGCGGTGGCGTGTGGAAGACCACCAACTGCTGCAGCGCTTCCACCAGCTGGAGCGTTGTCACCGATGACCCGATCCTCGCTACCACCAGCATCAACAACGTCACCATCGACCCGAATGATCACAATACCGTCTATGCCGGAACCGGCGACTTGAACTACGGTTCGTTCTCCATGGGCAGCCAGGGAGTTCTGAAGTCCACCGATGGCGGCGCCACCTGGACCACCCTCGGCGCCAGCGTCTTCGGGCCGGAATACACTGAACCGGCTGGAAACTATCCGCAGTACAACGCGATCGGCAAAGTTCGTGTCGATCCCAACAACAGCAACACCATTCTCGCCGGCACCAAGGTTGGTCTCTACATCTCCTACGATGGCGGAGCCGACTGGACCGGTCCCTGCTACACCAACAACTTCCAGGGCCAGCGCCAGGACATCACCGGCCTGGAACTGACTAACATGGGCAACAACGTTACCCGCATCTTTGCTGCGGTAGGCACTCGCGGCTTTGCGACCCCTGTCCAGTACGATCTGGGTAACAACGGCGCCAACGGCCTGTACCTCGCCAATGTGCCGGCCAGTGGGTGCCCTAGCTTTACCGCGTCTTCCACCAATGCCAGCGGCTTCGTGTACGGCACCAAGTCGAGCACCAGCGTTCCCTACGCTACTGGCGCGGCGATGAACGCCGATTCCGGCGCCATCTACGGCGGCATTAACGTCGGCGACCAGCTCGGACGCATTGACATTGCGGTTGCGCCGAGCAATCCCAACGTTCTTTACGCCCAGGTGCAGTCGATTCTGGCGAACAACAACAGCGGCTGCGGAAACACCAACGGTTGCCAGCTCGGAATGTGGGCTTCGACTGACGGTGGCGCGACCTGGTCGTTCATGCAGGGCTCGCAGGGAAGCGTGCTCTACGCTTGCACCGGTTCCGCCGGCGCTGCCGATTACCCGCAGAACTGGTACGACCAGGGAATCGCGGTCGATCCCAACAACGCCGATCGCCTGTACGTGAACACCTTCGAAACCTTCCTGGTGACCCGCACCGGCACCGCCTGGTATGACCTGACCTGCGGATACAACGGCACCAGCGTGAACAACCACATCGTTCACGTTGACCATCATGCGCAGGTCTTCTTCCCTGGCAACTCCGACATGTATCTGGTCGGCGATGACGGTGGTATCCACGGCACCAATAACGCAACCGTGGCAGCCTGCAACACGACCACGACCAACGGCATTTCCACTTGCAGTGCTACCGGGTCGGCTCGCCCAACCTGGTTCAACATGGACACCGGCATCAACTCCATCGAGTTCTATTCCGGTGACATCAGCGGCAACTTCGCAACTGCGGCGTTTCCGCAGGCAGTGGCTGGCGCCCAGG
>DATBAT010000057.1:0-21673 GCA_036271375.1 Terriglobales bacterium
AATTTTTTCTCTTTACCATGATCGCCTCCATGTTCATGCTGGCGGCGATCCTCTGGCTGTATGCCAAGACCGGCAGCTTCGACTTCGTCACGGTGCAGAATGCTATCCATAGCGGCATGGTCCCCAACTTCGCGGCCGCTGGACAATGGCTCTTCCTCGGCTTCTTCATCGCCTTCGCGGTAAAGGTCCCGTTGTTCCCGTTTCATACATGGCTTCCTGATGCGCACGTCGAAGCCCCCACCGCAGGCTCGGTGATGCTGGCGGGCGTCATGCTGAAGCTTGGCACCTACGGCATGCTGCGCTTCAACCTCGGACTCTTCCCCGAGCAGGCGCGCGCCAACGCCTGGTGGATCGTCATCCTCGCGCTGATCGGCATCGTTTACGGCGCGCTGGTTGCCATGGTGCAGCCCAACATGAAGAAGCTGATCGCCTATTCTTCGATCAGCCACCTTGGCTTCGTGGTGCTCGGCATCTTCAGCTTCACCACCGCAGGCATCGACGGCGCGATCTACGTCATGTTGGCCCACGGTATCTCCACCGGTGGCCTGTTCATGTTGAGCGGCATCCTTTACGAGCGTCGCCATACCTACGAAATTTCTGAATACGGCGGCTTGGCTACGCCCATGCCGGTCTACGCGACCTTCTTCCTCTTCATGATGCTGGCCTCGGTAGGATTGCCCTTGCTCAACGGGTTCATCGGCGAGTTTTTAGTACTCAGCGGCGCCTTCCAGGCGCGCCCGGTGTACGGCATCATCGGGGCCACTGGAGTCATCTGGAGCGCGGGCTACCTGCTCTGGCTCTACCAGCGCGTCTTCTTTGGGAAAGTGAAACATGCCGTCAACGACACCCTGCCTGACCTCAGCCTGCGGGAGCGCACCGCACTGTGGCCGGTCACTGTGATGGCCCTGATCATGGGTGTAGCCCCGCTGCTGTGGCTCAACGCAATTGATCCGGCTGTGCAGGCGACGTTGGCCCCAATCGCGCAATTGGCTGCCAAGGTGGTGGGCCAGTGATGCAGATGCAAGGTATTCCTCAATGCGTCGACTACGTCCGTATCCTGCCGGAAATCATTCTTACCGTCTTCGGCATGATCATCATGGTGCTCGATCCCCTGCTTGACGATCGCAGCAGCCGGAAAACTCTGGGCATCATCGGACTGCTCGGCGCGCTCGCCGCCATCGCCGCCACGCTCTATCAGGCGCAATACCCCGGCCTCGCCTTCTGGAACATGGTGCGGGTCGACAGCTTCAGCATCTTCTTCCATTTCCTCATCACCGCCATTGCCGCCATTGTGATTCTGACTTCCTACGAATACATGGAAGTGCAGCAGATTCGCGCCGGGGAATATTACGGACTCATCCTGTTCGGCGCGGTGGGCATGTGCCTGATGTCCTCAGCATTGGAACTAGTCCTGATCTTCATCGCCCTCGAAATCTCATCGATCTCCAGCTACGTGCTCGCCGGATTCCGCCGCCGCGCGGCCATCAGCAGCGAATCGTCGGTGAAGTACTTCCTGTTGGGATCGTTCGCCACCGCCTTCTTCCTTTACGGCGTGGCTCTCATGTTCGGCGCGACGGGCTCGACCAGCATTCCCGCCATCGGAGCAATATTACGTAACGGCAACGCTCCCGTGCTCGCCTACGCTGCGGTGGCGCTGATGTTCGTTGGACTGGGATTCAAAGTGGCCGCAGCGCCCTTCCACGTCTGGACACCCGACGTCTACGAAGGCGCACCGTCACCCGTCGTCGGACTGATGTCGACCGGTCCCAAAGCTGCGACATTTGCTGTGCTGCTGCGCATCATCTTTGAAGCGCACGCCCCGGCCAGCCTCTGGTTTATCTGGATCGCCGCCGCTCTCTCCATGATTCTCGGCAACGGAGCAGCGCTGATCCAGACTAACGTCAAGCGCCTGCTGGCCTACTCATCGATCGCGCACGCTGGATATCTGCTGGTCGCCTTTGCGGCACTGCCCGCCAACGGAATCCCCGCGGCCATGTTCTACACCGCCTCCTACGCCGCCATGAACGTCGGCGCGTTTGCGGTCATCAGCCACTTCGGTGGCGCTGGAGAACGCTACGTCAACCTGGAAGACTACGCTGGACTAGGCCGCCGCTCGCCGGTGCTGGCCGCCATCTTGACCATCTTCCTGCTGTCGCTGATCGGCATCCCCATGACCGGCGGATTCTTCGCCAAGTTCTACGTCTTCAGCGCCGCCCTGCAAGCCAATCTGGTCTGGCTGACCATCATCGGCGTGCTTAACAGCGCCGTAGGCGCCTACTACTATCTCCGCATCATCGTTCTGATGTACATGCGCGAACCAACGGTAGAAGCGCCGGTAAGGCCGATTCCCGCAGCTCTGGGCGTTGCGTTGGCAGCAAGCCTGATCGCGACTCTCTACCTGGGACTGCTACCCGGCAAAGTCCTCGACTACGCCAGCCGCTCCGTAGCCGAACTGACCCGCTAGTAATCGACCGCAGTTACCCAAATAAATGTCATCCCGAACGCGCGTTTTTTGCGCGGAGGGACCTTGCGTTATTGTCCGTAAAGACGCTGTAAGCAAGGCTTTCTCCGCTGTGCACACCGCCCCGACGTAAACGCTCCATCGGTAACCTCCCGCGAAAACCGCCGTTCCTCCAGTCCCCACACGCCCTGCCGTTAGATGTACTAGCACAGGAGCAACATGTCCGTAGCAGCAATTTCAGGCGTAAACATTGCGTCATTCGCACCGCAAGACGTAAAGATCAGCAACCCTCTACAGTCCCTGAAGCGGGAAATCCTCGCGGGCAACATCTCCAACGCGCAAGACGCGTTGCAGGATTTCACCAACCAGCTGAACAGCTTCGATATTCGAAGGGCGGACTCGGAAGAAGGCACCACCGGAGAGTACGGCAACTCAATCCAGACCACGGTACAAACTCTGCGGAACGCCCTTTACGCCGGGGACATTGAATCCGCCCAAACCGCCGTTACCCAGTTAAGCCAAACTCTGAAGCCACAACCCGTCACGCAAGAGATCGACTTCCAGCAACACACCGAGCAGATAAGATCAGCCAACCAGGTGAACCATCAGCAGGCCCTGCAATCCGCCGTAGGCCTGGAATCAAACCGCCACACCATCGACTATTATGCGTAAGCGAAGTAAAACGTAGGGACAGGTGTCCTCACCTGTCCAGGAGCGCAGCTCCGTTCTTTGGTTGTTGGGGTTGCTCTTGATCGACCGAGCTTCGCTCGCCCCGGCAGGCGAGGACATCCTTCGACATCGCTCAGGACAGGCTCTGCCGCTACGCAATCAACGGTTCTCCCACTCCACGAAACGCAGGCGCGACCCACAACCACGGATAATCCTTCGGATCCACGACCAGCCCCTTCCGCACCGGGTTATTCGAAATGTAGATAATCTTCTCATCCAGCTTCTCCGATGATCGCAGGACCCGATCAAAAGACTCCGCCTGCCAAATTGTTCCTGTCCTCCTAGTCGTTTGTTGATCAGGTGCGCCGAAGTGCCCTTGATAGCCTTAGTTGTTCGCGCCAGCGAAAATATTTCCAACCTCTCGTCATCAATCCGAGGAACAACAATCATGTGTACATGATCCGGCATGACAACCGCAGAATAAAGCCAAACGGTCCGTTCATTGGCTAGAAGACAAGCGTCAAAAACAACCGTTCGCGCCCAATCAGGCAGGATCCAGCGATGATGAGTGCAAAAAGTCAGGAAGTGAGGCTTGTCGTCGCGCTGAAGATTGAAAATCTTACAACCTAGATACACGCTTCTCGATCGAAGCGAAGAAACATTCCAAATGCTGTTCCGGATCGGGACAAGATTTAAACGTAGGGGCAGGTGTCCTCACCTGCCCAGGAGCGCAGCTCCGCTCTTTGGGTGTTGGGGTTGGTGTTGTTCTAAAACCAGCCGAGCTTCGCTCGGCCCAGCAGGTGAGGACACCTGCCGCTACGCAAACATCAGCAACACCGCGGCCGCCGCTCCCTCGCCGCACCTGACTCTCGCAAGAACGCCGCATACGACTCCCGCCCACGCACCATCTCCGCCCGCGTCAAAAACCGCGCATAAGCTGACTCGTCAAAAATCTCACGCACTGTGAGAACCAGCAATCTCCACACTGCCTTCATGCCTGCTCCTCCGCAAATCGCGACGCTACAAACGGAGTCTCCCGCACCCCCGCCTGCTTCCGTCCGGAAATCACCCGCGTCCATTCCAGAATGGACTCCAGAAGCACCAACGACACCATCGCCATCAGCACCCCCGTCACCGCCGCATCCAACCGGTCGTTAAAAATCAACCGCGCGCTTCCGCCGCTGGCAGACAAGACCCGGGCATGCGACAAGAACCCAATCCGCGGATTCGCATCAAACATCTTCTGCCATGACGCGGTAAATGTCACCGACACCAGCCAGACCAGCGGCGTCAGAGTCACCAGCGCATACCGCGCGCGTCCCATTTTGATGATGATCGTTGTAGCCACGCACAGCGCGACCGTAGCCAGCAGTTGGTTCGAAATCCCAAACAGCGGCCACAAAGAATTAATTCCGCCCAGCGGATCCTTCACGCCTTGCCAAAGAAAATAACCCCAGGCCCCGGCAACCAGTGCGCTGGTCGCCAAAATCGACGGATACCAACTCGTTCGTCCCAGCGGCTTCCAGATATGGCCGAAGGCATCCTGCAACATGAAGCGCGCCACCCGCGTGCCGGCATCGAGGACGGTCAAAATAAATAGCGCCTCAAACATGATGGCGAAGTGATACCACAACGCCATCAAAGCTTGCCCGCCCAGCGAATGCGAAAAGATGTGCGCCATGCCTACGGCAAACGCCGGAGCCCCGCCGGTGCGGTTATACAAAGTTTGCTCGCCGACCGCGTGCGCCAAAGAAGCCATATCCGCCGCAGTCACCGGAAATCCCCACGAGGTGATGGTCGCCGCAGCTGCAGCTGGAGCCTGTCCCACAATTCCTGCCGGACTGTTGATTGCGAAATAGGTCCCTGGCTGCAACACACATGCCGCTACCATCGCCATGATCGCCACCATCGACTCGGCCATCATCGCGCCGTAGCCGACCATGCGCGTCTCCGTCTCCAGGCGAATCAGCTTCGGCGTGGTGCCACTCGAGATCAACGCGTGAAAACCACTGATCGCGCCACACGCAATCGTGATGAATGCAAAGGGAAAAATCTTCCCCGCGAAAATCGGCCCGGTACCATCGACGAAGCGAGTAAAGGCCGGCATGTGCAGCGTGGGATGCATCACCACAATCCCCACCGCCAGCAACGCGATAGTCCCCAGTTTCACGAACGTGCTGAGATAGTCACGCGGCGCCAGCAACAACCAGACCGGCAACGCCGAAGCCAAGAAGCCATAGACGATAATCATGACCGCCAGCGCCGGCGCAGTGAAAGTAAACCATCCCGCATAGAACGGATGCTGCGACACCCACTGCCCGCCCCAGATCGCCGCCAGCACCAGCACGAACCCGAGGATCGATGTCTCAAACACCTTCCCCGGACGAATCTGCCGCAGATAAACTCCCATCAGCAGTGCGATAGGAATCGTCATCGCGATGGTGAACGCTCCCCACGGACTCGCCTTAAGCGCATTCACCACCACCAGCGCGCAGACTCCCAGCAAAATTACGATGATGCTGATGATCGCCACATAAGCCACCAACCCGCCCACGCGGCCCACTTCTTCGCGCGCCATCTCGGTCAGCGACTTGCCGTCGCGCCGCACCGAGAACAGCAGGATCACAAAATCCTGAACGCATCCGCCAAACACCGCGCCCGCGAGGATCCACAATGTCCCAGGCAAATATCCAAACTGCGCCGCCAGCACCGGACCCACCAACGGCCCTGGCCCGGCGATAGCGGCAAAGTGGTGTCCGAACACCACCCACTTATTGGTCGGAACAAAATCGCGACCGTTCTCCAATCGCTCCGCCGGCGTGGCCCGCCCCCGGTCGAGTGCCAGAAGCTTTGCCGAAATGAAAGCACTGTAAAAGCGATACCCGAGGGCGTAAACGCAAACTGCAGCCACCACCAGCCACATGGCGCTGATGTCTTCCCCGCGGCGCAACGCGATGGTCGCCACCGCCAGCGCCCCAACCACCCCAACCGTCAACCAAACTAAGATCTTTAGAGATTTCCCCATAGAGGTCTTCGTTACCGCGCAAGTATTGTGGACAATCCATTCCAACGACGCAAACGGATCACCTCTATAAACGTAGGGACAGGTGTCCTCACCTGTCCGGCGGACTCCACTGAATCCTGGTCCCGCCAACTTCGTCAATGAGCAGGTGAGAACACCTGCCGCTACGTGATTAGACCACCTTAAAAAATCGTTATCCTGCCGACTTTCCCGCGCAAGTATTGCACCCAAATGATAATCTTTAATTACCGGAACAGGTTGCTGCGCCTAGTACTGCAAAGGTGCCCTTGCATCCGGATTCACCCAGCCATAAACGAAAGAGGAGCAGAAAAATGAAAGTCGGTGTGCTGACAGGCGGCGGCGATTGTCCCGGGCTAAACGCGGTCATCCGCGCCGTAGTGCGTAAAGGAACTTACCACTACGCGGACGAATTTATCGGATTCATGGAAGGCTGGCGCGGCCTGGTCGAAGACAAAACCATGGCGCTCGATTTGCAGGCGGTCTCTGGAATTCTGCCGCGGGGTGGCACCATCCTGCGCACCTCGCGCACCAATCCTGCAAAACGCCCTGACGGCATCGATACCTGCATTGCCACCCTCAAAAAGCACGGCGTCGACGCGCTGGTTGCCATCGGCGGGGACGATACCCTTTCCGTCGCAAAGAAGCTGCACGAAAAAGGAGTGAAAGTTGTCGGCGTTCCAAAGACCATCGACAACGATCTCGCCGGAACCGATTACACATTCGGCTTCGACACCGCGGTAAATATCGCCACTGAGGCCATCGACCGCGTACACACCACCGCGGAAGCTCACAACCGCGTGATGGTCGTCGAAGTCATGGGACGCGATGCCGGATGGATCGCCATCACCAGCGGCGTGGCTGGTGGCGCCGATGTGATCCTCATTCCCGAGCGCCCTTTCGACATCGACGAAGTCGCCGACACCATCCGCCAGCGCCACGACACCGGCCGCTACTTCAGCATCGTGGTAGTAGCCGAAGGCGCAAAGTTTTCCGCCGATCCCGATCCCAAGAAAGGCGGCAACGTCGTAGTCGAGCAAGGCAAAGACGAATTCGGACATGCGCGCTTAGGCGGCGTTGGCATGGCCTTGGCCAGCGAAATCGAAAAGCGCACCGGTTTTGAAACCCGCACGGTGGTTCTCGGACACATCCAGCGAGGAGGTTCGCCTACCGCCTTCGATCGCATGCTGGCGACGCGCTATGGTCTGGCAGCCATCGACATGGTCCACCACGGGGACTTCGGCTGCATGGCCGCCCTGCGCGGCAACAAGCTGATTTCGATTCCGCTGTCGGAAGCCTTGTCCAAGAATCGCACCGTCGACCAGGACATGATCGACGTGGCGACTGGCATTCTCGACCGTACCCCAGAGCAGAAACAAGGCGCAGCAAAGTAGCTTCGAATGTCTCGGGGGCGTCCGCGCCCCCGGGCCATCACGATACGGTGTTCCGCGATGCGACGGCGGATCCTGACCATCCTACTTGAGCCATTCCAAGGCAAGGGACTTCTCACCCGTCGCCTCGTCCACCAGCGGCTTTGCGATGTCCAGCCCGTTTTCGCTGTTGGCAAACATCACTACGCCCGACTTCGCTTTCGGGTCCGCCATTACAAAAGCCTTGAACGCGCCATTGTCTCCCCAATGCCATAGGGCATCCCTTCCATCTTTGCGCTGTATGCCCCGTCCCAACACCCAAAAGAGATTTGTCGATAGTTTTTTCGGCTCGCTCTTGATGCAAATCCTGCACTCTGGATCGAGCGCGATCTCGGGCGTTTCCATCTCGCGCAGAGTAGTCGGCTTGAGTCCTTTCCCGTTGAGGACCGCCCCAACGAAACGTGCATAGTCCTTGGCGGTTGTGTGCAGCGTTGAAGCCGCGAGCGCTTCTTTTGGTTTCTCTTTCTCAACCGCCTTCCCGCCTGAGTCGTGGCCCGTGGCTGTTAATCGATCGAAGTCTGGCCGCCACACATAACTGCTGCTGGTCATACCCGATGGCGTGAATACCGCTTCCGTCATATAGTCGTTGAGCGGTTTGCCTGTGATCTGCTCCACTACACGCTGCAGGTAGATATACCCTTCCCCGGAGTAGCTGAACCGCTCCCCCGGCGTGAAATAAATTGAGACTGAACCGTCATCGGCCGGCCAGTTCGGGAATCCTGTTCGATGGCTTAGAACGATCCGTGCCGTGATTTTTTCAATCTTGGTGCCTTCACTCGAAAGCAGTTCATTCGTCCTCCAAAATTGATTCTGTATCTCCGTCGGCTTAGACGGACCAGGGGGCTAAGTGTCACAAGCTGGTGCGGTGTGAGAAGACCTGCGCGAAGCCGCATCGCTGAGCACAGGAAAAAAACCGGGCCCAGCCGCGTAACCATTCCCGCAATTACTAACGGAAGTGACTATGGTCATCTTGTTGCCCGGCGCAACCTGCTCCAATCTATACAGGGATCAACGTAGACCCCGCCCCCTTCAAAAACATATGCCTATCCGCAAGACAGCACGCAAAGGCGCCGATTGGACGCAACTGTTGGCCGACCCGCAGTTAGTCGCCCACCTCGGAAAACTCCTGGAGATTTGCCGCGATGCGGCTCCAGATCAGCGCGAAAAAGCGCTGTTTGACGCTATCCGCGACATCCGCCAGAAGGCGACCGGCAGTGCGCCAAAGTCCGAAGAGTCGCCGGTGATTCCTACCGAGACCGCGCCCCCATTTGAAACTGATATTTGCAATCCGACCGTAGGCCAGGATCGCCGCAGCTTTCCGCGTATCAAGTGTTTTGTCGCCGTCGAACTGCGCGTCGAAGGTTCGGACACGCCGCTGTGGGGAAACCTTTCGAATACCAGCCTGGGCGGATGCCTCGCCGAATGCCCGACGATCATTGATCCCGGAAAGAAAATTGAGATCGGACTCTGGGTCGCGAATGGCACGGTGTGGATCAAAGGCATGGTGCTGACCGGAGTAGTCACGCAGAGCACGCCTGCATCGGGCGTGAGAATCAAGTTCAGCGCGATGGAATCGAACGAACGTGAAACACTGCGGCAGTTCCTTCGCTTCGTGGAGAACACCAACAAGACCTATCAGCACGACCACGGCTATCTGGCGCAGATGAAGAGCTAACCCCGCAATCCCGAGAGCGTGTGCTTTTCCAATCGAAAAATCTCTTGTCCTCACGAGCGACGCCGAGGGACCTTGTGTTCCTCACCCTCTCCCAACCTCTGTCATCCTGAGCGAAGTTGCGGCGAGCGAAGCGAAGTCACAACGCAGTCGAAGGATCTCATACGGTTTGCAGTGAAATAAGCTCGGCCAGGAATTTCCAGAAGAGAATTCCCTGCAAGGCCATTGCTGACGCTCACAGGCACGGGATCCTTCGACTGCGTCGTGACTTCGCTCCGCTGGTCACAACTCCGCTCAGGATGACAGCGCTTTTCTTCTAAAAAATTAGGAAAAAAGGAAGGAAATTACAGAACTAGACTACCCGTGCATCGGTATCTTGATGATCTTCTCGCGCAGCGCGTAAGTCAGGAGTTCGACTTTGTTGTGGACGCCGATCTTGCGCATGAGGTTGAAGCGGTGCGATTCGACCGTACGGACGCTCAAGTCCAGCAGTCCCGCGACATCTTTTGCCGACTTGCCTTCGGCCAGCAACTTGAGGATCTGGCGTTCACGCGGCGTCAGCCTTGCAGCCCGAGGCGATGCATCCAGGCGTTGCGATTGGTAGATATCCACCATCTTGCCCAGCAGCGGCGCGCTTACGTATTTTCCGCCGCGGAAGACGTCATGCACAGCCGCGATTAACTGCTGGCTGGGAGCGTCTTTAAGCAGGTATCCGGAGGCCCCAGCCTCCATGCACTCCATGACGTACTCTTCATCGTCGTACATGGTCAGGAAGAGAACGCGTGTGACCAGCGAATTCCTGCGAATCTGACGGGCGGCTTCGAATGACGATAGCCCGGGCATGCCGACATCCATCAGCACAATGTCAGGACGCAGGTCACGAGTCTTAAGAACTCCCTCTTCCGCGCCGGACGCCTCGGCGACGACTTCGATATCGGGTTCACTTTCCAAAATACGGCGGATGCCCTGGCGTACCAGAGTGTGATCATCCACTAACAAGCACCGGATTTTGGCCATTCACCGACCTCTTCCGAAAACGTTTTTAGACTGCTGCCCTCACATCTGGCAATTTTTCTTCTACCAAACGCAACTGCGGCGTCTGCGACGCTGAACCGCACGTAGGATGCAAATAGACTTCAATGCGCGTGCCTCTTCCTTGCCGCGACCGTATGCGAAACGTGCCATTCAGGCAACGCACTCTTTCGCGCATTCCCATAATTCCGAACGAGTGGTGCTGCGTTCCGGGCTTCTTCCCCAGTCCAACGCCGTCGTCCTGAATTACCAGCCGCACCCTACCTTCCTTGCGGCTCAGATCGATGATCACGTTCCTGGCATTCGCGTGCTTCGTAATATTGTGCAGAGCTTCCTGCACCAATCGGTAAAGCGCCAACTCCGCTTCCTGCGACAGATCCCCAAGCTTATCGGAAATTCTCAGGCTCACCTGAATTCCGTAGTCGGTTTCCAAGCCCCGGGCTTCCTGACGGATGCTGCCCGCCAGACCCTTCTTCTCCAGCAACTGCGGAGAGAGCCGTCCAACTATTCTGCGCAGTCCTTCAATGGTTCTATCCAGCACCTGGAAAGCGTCACCAACCGTCTTTTTTACCTTCGGGCTTTCCTCGTGATTCAATTCACCCAAATGAAAGCGGACGAGGGCCAACCCCTGCGAGGTCTCGTCGTGGAGTTCGCGCGCCAAACGTCGACGCTCGGCTTCTTCCACTTGGAACAGGTACCGGGAGAGTTCAGGACCGGCAAAATCCGTCTCTTCTCTAGCCGCAGCCTGCGCGTGTGATTTGGCAGCCATCTTCAGGGTTCGACCGTATTCCGTTTCCACTGCGGGGCTAGGTTGCTAATCTCCGGCACCAGGTTGCTTAATTTTCCACTACTGTACCGAAGCTGACATAACCGCGACGTCTTCCGCGGTGTAGTTCTCTCCATCGAACCGCGCCTTCACCGTCACGTTGGTTCCCTCATGAAGACGGTCCCACGCATTCACGCGCTGCGGATCAAACTTAATGGAATACTTCTTGTCGTCCGTTGAGCTGGCTACAACCATGGTGTGCGACGCGATATCCAGATAGATGATCTGGCCGACGAAAGTGAACGTCGATCCCGGAGACGCAAGCACTTTGACCTCGCTCGCCATGGCTCGATTGCTGCCCGACAGAAAATTCACATCCACCAGAGAACCGATCG
Source organism: Terriglobales bacterium (assembly GCA_036271375.1). GTDB lineage: Bacteria > Acidobacteriota > Terriglobia > Terriglobales > Acidobacteriaceae > DATBAT01. The sequence continues at coordinate 11,466 of DATBAT010000057.1, forward strand.
CGATCGCTCCCCCGCTGATTTTGGTTGCGGGATCTACGCGGAACTTCACCGGCTTCGCCGACAACTCGTCGTTGATGTTTATGTTGCCGGTGGCGGCTTCGTAAGAGAGCACCTGGCCGTGGGCCTCGCCCTGCGCTACTTGCAGTCCAATGTGAATTTTCTTGGCGAAAATTTTGCTGCCTTCATTCACCGTCTCGATGTGAATGCGCTCGCCGATTTTAAGGTCTCGCGATCCGGCAGTTTGCTCACCGCGAACAATTTTTGTACGCGGATCAAAAGCAATTTCCAACTGGCCGCCGCCGAAAGGCTTTACCACCATCCGGTCGCGGACTCGGTCGAGCTTGAAGATAATTCCGCCGACCAGAGTCTCACCCTGTTTCGGGACGGGCGGCAGATCAAGCAGCGGATCGGGATCCTGCGGTCCGGGAGTGGGAATGGATCCCGCTTGCGCCGTACGTATCGGCTGCAGGGCGGAGTATTGCGCTCCAGCCTCCGAGGGGAGTTGAGCCATCGCCAGAGGGGCGATAAGCAGAATTCCGGCCATCGAAAGCAAAAGGCGGGTTCTCATGTAAAGAAACATCTCCTGAGTCTAGTCTTTGATGCTTTTTGATACACTTACGCCGCCCGGAAAGCTGTGGGTAAATGGCTTTTTCCAACAAACCTTAATACGGCGGGCCTCATCTAACTGCCACGTAATAAAAGGCTTGACGGGAGTATAGTTCACTTATGCTGAAAAAGTTTGCACTGGCGGTTGTGGTGGCTGGAGGAATCTCGGTCCAATTGGCCGTGGCGGCGGATTTTCGCCTTCCTCTCCCCTCCCGCAACGCGTCTACGCCTGTGCAAAAGTTGAACCGTGACGGCGTCGAAGCCACGAGGAAACACGATATCAGCAAAGCCAAGAAACTGTTCTACGAGGCTTACCTGCTCGACCCGAACGATCCTTTTACCTTGAATAACCTGGGATACATTTCTGAGCTCGAAGGTGCCGTCGAGCGCGCCCAGCATTTTTACGCGTTGGCTAAGACGCAATCCTATGACGCGCATGTGGATATCGCCAGCCGCGACGAATTGAAGGGCAAGACGGTTTCAGAGGCCTCGGGAGCGCAAAGTGATCGCGAAATGCGGGTCAGCCGCGCCAATCTGGAAGCCATGCACATGCTCGAGCAGGACCGGGTCTTCGAGGCAGAGGACGAACTTCAGAAGGCCTTGATCATCGATCCCAAAAATCCCTTCACCCTGAACAATCTGGGATTGGTCAGAGAAAAAGGCGGCGATCTGCGTGGAGCGCTTGAGCAATATCAGGCTGCGGCCCGCACCAATTCCGACGCTCGCGTGATCGTCACCACGGATTCCGACGCTCGTGGACGCCTCGTAACCGAAATCGCGGAACGCAACGCCAAGCGCATCGAACGCCGCTTGCCGGACGCGGAGACACCGGAAAGCCAGTCAGCGCGGCTGACATTCCTGGGCGTTGCGGCCATCAATCACAACCATCTGCAGACCGCCCGCAAGAATTTCATCGACGCGCTAAGGTTTGATCCCAGCAATGCATTCGCACTAAATAACATGGGCTTCCTCGCCGAAATGGAAGGCGACCAGGAAACGGCCGACTCTTACTACGGCAGGGCGCAGTTGGCACAACGTGCCAATCAGAAAGTCACCGCTGCAACCCGCCAGGATATTCTGGGAATGCGGTTAGGAGAAGTTGCGCGACTGAACGACAATGCCGTCGATGCCGCGATCACCGCCGAGCAGCAAGAGAAACGCCGCCGCAATGCCCCGATCCAGTTGAAGCGCCGTGATAATACACCAGTCGTAGAGCCCGCCCAGCCGCCTTCCGAATCGCCTCAGAAGTAGTTTCGAGCTCTGATTTGGATTGCGAATACCGTTTTTTCTCCTAAATTTCTAACAATCCCTGTCGGGCCCTAAATCTTGTCAAGCCCCCGGTATGGGGCATTTCCCCGCAACTTGATGATTCGAATCCGGAAATATTGTTGGGAGTGATGTCCCATTTACCCTAACCATTTTGCTATGCTGGATATATAGACAAAACAAAGGCGCAGCCTGATGCTGCGCCTTTTTCTTTATGCGGACTCTTATGCCTATGCGAATGCTTCGAGCGCTTTTGTGCGGCGGACTGATTCTGTTGTCGTGCGCGGCTTTTTCGGAAGAATCAAAGGTCATTCACGAGCGGCTGGCGGACACCAGACAGATGGACGGGCTCTTCCCCATCGCCTGGAGTGGGCATGAAGGCCGGCTTTATTTGCAGATTCGGAATTTCGATCAGGATTTTCTCTTTCTGAACTTCCTGCCTTACGGTTTGGGTTCCAACGACATAGGGCTTGACCGCGGCAAGCTGGGCGCTTCGCGCATTGTGCATTTTTCGCGGATCGGCGGGAAGGTGTTGTTGATCGCGCCCAATATGCAGTACCGGTCATCGTCATCGAATTCATACGAGACGCTGGCTGTGAAGCAGTCGTTCGCGGAGTCGGTGCTGGCCGGATTCAAGATCGAAGCGGAAGAGAACGGCGCTGTACTGATCGATGTCACCAGTTTTTTTCAGCAGGACCTATTTGGAGTCGCCGAGCAGCTAAAGGCCAGCAAGCAGGGAGACTACAAGCTTGACGCCACTCGCAGCGCGATTGCTTTGGAGAACACCAGGAACTTCCCGCTGAATACCGAGGTCGAATCGATCTTAACTTTCGTCAGCGACTCACCGGCTGATCAGTCTCTAGTCGCGACGGTCACTCCCGACGCGCATTCGGTGACGCTGCGCGAGCACTATTCGTTCATTCAATTGCCCGGACCCGGATATATGCCGCGGGCGTTTGATCCGCGCGCGGGGTTTGGCGCAGTTCAATTTCGCGACTATTCGGCGCCGCTGGGCTCGCCGGTGGATTTGCGTTTCATTGCGCGACATCGGTTGGAGAAGAAAAATCCTGAGGCTGCGGTCAGTGAGCCAGTGAAGCCGATTGTTTATTACATCGATCGCGGAGCGCCGGAACCGATTCGCAGCGCGCTCGTGGAAGGAGCGAGTTGGTGGAACCAGGCTTTTGAGGCGGCGGGATTCAAGAATGCATTTCATGTTGAAGTGCTGCCCGAGGGCGCGGACCCAATGGACGTGCGCTACAACATGGTGCAGTGGGTGCATCGTTCGACTCGCGGCTGGTCGTACGGGGACGCCGTGGTCGATCCGCGGACGGGCGAGATCATCAAGGGATTGGTCACTCTTGGTTCGTTGAGAGCGCGACAGGATTACATGATCGCGGAGGCATTGCTTTCTCCTTACGAGAAGCCGGGGCAGACTTCTCCAGAGATGGAAACGCTGGTGCTGGCGAGGATTCGTCAGCTTGCGGCGCACGAAGTTGGACACACGCTGGGGCTCGAACACAACTTTGCGGCCAGTGCGATTGCGCCGGGGGCGTCGGTGATGGATTATCCGCATCCCTGGGTGACGCTCGACGCGAAGGGGCGGCCGGATTTGTCTAAGGCCTATGCGACTGGAATTGGGGCGTGGGACAAAGTTGCGATTCAGTATGGCTATTCCGAATTCAAAGCGGGCACTGACGAGCATGCCGCCCTCGATGGAATTTTGGGCGATGCGCAAAAGAAAAGAATTTATTTCATCACCGATCAGGATGCGCGACCTTTGGGCGGGGCGCATCCGCATGCGCATCTTTGGGACAACGGGGCTGATCCGGCAGTCGAACTCGATCGCATTTTGAAGGTGCGGGCGGCGGCGCTGTCGCGTTTTGGGGAGAATGCGATTCCGGTGGGAACGCCAATGTCGCAGTTGGAGGACACCCTGGTTCCGTTGTTCTTGTTACATCGCTATCAGACTGAGGCGGCGGCGAAGGAGATTGGCGGACTGGATTATCGCTATGCGCTTCGTGGGGATGGCGAGGTCGTCGCCGATATCGTTCCGGCGGCTGAACAGAAGAAGGCATTAACCGCGGTGCTGAAAACTTTATCCCCCGAAGCTTTAACTTTGCCGGAACCGTTGTTGCGGTTGTTGCCGCCACGCGCGTTGGGGTATCCGAGGACGCGGGAGTCGTTCCCTGCTCAGACGGGATTGACGTTCGATCCGCTGGCGGCGGCTGAAGCCGCGGCGGATCTCTCGTTGAAGCTGTTGTTCGACCCGGAGCGGGCCGCGCGGTTGGTGGAGCATTCGGCGCGGGACGCGGCGAATCCGTCATTGGAGTTTGTGATTGGCGAGGTTTTGCAGGCTACGTGGAAAGCTCCTCGATTGGCGGGTTTGCGCGGAGCTACGCAGGATGTGGTTGACCACGCGGTGCTGGAAGAGCTATTGGGATTGGCTGCTGGGTCTGGTTCGGCTGGCGCGGTGGCTCGCGGACAGGCGTTGGCTTTGCGCGGATGGTTGAAGGGGGTTGAGGGCGCACAGTCCGCGGCGGCGGTGGCGCGGATTGATGCGTTCGAGAAGAATCCGGAGAAGTTTGTGGTGACGCCGGCGCCGGCGGCGCCTCCGGGGCAGCCTATTGGGGATGTGGAGTAGGTTTGGTTTCAATAAGAAAGAGTCATCCCGAACGCGCGTTTTTGCGAGGTGGAATTACTTCTTGAGCCTACCGTGGTTAAGTGCAGCTACGCCGGGTGCGCCATGGACTTGCGGTCTTCCGATAAGGTGTTCAGCGCATCGCAAGATCCCTCCGCGCAAAGTGCGCGCGTTCGGGATGACAGAGTGTTTTTGAAATTGAGGGGTTGAATCTAGGGGGCGATTCGCTCCTGAACATGCTTCGCGGTTGTGGTTGTTACTTCCTGGGTGGGCAAAGAATGGGGATTGTTTCTCTTTTGTTGCGGCGGTAAGCATGGAAGTCCGTCTCGTCGACTGTGATCACCATATGCTTTGGGTAGAGTTCGCTCATGCGGATTAAACAGAGATCGGCCAGGTCGGGATGGCGATCGTCATACTTCCTGGCAAGCTCTTTGAGTTGCTCGAAGTGACGATGGCTGTCAAATGCCAGGCGCAACAATTCGTCGTCTACCAGGGATAGCACGTATGAGGCTGACCCGAGGTGAAATACGGCTTCCGCGAGGACGGCCTCACAGGTAAGTAGCGGTGCGGTAATGCGTTCCGCAACTTCCAAAGCCCAAGCGTGGTGTTGGTCGTTCTGGCGGGCAAACGCCACGATGAAGCCGGTGTCGGCGATGGCCTTCATCTACGTTCGCGAAAAACCCTTTCGGGAGGAAACGTCAGCGGGGCCGCCCTTGATTGCACCCGCATGGCGCATGAAACGCGGCTTGCCTCCGGATTTTGCGGATTCCAGCTGTTCGCGCACGAGCCGGCCCACAGGCAAACCTGTGCGACGGGAGGTCTCTTTAAGCCAGTCCCGTAACTCTTCTGTAAGACGAATTGTTAATGTAAGACCCATACGGCTAAATTGTAACACATAAGACTATTTCATCCGCCCTTTCAGAACTTGGTCCTTGGAGAGCTACCCGGCGCTTGCGCGCTGGGCTGTAGTCTTTCGCCGCTTCGCGGCTTTGGCGTTGCCCGGCGTCCCTTTACGCACTACGATTTCTGCAGCTTTCGGTCTTACCGATCTTCATCGACAGTTGCCGACAACTCGCAAGGTCCCTCCGCGCTAAGAGCCGCGCGTTCGGGAAGACACTTTTGTTTTGGCGGCCAGAGCGGGTGGAAATATTAGTTATTAGCTTTTAGTTCCTGGTTCTTAGTTGCTGCGCATCGTTGTGCGGTCGGCGTGTAGTTGTTGGAGCGCTTGCACGTTTACTTCTCCGCGTTGGAGGGCGGATATGCCTTCGGCGGCGGCACGGGCTGCTGAGAGCGTCGTGATAGTTGGGATGCGGGCGGTTACTGCTGCACGGCGGATGGCTTTTTCGTCAAACCAGGGTTCGGGGCCGCTGGGAGTGTTGACGATCAGTTGAATGCTGTCGCCTTTGATCAGGTCGACCACGTTGGGGCGGCCTTCTTTTACTTTGTAGACGCGGTCTACCGTCATGCCAGCGGCTTCGATAGTGTCGGCGGTGCCGGCGGTGGCGACTAGTTTGAATCCCATGTCTACGAATTTGCGGGCCACTTCGGCCACGCCCGGTTTGTCGTGATCGGTGACGCTAATGAAGACCTTGCCCTCGGTTGGCAGCTTTTGGCCGGCGGCGAGTTGAGCCTTGGCGAAGGCTTCTCCAAAGTTGTCGGCTACGCCCATGACTTCGCCAGTGGATTTCATTTCCGGGCCCAGGACTGTGTCCACGCCGGGGAATTTGTTCCAGGGGAAGACTGGCGACTTTACGTAGTAGCAGTGTCCGGTGTCGAGGTCGGCGCGGCGGGCGATGTTGTCGGGAAGAAATTCGCGGAGCTTGCGTCCGGTCATCAGGCGGGCGGCGATCTTCGCCATGGGGACGCCTGTGGCTTTGGAGACGTAGGGGACGGTGCGCGAGGCGCGGGGATTTACTTCCAGCACATACACTTTGTCGCCGGTACGCGGAATGGCGAACTGAATGTTCATCAGGCCTACTACCTGCAAAGCGCGGGCCAATTTGAAGGTGTAGTCGCGCATGGTTTCCAAGTGATGCGCGGGAATGTCTACCGTGGGCAGCACGCAGGAAGAATCTCCGGAGTGGATGCCGGCTTCTTCGATGTGCTGCATGATGGCGCCGATGACTACATCTTCTCCGTCGGAGAGGGCGTCAACGTCGACCTCGATGGCGTCCTCGAGGAAGTGGTCGATCAGCACGGGACGGTCCTGGGAATACTCGACCGCTTCTTTCATGTACTTGATTACGGTTTCGTCGTCGTAGGCGATGACCATGGCGCGTCCGCCTAGCACGTAGGAAGGGCGGACGAGGACGGGGTAGCCGACCTTGTTGGCTCCGGCGACCGCTTCTTCTACGGAGGCGGCCATCGCGCCGGGGGCTTGCGGGATTTCGAGTTCGTCGAGCAGTTTGCCGAAACGCTTGCGGTCTTCCGCGAGGTCGATTGACTCAGGCGTGGTCCCGATAATTTTTACGCCAGCGGCTTTCAGCGGAAGCGCGAGGTTGAGCGGGGTTTGTCCACCGAACTGGACGATGACGCCAACTTCGGCTCCGGCGGATGCTTCGTGCTCGCAGATCGCCCACACGTCTTCGAAGGTAAGCGGCTCAAAGTAGAGGCGGTCGCTAGTGTCGTAGTCGGTGGAGACGGTTTCGGGATTGCAGTTGACCATGATGGTCTCGAAGCCGTCGTCGTGCAGTGCGAACGATGCGTGGCAGCAGCAGTAATCGAATTCGATTCCCTGCCCGATGCGATTGGGCCCGCTGCCGAGGATGATGACTTTCTTTTTCGCGGTGGGCGCAGCTTCGTCTTCGTCCTCGTAAGTCGAGTAGAGATAGGGAGTGAAGCTTTCGAATTCTGCGGCGCAGGTGTCGACGCGCTTGTAGACAGGTTTAACGCCGTGCTTCTTGCGCAGGTGTCGGACCTTTTCCTGCGCGCCTTTGCCGTTCAAGCGCCATGCTCCGGCGAGGCGTCCGTCGGAGAAGCCCATGCGCTTTACATCGCGCACGACTTCCGTGGGAACGGATTCCATGGGGTGCTTTTCCAATTCAAGCTGCATGTCGTTAATTTCTTTGAGTTGGTAAAGGAACCAAGGATCGATCGAAGTAACTTTTGCCAAGTGCTTTACGGTGTGTCCCTGACGGAGCGCGTAGAAGATGTACGAAAGACGCTCGGGATGCGGCGTGACCAGTCGCTGGGTAAGGATCTTGGGTTCGATTTTGTCGCCGCCGACGCGCTTGCCGGTGTCTAGGGCGCGGACGGCCTTCATCATGGCTTCTTTGAAGGTGCGTCCGATGGCCATGACTTCGCCGACTGATTTCATTTGCGGGCCGAGATTTTCGTCTGCGCCGGGAAATTTTTCGAACTGCCACTTGGGAATTTTTACGACGACGTAATCAAGCGTGGGCTCGAAGCATGCCGGCGTTTTGCGAGTGATGTCGTTGGGGATTTCATCGAGCGTATAGCCGACAGCTAACTTCGCGGCGATTTTTGCGATGGGGAATCCGGTGGCCTTTGAGGCCAGCGCCGAGGAGCGCGAGACGCGCGGGTTCATCTCGATCACGACCATGCGTCCGGTGCCGGGATGAACGCCGAACTGAATATTGGATCCGCCGGTTTCTACGCCGATCTCGCGGATGACGGCCAGCGAGGCATCGCGCATGACCTGGTATTCGCGGTCGGTGAGGGTCTGCGCCGGGGCGACGGTGATGGAGTCGCCGGTATGCACACCCATGGGATCGAAGTTTTCGATGGAGCAGATGATGATGACGTTGTCTTTGGTGTCACGCATCACCTCGAGCTCGTACTCTTTCCATCCGAGGACAGATTCTTCGATCAGCGCTTCGTGGACCGGAGAGAAATCGAGGCCACGGGCCAGGACTTCCAACAGCTCTTCGCGGTTGAAAGCCATGCCGCCGCCGCTGCCGCCTAGGGTAAACGATGGGCGGACGATTACGGGGAAGCCAATTTTTCCGGCGAACTCGAGGCCGTCTTTGATGTTGTTTACCAGCAGAGATTTGGGAACGTCGAGGCCGATCTTCTGCATGGCGTCTTTGAAGAAGAGGCGGTCTTCGGCTTTCTTGATGGCTTCGACGCTGGCGCCGATCAGCTTGACGTTGTACTTGTCGAGAATGCCGGTGTCGGATAGCTCGATGGCAAGGTTGAGGGCGGTCTGTCCGCCGACCGTGGGGAGGACGGCGAAGCCGGCGCCGGGGGACATCTCGCGTTCGACGCGGATGATTTCTTCGAGGTATTCCCTGGTGAGCGGCTCGATGTAGGTGCGATCGGCGAACTCCGGGTCGGTCATGATGGTGGCCGGGTTGGAATTGGCGAGGACCACTTCAAAGCCTTCGGCTTTGAGCGCCTTGCAAGCCTGGGTGCCGGAGTAATCGAATTCGGCGGACTGGCCGATGATGATGGGGCCGGAGCCGAGGATGAGGATTTTCGAGATGTCGGTGCGTTTGGGCATTTATTTGCAATTGATGGTTCGGTTGCACTTTCCGGGAAACACAAGGTCCCTCGGCTTCGCTCGGGATGACAGAGTTGAGGAGGGGATTAGGATTTGAATTCCTCCATCATTTTTACGAAATCTTTGAACAGGTAGTGCGAGTCGTGCGGGCCCGGGCTGGCTTCGGGGTGGTATTGCACGCTGAAGAGCGGCATATTTTTGTGACGCAAGCCTTCCAGCGTGTTGTCGTTTAGATCGATGTGGGTCAATTCTACTTCGCTCTCGGGAAGCGAGTCGGGATCGACTGCATAGTTATGGTTGTGGGCAGTGATTTCGATCTTTCCGTTTTGCAGGTGCTTTACTGGATGGTTGCCGCCGTGGTGTCCGAACTTGAGCTTGAAGGTTTTTCCACCCAGCGCCAGGCCGGTTAGCTGATGGCCCAGGCAGATGCCGAAGATGGGTTGGCGGCCCATCAGGCGGCGGATATTGTCTACCGCGTAGTCGCAGGGCTCGGGGTCGCCGGGGCCGTTGGAGAGGAAGACTCCGTCGGGCTTCAGCGAGAGCACGTCTTCGGCGGGAGTTTGCGCCGGGACTACCGTGACCTTGCAACCTTCTCCGCGAAGCTTGCGGAGGATGTTGTGCTTGATGCCGTAGTCGTAGGCGACTACATGAAACCTAGGCGGAGCGTCTTTTACTCCGACTACTTCGATAGGCTCGTGGGAGCGTTCACCTACTTCCCAAACATAGGAACGCTTGGTGCTGACTACTTTAGCGAGGTCAGTCCCGTCCATTTTGGGGAGCGAGCGGGCTTTGGCTACCAGCTTGTCGGTGTCGCTTTCGATGGTGGAGACGACTCCGCGCATTACGCCGTTGTCGCGGAGGTGGCGAACCAGGGCTCTGGTGTCGATGTCGGCCAGCACCGGGACTTTGAATTGTTCCAGATATTCTTCGGCGACCTGTTGCGAGCGCCAGTTGGAACTTACTTTCGAGAACTCGCGGACGATCAGTCCTTCAATGTAGGGACGGGTGGCTTCGTTGTCGTCGGAATTGGTGCCGTAATTTCCGATTTGCGGGTTGGTTAGAACGACAATCTGGCCGCAGTAGGAAGGGTCGGTAAAGATTTCCTGATAGCCGGTTAAGGAAGTATTAAAAACGACTTCGCCGTAGCATTCGCCTTTAGCGCCGTAGCCTTTGCCGCGGAAGATTTTGCCGTCTTCCAGCGCAAGAATGGCCTGCATTCATGCTCCAGGGAGTGGA
>DATBAT010000058.1:0-7183 GCA_036271375.1 Terriglobales bacterium
TCCAGCCACTGCAATCGAGCCTGTCTGAGCGGTGCAACTGGACAGCGGAACCGAATCCGAGCAGGCGATGGTTACATTTCCGGTGAAACCATTCTCCGGGTTCAGTTGCAGATGGTAAGTAGCCGTCTGCCCAGCGGACACGGTCGCCGCGGGATTGCCTTCGGAACTCCCAATCTGAAAGTCGGAAGCCGTTCCCGAAAGGCTGATGGAGCGCGGGCTCCCCGAAGCGCTATCGGAAATAAGTATCGCTCCCAGTCGGCTACCGCCGTCGGTAGGTTTGAAGACTACCGAGATGTTGCAGCTAGAGCCGGCGGCAAGAGAGCTTCCGCAGTTGTTGGTCTGGCTGAAATCGTCGGCGTTGTTTCCGACAATAGCGATATCGACGATGGACATCACATCGCTCCCAGTGTTCGAGAACGTAATCGTCGAGGGCGAGCTGCGCGTGCCGATGTCCTGGCTGCCAAAAATCACGCTGGCGGGATTCACCGTCGCCACTGGAATCATTCCGCCGCTTCCCGACAATGCCACCGACTGTGGCGATCCGACTGCGCTATCGACAACCAGCAACGAACTTTCGCTGATCCCCGTTGCCGAAGGGGTGTAGGTCACCTGCACCGTGCAGCTGCTGCCGGGGGCCAAAGACGACCCACAGTTATTGGTCTGGGTGAAATCAGTGGTGCCGTCAATCCAAATGCTGGAAATTTGCAGAATCCCGGCACCGCTGTTGGTCAAGGTAACGGGTGAAGGAAGGCTTGGGCTCCCCACCGGCCGGTTTCCGAAATCAAGAGCTGACGGATCGAGCAAGGCCATCACCGGGCCCGACCCAATTACCGGCACCATCCAGGTGGCCACTTGTATGGGATTAGAAACTCCTGTCGTAGTGTCAGCGACGGTTGCAACCACGTTGTGAGCGCCGACAAAGTCGGCGTCGAAAGTGATCTGTAACGCGATCTGAAGAACGTTGCCCGAGCCGGTGATACTCGATCCGGTTGCCGCAACTTCGCACTGGCTGTTGGCAACGCTGTTGCCTTCGTCAGCGAAATTCAGCGGCGTCAAATATTGCGTTCCAGAATCATTGAGCAATGAAATCGTGCTCGACGCGTGATCAATGAACAATGAACAAGCGTCGACGCTGGGATTGGCCAAGTCCGAAATATTGATCGTCGCCGAACTGATGTTGGCCTGTCCTCGCGGATTGCGGAAGGTAAAGGTCATGTGCGCGTCGAGCCCGGTTCCCAACGCAGGAGTCGCGCCCACAACCAACGGCCCTGTCCCGGCTTGCGTGACCTTTATCGACTGGCGTTCGATGGTGATGTAGCCATCGCGCTGCAACGTGCCTCCGGGCGAAGCCGGAGCGGTGAAGTTCACCGTGCCGTTGCCCGCGCCTGAAGTTGCGCCGGTCAGAGTGATCCAACCGGTGCGTGTGGTCGCGGCCCACGAACAATTCGAAGGAGCCGTCACCGAGATCGACCCGCCTCCTCCGCCCGAGGCAATCGGTGTACCCGTCAAACCGAGTACGGCGCAAGTCTGGTCATAAGTCACGGTCGCCGACATGCCGCTTGAATCTGCCCCGCCGATGGACAGCGTCAACGGCGAATAAGGATCCGACCAGGTCTGCCCGGAAAGCAGTGGCGCATTGTAAAAGTCGTTAGGCTGCGCCACCGCACTGAAGTCGACCAAATAAGAATGAAGCGGATCGAGCCCGGCATTTTCCAAGTGGACCAGCGCGCCGTCGAAAATCGAGGTCGGTTCATTCACGTCGGTAAGGAAATTGAAGGTACTGTCGACCTGCCCCAGGGGCTGACGATATTCCAGCCACATCCAACCGCCGAGCGCAGGATCACGCAACACGCGTAACGCACGCAGTCCGCTGGAAGACTCGAACGGCATCAGCGTGAAAGATCCGCTGGCAACTACTTCCTGAAAATCGCCGTCGCTCAAATCGAGCCAATCGAGATCGAGGCTTTTGTGCGGCGCGTCATACTGGCCGAAGATTTTCTGCTGGCCGTCAGAGGTCCACACCTGCCCCATGACAGAAAACGGATCGCCGTATTCCGTGTTGCTGCCCACGTCGTCGAAAGCGCCGACTGCGTAGGTGTCATGGTCAAGCGTGTTGGCGTGGTTCAGGCCCAGGTTGTGGCCGAGTTCGTGAGTGACGGTGCCTACGTAATTGGAAGTCTGCTGATAAGGAAAAACCGGCAGCCAGGCTACCGAAATATTCTGCGATGGAACAATCGTCTCCCAACAACCGATGGTGCCCAGCCCGCCGTAGGAGCAAGTCTGCACCGGAAAGACGAGTGCGACCCGGTCGAACTGAGTGAAGTCCACCGTGGAAGCCGCCATTATCGCGGCGTTGGCCAGACTGTCGTTATCGGTGCAGCTGTAGTCGGCGGTCAACGCAAACGGTCCGAAGACTTGGCCGGTGGCCGAAGTCTGGCCGTAGGAAGATTCGTCCCAGTAGGTATTCAGGGAATATCCGGAGTTGCTGAAGAACAATTGCTGGAAGTAATTGGAGTCGAAACCGGAAGGAAAAGTTGTTGCGCTCGGCATGGTCAGGAGGATTACGGCAACGCGCTGCACACCTTTGGTGGAGCATGCGGGAGGCGAATTTGAAAGCGCAACCACCGAATCCACCGCGACCGCCTTCTCCGTTCCGACTCCGGCGACGGTGATCTTCGGCGAGCACGTCGCTTTTGCGGCGGGCGCTCCGTGGGCGAAGAACAATTCGACCGGGCCCTTCGCCGTGCGTACCCGCCAGTGGGTGATAGATCGATGGTGGTCGAAGTCATCTTCGGCCAGCATTTCGAGCGGCCCCGACCACTCGCCTTCTTTTTCCACCAGCGAAGCCGCTTCCGGTGAAACCGCCGCCAGTTGGGCGGTTTCGCCGGGCTTTAACATCACCGAGCGCACCCACGCCGGCGAATCGCGCATCAACTGCTCGACCGCTACGCGCCGCTGTTGCAAGATTTTGGTGACTGCCGCGGGTGAGGCTTGCCCACGAAGTTGCTGGTTCAGGGAAATAATCTTTGCAGGAAGATCTTGTGCGGCAGCCGCGGCACAGAGAGCGATAATCCCCAACAGTCCCCTGAAGAACGCGCTCCACTTGGAGCCGCGCCCGGGGCAATCCGGACAACTGCGCGCTACCGCCATGCCATACTTTCGTAGAAGCTATTTGCGTCCAGCTTCTCTCTTTACGGGGAGGGCGTTTCAGAGCCCGAGGTCATTATGGGGCCGCTTGGTTAAAGTAGTGTGTCATTTCGAAGCGGAGATTCTAGTCAGTCAACATCGCTGTGGAAATCGCACGGCCGCCATCATCTTTTTCCTGTCACTTGATGAACACAGCGAATAAAACTTCGAACAAGCAGCGCCTGCATCTTGATCCGGTGGCCGCCTACGATCTGCTGACTTCACAATTCCCGGCAATCGCAAACCGCCGAAAGCGTTACCCGGACGCGGTCGACAATCTCATCGTCCACCGGATTCCCCACGGAAGCAAGAATCTTTTGGACGTGGGATCGGGCGACGGTGGCCGTGCTCGTAAGATTTCCTCGATCGGGAAAATCGAATTCACCGTTCTCCTGGAACCAAGTTCAGGAATGATTGGCCGCGCGACTGGACCAGCGACAATCTGGGCAACGCGTGCCGAGGACTGTTAAATTCATCTCTGCACATCGTTCAAACTTTATGCCGAGACTTCGGTTGGCCCTGGCCTTGGCGGCCCTCGCGCTCTGCGTGATGTCGAATCTCGTCGGACACATCGGCCCCATGGGCGACCTATATTCGCCGTGGTACGGCACTCGAATCATGGTGCTGCACCATTCCAATCCCTACGCAGAGGAAGTCGGCCAGCACATTCAGATTGTCTACTACGATCACATCCTTTCGCCCGAGGAACACAAGGACGAACAACGCTTCGCCTACCCTGCCTACACCGCAGTCCTGCTGGCCCCAATCGCCTTCCTCGAATACTCCACCGTCTGGGCCGCCGGACTGCCAATCCTCATGCTGCTTGCGGCCGCTGCGGTATTTTGCTCCATTCGATTTTCCGGTTGGCAGATCAGCCGCACTGATCAATGGGCTGCCGTCCTTTTGGCGGTAAGCACGCCGCCGGTAATACGGTCTCTCCGGCTTGAACAACTTGGCATCCTCGTCGTTTTCTTGTTGGCAGCATCGTTGCTCGCGCTGGCGCGCGGCCATCTGGTCACGGCGGGAATGCTTCTCGCGGTCGCGACCATCAAGCCGCAAATGGCGGTGCTGCCCGTCGCCTGGCTGTTGGCTTGGGGATTGCGAAGCTTCAGCCAAAGGCGGGTGTTTCTATTTTCCTTTTTAGGCTCGATGGCCGTGCTCATCGCGGCGCCAGAGCTGTTTGTTCGAGGATGGCTCTTCAGTTTCATTCACCAAGCCCGCGCTTACGTGGGATACGCCCAATACCATTCCTGGCTCAGCCTGATCACTGGAGACACCATGGGAAATCTGATCTCCGTCGCGGCACTCGCCCTGACCATTAAGGCGGTCTACAAACATCTCGATGCTGACGCCGCCAGTTGGACCTTTTGCCTCTGCTCAGCGTTAGTATTGGGAGTCGCAAGCTTCATCGTCCCCACCCTCGGGACGCTCAACTCACAGATGATGCTTTTCCCCGCAGCGTTTATCCTCATGCGCAACTTCGCTTCGCTCGACAAACGCATTCGCATCTTGTTCATTGCTTGCCTGGCATGGGCGCCTTTGGTCGGCATCGCGACCTTCTTCATCGACAATGGCAACGTGCGTCTGATCCAAATGACTCCCGGCTTTCTTCTCTCGTGTACGATTGTGGTTTTGCTGGCGCTGCAATTTCCCAAATTTTTGGCGGCACAAGCCTGACCTCGCTTGCCTCCGTACAAGCCAATGCCACAGAGCAACCCAACAAGTCGACGGTTGAATTGGCTAACCATTAATCGCATTCGCACCCATGGGCTGCTGCTCGCCGTTTGCCTCTGGGGAATTTATGCGGCCGACATGGGAACTCCCGGCCTGCTCGACCGCAACGGTCTCATCAAAGGCACGGACTTTCTGCACTTCTACACTCTAGGAAAGATCGCGCTGCTCGGTCGCAGCGACCTGCTATACGACATGCGCGGTCAGAACGAACTGGTTCAGCGCTTCGTACCTGAAGCTGCGAAGTCCTACTACGTTTCGCTCTATGGCCCCCAGGTTTCACTACTGTTCGCGCTACCGGCCAAGCTTTCGTATGAAACCGCGTTAGCGATATGGCTTTTGTTGAACGCAGGCATTTACGCGGCATGTTGTTTTGCTGTCTGGCGAAGATGTCCAACTTTACGGAACGAACCATGGACAGTTTTTATTCTTGCCGCGGCTTTCCCCGGATTCTTCCACCTTATCGCCTGGGGCCAAACCTCCGGCCTCGTGCTGCTGTGTTTTACGCTGGCTTATCTCGCGTTGGAAAAGAAGCGGAAGTTTCTCGCGGGCTTGACCATCGGCTGCCTGGTCTTTAAGCCCCAACTCGGCATTGCAGCCGCGGTCGTCTTTCTGCTCGAGTGGCGCATAGTTGCGGGGGCAATCATCTCTGCAGCTACCCAACTCTCCGTCGGATGGCTGCATTACGGCCCAGCCGCCATGCGTCAATATTCTGAGGCCCTAAAGCATTTGCGGCAAATCATGCCCCTGTTAGAGCCGCGTCCCTACCAGATGCACTCCGTCCGCGCATTCTGGAGCCTGTTGCTTCCCTGGCCGCAAGCTGCTTTAGCGCTATACGTTCTTACTGGCATCGCGGTGTTAGCCATTTCCGTAATGCTTTGGCAACGTGAGCCATCGCTGCAGATTCGCTTCGCGGGCCTGCTGCTTGCCACCATCCTGGTAGCGCCGCATCTCACGGTCTATGACCTCGTCATCCTCGCTCCGGCATTTCTTTTCCTGGCAAACCAAGTCCTCCGCGAAACCGGATGGCTCATCTACGCCTGCTATGCGCTCTTCCTGCTAGGCCCGCTAACCAAATTCACCCACGTTCAACTCTCCGTGCCCGCGATGTTCGCGCTGCTGTGGATTTGCTACCGTCACTCCGATTGGCGAATTGCCACACGCCCCGCTACACTGGTCACGACATGACGACTCCTAATCAGCCGCAGATCAATCTCATCAACACCGCCGACTACCGTGATAACTATTCCAACAGCGTGCAAGTGCGCGTCAGCGTCTGGGACTTCTTCCTCGCCTTCGGCACCCTTCAACAGCACAGCGAAACCCAGGTCGAGATCCGCAACTTTCAGGGCGTCTATCTCAGCCCGCAGCAGGCGAAAGCATTGGCGTCGATCTTGACGCAAAATGTCGCCAGCTATGAAAGTACCTTCGGCGAAATCAAGCTCGATCCCCGGATGACCAGCGGCGGACCAATTCACTAATGGATGCATCCCGCGAAGAGTCGCGCATCCCGACAGCCGCGCTCGGCGCAACAATTTTCGCAGCACTCTTCGTCACTCACTTTCCCCTGCTGCGCCTTCCCTACTTCTGGGACGAGGCCGGATACTACGTGCCCGCCGCGCGCGATCTGTGGCTGACGGGCAGCCTGATTCCCCACTCCACGCCATCGAATGCGCATCCCCCGCTGGTGATGGCTTACCTCGCCCTTGCATGGAGGGTTTTCGGATATAGCTCGCTGGTTACTCGCACTGCCATGCTGGGCGTGGCGACGTTCGCACTGCTGGGGATCTTCCGGCTGGCAAAGCAGATCGCCAACACCGAGGTTGCAATCGCATCGACAGCGTGCACCGCGATCTATCCGGTATTCTTTTCGCAGAGTTCGATGGCGCACGTCGATCTCGCGGCGGCAGCGCTGATCTTCTGGGGATTGCTGGCGTACGTGAGTGAGAAAAAGCTTCAGGCGGCAGTCTGGTTTTCTCTCGCGGCCTTAGCGAAAGAAACGGCGGTTATCGTTCCCGGAGCACTTTTCGGATGGGAAATACTTCGGCCCTTCCTCCGGGACCACAAATTTAGTTGGAAATCGACAGCGCTCGCGACTCCCGTCGTGCCGCTGGCTGTCTGGTACGCCTATCACTATTCAAGAACCGGATACGTCTTCGGCAACCCGGAGTTTTTTCGCTACAACGTTCAGGGAACTCTGCAGCCGCTGCGCATTGTCCTGGCCCTGTTGATGCGGCTTTGGCAAGCTTTTGGATATTTGAGCCTT
>DATBAT010000059.1:0-14580 GCA_036271375.1 Terriglobales bacterium
CGAACTTGCGCCGCTGTCACACAACCTCTCCGTATTGGGAGCTTTGGGTATACAGGCGCTTGATGCGCTCGATTCTGGAAGAGCCGTGCAGTCATCCGTGCGCAATCAACAACTCGCTGCTGTGGATGACTGCGCCCGCCCTCATGCCGAGATGCTGATTCCCGTGGTTCCCGCAATCCGTGAGTTGGTGCAGGCGGAGCCTTCCGTACAGTGAGTTTCCCTCTGGGTTCAACAAAGGAGAACTATTTGAACAGAGCCAAGCTATTTCCCGTCGTGTTGCTGCTCTCGTCGTTAGCCTGGGCGGGTGACGCCATTCCAAAGGCGGCCTGGACACGACCGATCGGACTGGCATTGCCGAATCCCGGGGTGCGACGAAACACCACCGATATCGATGATGGGTTCTGGCAGGGCGCTCCGGTCGGCGGATTTGGCTCAGGCACGTTCTCGCGTACCTACCGGGGCGACTTCGCTCGTTGGCACATCAAAGCGGGCGTCCACAAATATGCTCCCGTGTATGCGAATCAGTTTGCGATGTTTCAGCAATCGGAAGGTGAGTCTTCAGGAGCGGCGCGGGTATTAATGGCAGGCCATCCTGAGAACGGCGAGCTTTCCAGTTGGCAATGGGACTATCCGGTTGGTGCCGGAGATTACTCTGCCCTCTATCCCAAGTCGTGGTACGACTATCGCTGGGAAAAGTTTCCAGCGCATGTCACCGTAGAACAATTTTCTCCCGTGCTACCCAACAATTATCGCGAATCCAGTTATCCGGTGGCTGTGTATCGCTGGCACGCGGAAAATCCTACAAACAAGGCTGTGACGATTTCCGTGCTTTTCTCTTGGACGAATATGGCCGGATGGTTCCGGACTTTCACCCGCGATTTCAAAGGCGCGCCAAACCAGGGAAACCATAATGATTTCAAAACAGAACCGACGGCATCGGGAACGATGAAGGGAATTGTCTTCGATCGCAACCGCGCCGAAGGAGTGCAGAACGAATGGGACGGTCAATTCGCTATCGCGGCGCTGGAAACGCCCGGCGTGGAAGTTGATTACCAAACAACATTTCAAGCGGAGGGCGATGGAAAGTCGGTGTGGGCGCCTTTCGCGAAAGACGGAAGACTCGCGAACAATGACCTTTCCTGGGTCAGTGATAGTGAAAAGCTGGCCGGCGCGATTGTTGTGCGTTTCACACTGAAGCCCGGAGAAAAGATGACCGTCCCAATGGTCGTGAGTTGGGACTTCCCGATCGTTGAATTCGGCGAAGGCCGAAAGTGGAATCGTCATTACACGGATTTCTATGGCACGGATGGCAACAATGCCTGGGCGATTGCGCGGGACGGGTTGGCGAAAGCCGCGGAATGGAGCGATGCACTTGACGCATGGCAAGCGCCGTACATAAACGACGAATCCAAGCCGCTGTGGTATCGCGGACTTTTGTTCAACGAACTCTACACGTTGACCGATGGAGGTTCGTTTTGGGGGAGGCCGTTTGGCGCAGATCGCAAGACGCCATCGTCCTTTGCGCTCTTGGAATGCTTTGACTACGCCTACTACGGCACGCTCGATGTGCGCTTTTACGCGTCAATGCCATTGTTGAAATTCTGGCCAGAAATTGACAAGAGAGTGCTTCGCCAGTTTGCGGAGACGGTTCCGAAGGAGTGGCCGGAGAAAGGCTTATGGGTGTGGAAGTCGCAACAGACGGGCGAACCGGTTGTCCACGTCCGAAAGAAAAAGGGCGCGGTGCCGCACGATCTCGGCGTACCTGAAGGAGATCCCTTTGTTGCGGTCAACGAACCCGGCTGGCAGGACACCAACAACTGGAAAGACCTGAACTCAAAGTTTGTCCTGATGGTGTACCGCGACTACGTGCTTACTGGCCGCACCGACAAAGCGTTTCTGAAAGAAATGTGGCCGGCCATGAAGGACGCCATCACTTATCTTCGCCAATTCGATCACGGTGGGGGCATTCCCGAGAACAGCGACTATCCCGATCAAACTTACGATTCCTGGACCGTACGCGGAGTAAGCGCCTACTGCGGCAACCTTTGGCTGGCCGCGCTTCGAGCCGCCGAAGAGACCGGCAAGACGTTGAACGACGATTCTGCTACTTCCGAATATCACAGCCTATTTCTCAAAGCGCAGAAGACCTATATCGACAAATTGTGGAACGGCGAATACTTCCGCTACGACACGGAAAGCGAATTTAAGGACAGCATTCAGACCGACCAATTGGCGGGGCAATGGTATGCCAATATGACGGGTCTTGGTGATCTGGTGCCGCGCGAGATGCAAATCACCGCGCTGAAGAAAATCTACGCCAATAACGTGATGAAGTTCGGCAAGGGAGAAGTCGGAGCGGCGAATGGAATGAAAGCTGACGGCTCAATACTTCACAACGAACAAGCCGAAGAAGTTTGGGCGGGAACCAGCTACGGTTTTGCCGCTCTCATGCTAAGCGAAGGAATGAAAGACGAGGCTTTCCACACGGCGTGGGGCCTCTATCACGTGATCTACGAAAGCAAGGGTTATTGGTTCCGCACGCCAGAAGCATGGAACGAAGATGGCAATTTCCGGGCGTCGATGTATATGCGTCCCGCAGCGGTATGGGCGATGGAGATGACCCGGCCGCCGGGCCGTTAGTGTTTGCTCATAGATTCTGTGCCGATCTTTCCGCGAAGAACGGTGACGGAAGCTTTAGGTAGTGTGAAGCTGGTTGAGGCTCCGGCGACGACCTGCGATTTCGCAGCTGGGCCATCGGGATCGGCATTCCCTATGGGCGGATTGGGCAGGTCGGCCCCGCCTACAGCCGGGTTCCAGTGGTACTGTTCGCTGCCAAATGTAATCACATCGACGGGGCCGCTGAAGGCGCTTTCATTTTTGCTTGCACTGTCGTTGAATGCGAGCTTCACCGAATAAGCGTTTTCCTGGTCTTTGTTCACCAGCATCACCGACCACTGTCCGTCAGGGCGCTTTACGGCGTAGGCAGTCACCAGCGCGTTTCCGGCAGGGTCGTCGATATTCGCGCTCGCTGGGAATATCTGATGCTTTCCACTCCCCGGCTGCACCCACTCCAAATTAATCATTTGGCTGGCGAAAAATTGTGACGTAGGCTGCGTAATCTCGAATTGCCGGTTGGAGGCGAACATGCCGAACGTTCCCAGAGAACCGCCGCATCCGTGGTAGAGGCCGACCGGCAAATAGTGAAAGTAGTAGAGGCGGTCGCCTCCGGAAGCCAAGAACGCTCCGGTGAAATCGGCCAGCCACAATGCGCCAAAAGTATCGACGAAGGATTCGCCTGTGTTCCAGGCGATGTTGCCCTCAGTCATAAACAGGGGCACGTTCGGCGGCACGCCATCATCACGCCAGACCTGAAGGATGTGGCTGATCTGGCCCGGCTCCTCGTAAAGGTCGCTCCACTGAATTTTGCAGGGCTCCAGTGGATAATGCTCGAAAGACATGAACGATAAATCCTGAATTCGATTGTGGTTCTTCAGGTAAACCACGAAGCGCCCCAGCCACGAGGTACGGCCTTGCTCATCGGGCCAGACCTGAATGTCCTCGTTGACTCCTTCAAATACCGGGCCGCCCAACTTCAATGTCGGGTCGAGTTTGTGCAGCGCCGTCGCCCATTGCAAATAAAGCGCGCCGTAATCTTCCGGTAGCATGTACTGGCCGTCAGGCTCTTCGCCCATTTCGATATGCGAGATTGGGTATCCGCGGGATTTCAGATACGCGATCTGATTCACGGAATCTTCCGGCGTGCTGTACAGCATGGCCACTGGAATCATTGCAGGCAGGCCACGCGTGTAGCCGCTGGTATAGAAGAGGTCGAGTCCGACTTGATCGCGGCGGTCGTCGATTCCGCTGGATTCATGCCAGGGATCGACGGACGAACAGAATGTTGTGGTTTGATCGGGATCGGCGGTGTGACGCACCAAATCATAGAACTTGCCGCTTTGCGAAGCCGTTCCCACATAGATTTCGTCGATGGCAAAACCTACGCAGTTGCGTGGATCGGAGGGGCCATCGGCGTCACAAGTGTTCGAAGACTCGGTCATCAAGATGCGAAGATAGCGAACCTGGGTCGGTGAAGAACTGAGAGGAAGAGTTGTCGTGCCGCCCGCGCCGTTGTCGATCGTTCCGCCTTGAAAAATAACCCAGGTACCACGAGTCGGCTGCTTGATAGGGTCTTCGCCCGTCCAGTACTGGACGAGATAGCGTTTCGCGTAGGGCTGTCCCCAGGCAATGCGCATGGCGTTAACCGAATGAACATTCGCCAGGTCAACGATCACCCATTGCGGGTGGGCAGAATCCTCTTCGCCCGTGAACTTCTTCGAAAGATACGGATTACTCCTCCAAAATGAGTTCGGGTCACCATCCGTCATGCGGGAAAAGCCGTTGCCTTCCGCACCGTCATTACGCGTGAAGCCGCGGCGGGGAAGGGAATAGCCGAACGAGTGACGAATCGGTTCGCCCGGAGTCGCAGTTCCCACGAAATAGCCTTTGCCAGATGTGTCGCTCCATGCACCGTTAGGGTTCCAGTGCCAGGCCTGAATGTGGAGTTCCGTATTCTGACGGTAGGTGACGGTCTGCCATCCCGCCGAAAGAACTTGTTTCATCACGGGCTCGGTAAACAGCTTGTCAGTGGCGGCGGTGTTGATGCGATCGATGCCGGCGCCCAACGCTTCGGTGGGCACGAACGTATTCGCCACGTGACTGGGAGTGATATCAACGTGAACGGTTTGCGCCGGGGCGAACAAAGCCAGAAGGACCACCGACAACCCAATCAGTTTGTGCATTAGTTCTCCAACTTGCTAGCGGCTTCCGCGAAGCACAGTCAACGAAGCCCTGGGCAAATCGACTACGCCGCGTGCGACCGTGCTGCGAACCGGTGGTGTGTTCGGGTCGGCATGACTATTGGCCGCTTCGGAGCGCCAGACATATTGCTCACTGCCGAAGGTCACCATCGAAATCTGACCGGCGAATGATTTACCGTCATCGAATACGATCTTTGCTTTGTGAGAATTGTTCTGGTCCTTATTGACGATCATCACGGACCATTCACCGCCGGGGAGTTGGAGGGGATAAACAGTGATCAGCGAATGCCCCGCGCCGTCTTTCAAATCCGAGGACGCAGCGAATAACTGATGATTTCCGCCATGATGCTTCACCCATTCCAGGTTAATCATCTGGCTGGCGTAGTACTGCGCGGCATGCTCACGAATGTTTAGATTCGCGTCCGCAACGAAGTTTCCGTAGGTACTCCAGCCGCGGCATCCGGGACGCAGAGGCTCGGGTTGAACCGGCGAGTGGTAATAGATGTCGCCTCCGAAAGTGAGAAAAGATCCCACGCTATCTCCCAGCCACAGCGCGGCGAAGATGTCGGTCATCGGCTGGGTCAATCCCCAGGAGAGATTGCTTTCGGTGTTGATCAACGGAACGTTTGCTGGAACCCCGTCTGCCCGCCAGATCTTGAGAATGCCTTCGGTCAACTCTGGCTCGCGATAAAGATCGGACCACGTGATTTCGCACGGCGGATACGGATAGTGCTCGAACGAGACGAAGGTTAAGTCATCCAGGCGCTGGTGTTCTTTCAGGTAGCTGACAAATCGCCCCAGCCACGAGACTCGCCCTTGGGAATCCGGCCAAACGCGAATGTCTTCCGTGACGCCTTCGAATACCGGGCCGCCGAGCTTCAGTTGGGGATCGACCTTATGCAGTGCCGCCGCGAATTGCAGATAGAGCGTTCCGTAGTCCTCCGGCAACAACTTCTGTCCGTCAGGCTCTTCGCCCATCTCAATGTAAGAAATCGGATAGCCACGCTTTTTCACGTACGCGATCTGCGCCGCAGCGTCTTCCGGAGTGCTGTACACCATGGCGATCGGAATCATAGCCGGAAGGTTGTTAGTGATACCGCTGGTATAGAAGAGGTCCATGCCGGTTTGGTCGCCGGCCAGCGGATCGAGGTCTCCGGCCGCGTGCCAGGGATCGACTGATGAAGCGAGAGTGACTGTCTGATTGCCATCAGGGCGATGGGTGAGGACGTCAACGAAATCGCCGCTGTTGGTGAAGGTCCCGGCGCTAAGTTCGCGGATGGCGTATCCAGCGGCGTTCCGCGGGTCTGAACTATCCTGGGCCGCATTCGACGATTGCGTCATCCACACGCGGAGGTAGCGCATTGCCGGAACAGGCTGGGCCAAATGCAGAGTTTCATTTCCGCCATGCCCGTCAGTGATATTTGCCAGTGAAACCCAAACGCCAGCGGTTGGATTGCTAAAGGGATCTCGTTCGGCGGTCCAGTACTGGACCTCGTATCGGCGAGCGTAAGGTTCAGCCCAATCAATTTTCAGCGTATCGAATTTTTCGCCAGCGCCTAAATCGAGCACCACCCACTGGGGATGGAGGGCGTCGTCTTCGCCGGTGAATTTGCTGGTCAGATAGGGATTGCTTTTCCAGTAAGTGTTGGGATCGCCGTCCGTCATGCGCGAGTACTTGCCGCGAGTGCGACCGTCGCCCGAAGTGTTGCCACGATGCGGCAACGGATATCCGCCGGAGTGGCGAATGGGCTCACCGAGGTCTGCGCTGCCCACGAAGTATCCGTTCTTCTTCTCGGCATCGCTCCATTTTCCAGTTGGGTTCCAGTGCCATGCGGCACCTTGCAGTTCCGTGTTTTGACGGTAGGTAATTGGACCCCAACCCGCCGAAAGTGATTCCTTCAGAATTGCAGGCGTGTAAACCTTGTCGACGCCTCCTTGCGGAAGAATGTCGATGGAGGTTCCGAGCGCGACATCGGGATCAAAAGTCTTGACGGGATGGCTGGCGTCGATGTGGATTGTGCTCGGTTGATCGACGGCGGAATAGCCCGTCGCTTTCATTTGCAGGCGATAGACCGACGTTGTGGCTGTGATGTAGAGCGTCCTAAGGTCTTTATCGCCCCATGTCAAATTGGCCGGTTGCTCGGGCATCTCGATGGTGCCGAGATGGTGGCCTTGCGGATCCCAAATCCAAATGCCCTTGGGGCCGGTGACGTAAAGATTTCCGCTCTCGTCGACCTTGATTCCGTCGGGAACGCCCTCGTGTTCGCCTCCCGGTTCTTCTCCGAAAACTTTGCCGTTGGTGAGACTCCCGTCCGCGGCGACGTCGTATACCCTGATGTTGCGTTTGTCATCGTCGTCCACGTAGAAGTGCTTGCCGTCAGGCGAAAATGCCAGCCCATTGGGCTGAGTTAGGTCTTTGGTCAACAGGCGAAGGCCGCCGCTTTGGTCGAGCCGGTAAACGCCCTGGAAGGAGAGTTCCTGTTTCTCTCCTTTCACCAGGTCGAGCGTGGGATCAGTGAAATAGAGCGCGCCGTCGGGGCCGAGGATCACGTCGTTGGGGCTGTTTAATTTCTTGCCTTCATAATGATCAGCAAGCACAGTGTATTTTCCGTCGGGAGTCACCGCGATAATCGCGCGCAACACGCTGGCGCAATCGATCAGGCGATGTTGGCGGTCGTAGGTGTTCCCGTCCGGATCGCCCAGGGAAATGACCTCTTCTTTACGGCCATCGAGAAAGACGCGATAGATTTTGTTTTTCTCTTCATCGCTCACATAGAGAAAGCCGGAGCCGTCCCAAACCGGCCCTTCGGTAAATCCAAAGTCTCCTGCGACTTTCGTTAACTTTGCATTGCGGTCAACCAGCGTCCAGAAGGCGGGAGACAGCGCGGTCAGCTTGAATGTTCGTTTAGGTTTGTCAGCAGCGACGCTGAATTGCGATAACAGCATCAACGCGAGCAGACCAATTCTTAGGCCGAGTCTCATTCCTGCTCCGGATTTTTCGTGGGATGGATTTGCGCAGTACTCATCAGATAGCTCACAAGATCATCAAGTTGCTGGCGCGTGAGCCGCGATGCGTAGTCCGCCGGCATCAGCGATGTGGGCTGATGTTCGAGGCTCTGCAATTCGGACTTGTTGAGCAAATGGAACGCACCGTCGAGGGTTTGCAATTGCAAGGAAAAATTGTCTTCATTGCGGGCGACTCCTGTGAGTGTCGCGCCGTCCGAGGTTTTTGCAACTACTGTTCGCTTACGCGGATCGAGATTCTTGTTGGGGTTGGTGATGCTCTCGCGGATTTCATCCGCGGTCTTGCTACTTGCATAGCTGGAAAGATCGGACGCGATGAATCCGCCTTCGCCGTTGGTGGTGTGGCAGTTCGAACAAGCGGGCGTTCCCGCAAACAAAACCCGTCCCGCGTTCGGATCGCCGGGCAGGGGAGAGGCAGAGCCTTGTCCTTGCAGAGTGCGCAGGTATTTGAGCACCGCCTGAATTCTTGGCTCGCCGAGAGAGTGAAAGGGAGGCATACCTGTGCCAGCCTTTCCGTTGCGGATAATCGCCGCGAGCGAAGTGTCTGGAAGTTTCTGAATGGCACGCCGGGTTGCGATGTCGGGTCCGCGTTCCGAGCCCTTGGCGTCAAGCCCGTGGCAACCGGCGCAGTTCGATGCGAAGGTGTGCTTGCCCGCATCAACGCCCTGAGCCGACAAGACGACGCTCAAGGCACCAAACAGAACCGCGATTTGAATTATCTGTCGCATAAGCTTGCGCGTCATATATAAACCACAAGTATGGAATGCACCAAGCGAACTGAATGTAATGCCAAAAACATTTCGTGATTGCAACTAAGAGACTTTGATTAGATAATTCGCTTCTTCATTAAAACGATTCAGTAGATGCTATTTTACCGATTAATTCGGATTGTGCTGGCCTTCGCGCTAACTGCGGCGATACCCGCTTTGAGCGAAACCAGCCCGGTTTTCGACATAAGTTCCACTCAACTGAAGGCCAAGCCAGTGGGCGCTAATTGGCTTTCTTACAATGGGGATTTTTCTGGACGTCGCTATAGTAGCCTGTCGCAGATCACCGTTAGCAATGTCGAAGAGTTGCGGGCGCAATGGGTATTCCACGCGCGGTCTTCCGACCGCCTGGAAGTTACACCCGTGGTCGCCGACGGGGTAATGTTCGTCACCTCGGCGAACGATACCTATGCTCTTGACGCGAAGACGGGAAGAACGATCTGGCGCCTGGAGCGCGGGATTTCGGAGGGTCTCATCGACGACGCGTCGCGGCACATAAGCCGCGGTGTGGCGTTGTGGCGATCAAGCTTGTTCCGGTTTACGGACAATGCACACCTGCTGAAAATCGATGCGCGATCCGGGCACTTGTTGTGGGATGTCGCCTACGCGGACTGGAACAAAAACTACGGCGCTACCGGCGCTCCCCTGGTGATCAATGACAAAATCATCGTAGGAACTTCTGGCGGCGACGACGGAGTGCGGGGATTTCTCGCCGCCTACGACCCAGCAACCGGAAAGTTGCTTTGGCGCTTCTGGACTATCCCCGGTCCCGGTGAATTTGGGGCGGAGAGCTGGCCGGGGGATATGTACTTACATGGCGGTGGCACCACATGGATGCCCGGAACCTACGATCCAGAGACGAATACGCTGTTCTGGGGTACGAGCAATCCGTCCCCGGACTTCGATGGTGGCGTTCGTCCGGGCGATGATCTTTACACCGATAGCGTTGTTGCGCTTGATCCTGACACGGGAAAATTGAAGTGGCATTTCCAATTCACCCCGCACGATCTCTATGACTATGACGCTCTTGAAACCTTGATGCTGATCGACGCCCAATACAAAGGCGAGCCGCGCAAGCTGCTGGTGCAAGCAAATCGCAATGGATTTCTTTACGTACTCGATCGCAGCAACGGAAAGTTTCTTTCGGCTTTGCCGTTTGCGGACAGGCTGACTTGGGCAAAGGGAATCGACCCTCAGGGGAAGCCGATTCTGACAGATGCTAAACCCAGCGTCGAAGGAACGCAGATATGTCCCGGATTCGGCGGGGCGACCATCTGGTATTCGCCCTCCTACAACGAGTTAACGCATTTGGTGTATTTTCTTTCTTTGGAAGAATGCCAGGCCTTTTTCTTGAAGCCGCAAAAATTCGAGGAAGGGAAGACCTTTTACTCGACCGGGGTTAAACGTGTTCCGGGCCATGTTTCGCAGAGAGTGCTGCTAGCTTACGATCTCGATACCAATTCCTTTGCCTGGAAATACCCGCAGGCGGGGAGCGCCCACTCGGAAGGCGGAACGATGACTACCGCCGGAGGTCTGGTTTTTTTCGGCGACGATGCAGAATCATTCGAAGCAGTCGATGCAAAAACCGGCAAGCCTCTGTGGCATTTCAACACGGGACAGAGCTTCAGTGCTTCCCCGATGGCTTACGCCGTCGAAGGCAAGCAATATGTGGCCATCGCCGCGGGCAACGACATTTTCAGTTTTACGCTACCCTAACCCCAAATAAGGAGACGTTTATGAATTCAACTTTTTTCAATCGCAGAAAACTAATGGGCTCAATGGCCGCGGCGGTTTCCGCCGTTGGTGTCGGTACGCTGCTATCAAAAACCGCGCAGGCCAAGAGCCACGATTCCGGAGTCCACAAACTCAACCGCGACGGCAAGCCGGCCGACGGCAAACAGATGATCACGCCGTACATCACCCACAACGGGCTCATTTACATTTCGGGTCAAGGCGCCAATTCGAACGGCCCGGTGGGCAAGGACGACATCGACAGCCACGTCACCCGCGTTCTCGACAACGTTAAAGAACTGGTGGTGAACGGTGGCGGCAGCATGGACAGCGTTCTTCAGTTGACGGTTTATTTATCCGACATCGCCAACTTCGAAGCCATGAACAAGATTTTCAAGACGTACTTTCCCAATGGCGGACCCGCACGAACCACCGTGGCCGTGGCCGCGTTGCCGGGGAATTCTTTAGTTGAAATCACCTGCGTCGCTGCGATCACCAAGAAGTAATCCGCTCAAGGAGGCTTCGCATGTCACTCGGATCAGGATGGAACCGCCGCAATTTTCTCACCACCGCAGGAGCGGTTGCCGGATCGCTCGCGGCTCCCGGAAGGCTATTTGCTGAAAAAATGAGGACCAAGATCAGCGGATTGGGCCACACCGGAAATCCTTACGAGGAATTGGGCCTCACCACGGTCATCAACTGTACAGGGACGATGACCGTGCTTGGCGGTTCCGTCATTCGGCCCGAACTCGAAGCCGTAATGGCACAGGCGGGAAAACATTTTGTACGCATTCTTGAACTCGAAGTCGCTGCCGGCAATCGCATTACAGAAATGCTGAAACTGCCGGAGGGTTACACCGCGCTGGTGACGTCAGGCGCAGCGGCGGCGATGCAATCGGGACTGGCCGGCATTTTGACGGGGAACAACGAGCAGTTCATCAAGCAGATTCCTGACCTCACCGGAATGAAATCCGAGGTCATCATCCAGAAAGCCCATCGCAACCCGTTTGATCACCAGCTAAGAAATACCGGAATCAAGCTGGTGATGATCGAGACGCGGGAAGAGCTACGAAACGCTGTGAACGAAAAAACTGCGATGATGCACTTCTCCAATTTCGCAAACGCGGCCGGCCAAATAAAAGTGGACGAGTGGATCAAGCTGGGGAAGGAATACAAAATTCCCTGCATGAACGACGCGGCTGCCGACACGCCTCCGGTTTCCCATCTCACCGATTACGCCAACATGGGTTATGACCTCATCACCTTCAGCGGTGGCAAAGCCATTCGTGGTCCGCAATGCGCGGGTATGTTGATTGGACGCAAAGAGCTAGTCGGCAACGCACTGCTCAACAACAGCCCGCATGAAGACACCATCGGTCGTAGCCAAAAAGTTGGTAAGGAAGAAATCGTTGGAATGGTGAAAGCGCTGGAGCTTTACTTGAACGAAGATCACGAAGCGTTGTGGAAGGAGTGGCAGGACCGCCTGGATTACATTTCACAAAAAATCACGAAAGTGGCAGGCGTCAAGACTGCCTTCTTTGTTCCAGACATCGCCAACCACGTGCCGCACATGTCGATCGATTGGGATGCGGCGAGAGTAACTGTCACCCATCAGGAAGTATCGAAGGCGCTATACGAATCAAAACCAGCCATCGCAATCGGAGGTGGCGAAGATCGACCGGGGCTGGTGATGAACTCGTTTATGCTCCAGCCCGGAGAACACAAGATTGTCGCCGACAGACTCACGGCGGTACTGGCTCAGAACTCGAAATAGCCGCCGCTGGCGATGGCACGGCGAGGAGTGACTTCAGTTTCACCTTCAGGCAGAAGTCCCGCTGCGGTACGCAAATCACTCCAGGCCGCCTCGCTCAGAGCTGGGTCGTCGCTGACAATTTCACGAATCATGTGCCACGCCGCCACGTTGAGAGCGCCTTCTGGGGGAGGGCCCATGGCGAGCGACACCGAACACTGCGGGCAAAAACAAATCCGCTGAGCGGATGACTTCTGCCGCGGACGAATCCCAACCGTCTGGGCGAACATGTATACCGCCACGGACTTTTGTCCGGGTTCGATTTCGCGGTTACAGCGAAGGCAAAAGAGATTGTCCACAGGTTCCTGCTATCTAAAATCAAGTCCCATACTGTCTGTGGATTCTCAATGACACAAGTAGGTAGAAAGATTCCCGCAGATTTCTTCACGGCGAACCAAGCTGGGCTCTAGGCAGGAAGCAACTTCATCCCTCAATCTTAAGAAGTGAAAGCATCGCCTAAATCCACTTTGCCGCATAAGAGTCGCGGCGCCGAGCAGGTCGCCGCGGTCTGTTATCGCTGGCACGCGGGCATCATCCAATTCTTGTTGGTTCGCACCGGTGGCGGACGTTGGACGTTCCCTAAAGGCTGTTCAGAGCCTGATCTCAGTTACGCGCAGGCGGCGGCGGTTGAAGCGTTTGAGGAGGCCGGCGTCCATGGGCGCATGGAAGAGGCCTGCTTCACCCAGTACGTTCTTCGCAGCGGGAAGAAAGCCGGCGAAAAGGGACTGACGCTGAGAGCGTATTTGTGCGAGGTGACGCGCCAAGTTTCGCCGGAAGAGTCAAAGAGGCGACCGACCTGGCTTTCAGCTACCGGCACCAAAAAGAAGTTACGCGAAGGTCGTATGGTCAAAGACGGAGCAGAGTTGTGCCGCGTGGTTGATTGCGCGGCTACTCGAATCGTCGAAGGTGTGAACGTTCGCTCAGTGTCTAGCCATCCGGACGCACTGCGGCGCGTTCCCTTCGAAGCGGCGGAGGTGTGGGCTTCCGGATTGCGCCAGGCTTCGCGGTTCGCCCAAGTTCGCGGCGGTCCCCGAAACGGTCCGGACGTAAATCTCGCAGTACATTCCTATCTGGAAGGTATGCTGCCGCGGTCAAAGGCCCCGAAAGCTCTCCTGAATGCGGCGCCGGTTATGGCCCACGTAGTCGCCATCGACAAGCCGCATGGCTCGCCAAATAATTCCAAGATTTCCACCAAGAAGTCTCGCTAAAACAGTCCTACAATAAGGAACCCCGATACGGACGCAGATTGCGTCTGTGTCTTTAATCCATGAAAAACGAAATCAAACAGGACAAGCTCGGTCTCGCCCACTGGATGCAGCAGGTCGTCGTCGAGTGCCAGCGGGCCAGTCTGGATTTCTCCGCCGATAGCGTTCACGATCTGCGTGTGGCGTTACGACGCGTCCGTTCTCTTGCGGCGGTTTTGCAGTGTGTCGATCCCCATCCCGCGTGGAAACGGATGAGAAGAGCAGGCAAGGTCGTTTTTGCTGCCCTTGGCGAATTGCGCGACGTCCAAGTGATGATTCAGTGGGTTCAAGAGTTATTTCCGCCGGACGAAGCTACTGCAATCGCCGTTCTGGGATTTATTTCCGGAAGAGAAGTGGTTCTCAAGCGTGAAGCGGCAGCGGCGCTTGCCGAGTTTGATCAAGAAGAATGGGCGAAATGGTCTGAGTTGTTGCCCAGCCGCGCGCTACCAATTGCCGAATGCAAAGTGATTCTCGATCATCTCGCGTTGGAGCATTGGATCCATGCCCACGAGTTGCATCGGCGCGCATTGCAAAACCGCTCGCGCACCAGCTATCACAATCTGCGGATCGGCATAAAGAAACTGCGGTACATGATCGAGAATTTTCTTCCCGACCTAAATCAGGACTTCGGAAAAGAGCTTAAGCATTTTCAGGATGTGCTGGGTGAAATTCATGACCTCGATGTTCTGTGGGCGGCAGCGATTGAGATCAATAAATTTCCTGACATCAAGGCAAAAATCGCGTGGCGTGACCTGATCGACCGCCAGCGCGGCGAACGCATTGCGAAATATCGGGCCAGGATGGTGGGCGCAAATAGCTTGTGGCGGGTCTGGCGTGCCCGGCTACCCGATGGGGAATATCTTGAACGCGGCAGTTTGGAGCGGCTCAAGATGTGGGCTTCGTTTCTCGATCCGGAGTTTCAGAATTCGAGTCGTGTCTCCCGGCTCGCCTTGCAGCTCTACGATGGCCTGGTGGGGAACGGCACTTTCAAGACGAACGCCAATCTTCCGGGACGAACGCTGCTGGAAGCGGCTGCGGTGATGCGCGACGTGGGCAGGGTCAAACGCGAACGGAAGCATCAGAAAAGTTCTTACAAGTTGATTCGGAAACTTGACCTTCCTTTGGGCTGGCGAGAGAAAGACCTGGAAATGGCGGCGCTCATCGCCCGCTATCATCGGGGTGCATTG
>DATBAT010000060.1:0-4121 GCA_036271375.1 Terriglobales bacterium
CCAACCTCATCCTGAAGCCAGGAGCAGGCGGAAGGTACCGTAGCTTTTGCTTCACGGGCCACAAATCCGCCTTGCCACATGCCGATTGCTACGAAACGTTGCTGGCCCAGGCTACCCAAGCCTGCCTGACGCCGCACAACTTTGTAAGCCATTCGGGGATCCGGCAGCGTCTTAGTGAGCGCGCGCTTCGCGTTTGCCGGCAACGGGCGGTGGATCGCGGGCAATCCGTTGAGCTTTTCCCAAAAATCGGTTGGCGGTTTAAAGCTGTCCACGCCCAGTCTTCCCAGCTTCTGCTCGCGTTCTGCGAGCACCACCGGATCGCCACCTGCCCGGAGAGACCGCCGATAACCGTCAAGAATGAGGTCGCATCCGTTCTTGAACTTAATCGACAGCCTTTCGGCATCAACGACGATCTTTAAGCTGGCGGCCAAACGCACCAAGTCATTGGTATAGGCCAGTGGGTATGCCTCATCAAAATCATCCACGCCCCAACAGAGCCGGCCTTCGCCATCTCGCCAGGTACCAAAACTATTGACGTGCAGGTCGCCGACTGCGAGAACTTTGGGGGCTCGGCATAACTCGCCGCAGGCCGAAGGCCATATCTGCGCCCACCGGTAAAAGGTGCCCCGGAGAAACAGAAAAGGGCTCGCCTTCATTTGGACGTGCTTCAGTCTAAGATCAGACTCAACAACGGCGGTGCACTCCTTCATCCACTTTTCGTAGCCGGCCGTTGCGCGCTCCAGGGAGTCTTCCCTCTTTTGGTCCGACTTTGGGGCCTTTGGTCTTTTGCTTTTCTTTACGTTGGCCATCATTGGCCATCCTAATACAACGGGTGTGTCAAATTGCTGTCACTGTCACCCCTGGGATGAACAAACGATGGATTTTCGGCTTGCGCGCGAGAAGCGGTAAGTCATCTAGCGCGAACAGAGTTTTTTCGCACAAAGCGCAGCGCCAAGCAGCCCGAGACCAAGTAAAATCCAGTCGCGATGCTTTGAAACTTCCGCTTCCAGGCTGAACGTCCTCGCTTGAGCATCAAAAGGCCCATGGGCGCCGAGATGAGTCGGGACTGCATGCCACACATTGTTGGGCCGTTCAGGCGAATCTCTTTGTTCACGCTGCTGAGCTTTATAGCCGGTCTTGCCGAGATAGAAATCCAGCAAACCGGGGATCAATTTCTGTCCCACGATTGCTTTCACGGTAGAACCGCCCACCCAATACTCGCGTCGCGCTCTGGCCGCGGTCGCTGCGTGCAGAACCACTTTGGCTCCGACTTCCGGCTCATAGATCGGCGGAACCGGCTGCGGCAAGTTGGGCAGCCGGCTTTGTACCCAGGTGAATTGTGGCGTATTCATCGCCGGCATGTGGACCATAATTGTTCTCACGCGGCTTTTGTCGTGATATAGCTCGCAGCGTAGCGAATCAGTGAAACCCACGATGGCATGTTTCGAGGCGCAGTAGGCCGATTGCAGCGGGATGCTACGTACCGCGAGCGCCGAGCCGACCTGGATAATCCGGCCTCGATTGCGCGGCAGCATTCTGCGCAATGCAGCCAACGTTCCGTGCACGTACCCAAGGTAGTTCACCTCTGTTACGCGCCGGAACTCCGCGGCTTCCATTTCCTTGATTGGTGAAAAGACAGACACCATCGCATTGTTGATCCATATGTCGATCGGGCCTAGACGATCTTCGAAATAGCTTGCCGCCGCTTCGATTGCCCGATGGTCACTCACGTCCGCACCGTAGTTCGCGGCGGTTCCGCCCAGTTGCTCCACCTCGGCGGAAGTAGCGTCAAGCGCGGACCGGTCGCGAGCGATCAGACCGATGCGTGCGCCTGTTTTTGCGAATTCATGTGCGATCGCACGCCCGAGTCCCGCGGACCCGCCGGTGATGACAACGGTGAAATCTGATTGCACTGAAACCTCCCATTTGTTGCTTACGAGCGGTTAGATGCCAAAGCGCAGGGCGGAATAGCGCATCCAAGGTTACGAAACGGCATCAGCAGGAGAGGTCCAAGCGTGGCTCTTGACATCGAAGACTATGCCTTGATCGGCGATTGCGAGACCGCCGCCCTGGTGGGGAAAGATGGATCGATCGATTGGCTATGCTGGCCGGATTTTTCATCCCCGGCTTGCTTTGCCGCGCTTCTTGGAACCGGTGAGAATGGCCGGTGGCTCCTCGGACCGCGTCAACCGGTCAAAAAGGTGACACGGCGGTACCAGAATCAGACCCTCATCTTGGAGACGGAATTCGAAACCGCCACCGGCCTGCTATTGCTAATCGATTTCATGCCGGTGCGAGAGACCCACTCCGATGTGGTGCGGATCGTCCGATGCTTGTCCGGCAAAGTGCCGGTTCAAATGGAACTCTGCATTCGGTTTGATTTTGGCCGTACCGTCCCGTGGACGGGCGAGCAACAAGGGAGCCGATGGACGGCGGCCGCGGGAACAGGTGTCGTCTATCTTCGAACGCAACAGGAAGTCCGGATAGAGCGCGACCGAGCCACCGCTGAATTTACGCTCAATGCAGGCGAGCAACGAAGCTTTGTCCTGACGCACACCCGCCCTCGAGAGAAACCGCCGCGACGAATCAACGTGGCGAAGGCGCTTGGGGATACTCAGCGGTTCTGGCGCAAATGGTGCGCCAACAACACCTACGATGGGCCCTGGAGCGATTGTGTCGAACGCTCGCTGATCACGCTCAAAGCTCTCACCTATCGGCCCACTGGTGGAATAATCGCCGCTCCGACTACGTCTTTGCCTGAATACTTCGGGAACGGCCGCAACTGGGATTACCGCTTTTGCTGGCTTCGCGACGCAGCGCTTACATTGGATTCCCTTCTCTCGGTCGGATTCCGCAAAGAAGCCGAAGCCTGGCAAGAATGGCTGCTACAAGCTGTGGGCAGTGATGTTCGCGGTCTTCAGATCATGTACGGTGTGCACGGAGAGAGGCACCTGCCCGAATGCGAGCTTCCCTGGCTTCAAGGCTACCGAAGGTCGAAGCCGGTCCGGATGGGAAACGCGGCATCCGAACAGGTGCAATTGGACGTGTACGGTGAAGTCGCGGATGCAATCGTGCGCATGAAACGCGCCGGAATACAGTGCGACCCACGCCTGCTCCGATTGCAGCGAGATCTTACCAACCAGGTGGTTTCAATCAGCCGGCGGCCAGCCGCCGGAATTTGGGAAGAACGCGGCGCGGGAAAGCACTACACCTACTCAAAGGCGATGGTTTGGCTGGCACTTCATCATGGAGTCGAAGACCTTCAAGGCACAGAGGCGCCGGTTTGGAGGATCGCCCGCGATCGTCTCTATCGCCAGATTTGCCGCAGGGGCTTCAATCGGAAACTGCGCAGTTTTGTCCAGTCCTTCGACTCTGACGTCCTCGACGCCTCCGTTTTGCTGCTGCCGATCTTCGGCTTTCTTCCCTTCACGGACGAGCGGATCAAGAGCACGATCGACGTGATTCAACGAAAACTTGGAAGGGACGGCTTTATCTATCGCCTTCCCAGGACCAGCAAAAAGGATCGTGAGTCGGCGTTCCTGGCCTGCTCCTTCTGGATGGTCGAAAATCTGGTGGGCGCCGGGCGACGAGACGATGCGGAGAAGCTGCTCGCGCGAACCATGAGTTGCAGGAACGATGTTGGATTGTTAGCCGAAGAATACGACCCCTCTGCGAAGCGTCTTATGGGAAACTTTCCCCAGGCCTTATCCCACATTGCACTTATCAACGCGTGCCGCGCGC
This sequence comes from Terriglobales bacterium, assembly GCA_036271375.1. Lineage (GTDB taxonomy): Bacteria > Acidobacteriota > Terriglobia > Terriglobales > Acidobacteriaceae > DATBAT01. Next base: position 3,742 of record DATBAT010000060.1, read on the forward strand.
TCGCGTCTCCGCCCACCCTAGGGGCCAAGCCGCTACCTTCGAGCCCCCATAGTTAGCAATGCGACATATCAGGCCATGAAAGTCCTGCGGCTGGTTACAGGCAACGTCGCTGTGCCGCATCACCTTCTTACCTACCGCACGCTAAGAATGGAGTATGTATGAAGAAGGTTTCGTTCCCACTTTTCGTCGGCGGAGCGCTCGCTATCCTGTTTGCGGGCGTCGCTGTGCAAGCACAAAACACCACATCGTCAGATAAGACTTTCGTAAAAAGCGCGCTTCAGGGCAGCCTTGCGGAAGTGAACTATGCCAAGCTAGCATTGCAAAAGAGCAAGGACCCGAACGTAACAGAATTCGCTACCAAGATGGTCCACGATCACGAG
>DATBAT010000061.1:0-6687 GCA_036271375.1 Terriglobales bacterium
CCGATAGGAAAGTGATCCCCTTATCCTCGTCAAAGTCCTGTGGAACGCGAGGGTAGGACTGAAATCGAAAACGGTCTACGATTAGTGGAACTAGTGAAGGGAAAAATACTTTCCCTCTAGGATTCAAATCAGTGATATCGAAAAAGCCTATTGCTCTAGCGAGCATAATGGCCGATAGCTGCACATTCCGCTCCTTTTGCCTCTATTTGTTGAGACTGCGGTGGTTTTCGCTTTTGAAAATCCTCGTCGGGATTCACCAGACTTTGGGAAATTCCTTGAGATGTGTCTTGAATGTTTAACTCGTCGTTATAGGAATTGAACACCCACAAACTTGCCATTGGTCCCAGAATGCAGTCGTTTTCAAATGGAGTTCTCTCTAGCGCAATGGGTCGGAAGTTGTCGATGTCTTCCGGAAGCGTTGCGAATTCCTCGAAAGAAACTTTTAAGCGCAATCCAAACACCTTGGCGAGGCGCTTCAATGTTTTTAAACTCCATGAAGAGTAATTGACATCCTCAAGTCGGGAAATGCCCGACTGCGTGGTCTGCATTCTTGACGCCAAATCAAACTGCTCCCAGCCGCGCTGTAATCTGAGAGCTCGAATTTGAGCCGCAATGAATGCGTCTAGGAATGATTCAACGTAACCATAGCGATATTCCTCGTCTTTAAAGCTTCGACGGAGTGCTATTGTCAACGCGCTCGATTCGCCTGCGATTGGGGTCATTGATCACTACCGTCCTAAAATCTTGGGCTAGTTTATTGCAGTTGGAGGGGATATCTTTGTTGTTTTTTTCAATTGCGCCGCAAAGAAACGTGAACTCGAACTGTCCTATCGGGCCATGACACACTCGCGGTCGAAGTTGAACATTTCCCTTGTTGCCTTTTATTTTCGCCTTATAAATGTCTTTCGCAACTGGCCCTTGAATAAATTGCGGCACACTCTCTGGGCCACCCATCTGTACTAGATCAAGCAGCATTTGAAACTTGCCTCGCTGGGCACCAGACACCTTCTCGCGATCTAGCCATTCGACGATTTCATTTCCATTCCGGTGATTAACGAAATGAAACACTCTCCACTTATTAGGGCCGCTGGCCCTCGGAAACGGCAAAACTTGAACGGTGTGTTTTACCATTTTGAATGTATCACAAATTTGTGATATAACTAAACTCGCCAAAGACAAAGGGCCAGCGACTATCGCTGGCCCTAACAATTCGGCGGGTAGCTAGCTGGTGCTAGAACCGAGATTTATACCTCGGAAATCGTTCCTACGCGATGGGGTTCGAATCCCCTGCCCGCCGCACCCAGTATAGACCACGTGTCAAATTTTACGATATGCCCTGTCACGGTTCCCATATGGTACTCCTATTTGTGTCAAGTGAATAATGTTCGATTTTGGCGGCTCCGATTAGGGAGCCTGGCGCAGAGTCCCTTTTGTGGAGTTTTCAAAGTAAAATCCCCCACGTATTCTCCAAAAAGCGGAGCGCCGGCGGCGGGCATTCCCCGCGTAAAGTGTTATACTTTAAGTCATCTAACCGCCATAGAACGCAGTCATTTACACCTAATCTAGCCAGACGCTAGCAGCTAAAAGCCAGGAGCCTTTGACCCCATGCCTGACGATCCCAAGAACCCAGAATTGCCTTTGACGCCTCCGCCTCCAGGTGAGGGAGGTAGTCCCGGCGCTTTGAGCATTGTCCCCGTAAATATCGAAGAGGAAATGCGCCGTTCGTATCTCGACTATTCGATGAGCGTGATCATCGGGCGCGCTCTGCCCGACGTTCGCGACGGACTTAAGCCTGTCCACCGCCGCATTTTGTACACCATGCAGCAGATGGGTCTTGCTCCCAATAAGGCGACCCGCAAATGCGCCAGGATCGTCGGAGAAGTGATGGGTAAATACCATCCCCACGGAAATCTGGCGGTGTATGACGCGTTGGTACGCCTCGCGCAGCCGTGGAGTTTGCGGTACCCGCTGGTATTCGGACAAGGCAATTTCGGCTCAGTCGATGGCGACCCACCTGCGGCCGATCGTTACACCGAAGCGAAACTTGCACAGGTAGCGTCTGGGCTGCTCGAAGATTTAGACAAAGATACGGTCGATTTCCGCCCTAACTATGACGACAGCGAAATCGAACCTGACGTTCTGCCCACGCGCATTCCCAACTTGCTGGTGAATGGCTCCGATGGAATCGCCGTCGGTATGGCGACCAAAATTCCGCCGCACAATCTCACTGAGATTGTCGACGCCACCATCACGTTGGTGAACAACCCCGCGGCCACGCTGCCGGAAATTTTGAAGTTTGTGCAGGGCCCCGACTTCCCTACCGCCGGAATCATTCATGGCCGCAGCGGAATCCTCGACGCCTATAAACATGGCCGCGGCCGCTTCCTCATGCGCGCCCAGGCCGCGATCGAAACTTTTAACAAAGATCGCCAGGCGATCATCGTTACCGAGATTCCTTACCAGGTTAACAAGGCGCGATTGATCGAGCGCATCGCTGATTTGGTCAATGCCAAGACCATTGAAGACATTAGTGACATCCGCGATGAGAGTGACCGCGATGGAATGCGCATCGTCGTCGAACTCAAGCGCGGAGCCGAACCGCAGATTGTGTTGAACCAGCTCTTCAAGCACACGCAAATGCAAGAGAGCTTCAGCATGATTCTTTTGGCCATCGTCAACGGACAGCCGAAAGAACTTGGCTTGGTAGCGGCCATCAAGCACTTCATCGATCACCGCGTCGATGTGGTCCGCCGCCGTACCGCCTACCTGTTGAGGAAGGCGCACGACCGCGAACACCTGCTCGAAGGCTACTTAAAAGCCCTCGATCACCTCGACAATGTGATCACGATCATTCGCGCCAGCGCCAACCGCGGCGATGCTCGCGAGAACCTGGTCAATTATTTCTCCGGCAAAAAGATCAACATCAACGTCACCGGTCGCGCGCCCAAAGTCGAGCCTGAAAAGCCTTTCACCGTAATTCAGGCGGACGCGATCCTCGAACTGCAACTGCACCGCCTCACCAAGCTCTCGATTGATGAAATCAATAAAGAGTTGGGCATTACTCGCGACAACATCGCGGAGTTCGAATCGATTCTGAGTTCGGAGCGCAAGCTGCGCAACGTCATCATCAAAGAGCTGGAAGAAGTTAAGAAGCTCTACGGCGACGAGCGCCGTACCCGCATCGAGGACGAAGCCGCCGAGATCCAACTGGAAGACCTCATCGCCGACGAACAGGTCGCGGTGACGGTGAGCCACTCCGGATACATGAAGCGGACGGCCATCTCAACCTACAGAATGCAACGCCGCGGCGGCACCGGCCGCACCGGGATGAAGACGCGCGACGAAGATTTCGTCGAGCACCTGTTCCTGGCATCGACGCACGCCTATATTCTGATTTTCACCAACACCGGACGCGTGTTCTGGCTGAAGGTCTACGAAATTCCCGACGTGGGGGCCGCTGGCAAAGGCAAGCACGTGGGCAACCTGGTTGCGTTACAGCCTGGCGAAACCGTACGAACCTTACTCGCGGTTAAGAACCTTGAAGAAGAAAACAAGTTCATCTTCTTCGCCACCCGCAACGGCACGGTAAAAAAGACTGACCTGAAAGATTTCTGCCACGTCATGTCGCGCGGCATTATCGCCATCAACATAGAGAAGGGCGACGAACTGATTTCCGTCCGCCTCACCGATGGCAAGCAGCTGGTCTTCCTCGCTTCGCACGACGGGCAAGCCATTCGCTTCGACGAAAATGACGTCCGCTCCATGGGACGCAACGCCACCGGCGTGCGCGGCATGCGCTTAGACGACAAGGACTACATCGTCGGCATGGCCACCACGGTACAACCGGGCTCCGAGCCGCAAGGCAAAGCCAAAGCCGCAAAAGGCGCGGAGGAACTCGATCCCGACGCGGTAGTCGACCTGGTGAAAAAGGGAACCCTGATTCTTTCCGTCACCGAAAACGGATACGGCAAGCGCACCCCGGCCGAAGAGTACCGCCTGCAAGGCCGCGGCGGTTCGGGCGTCATCAACGTGAAGACCACAGAACGCAACGGCAAAGTCTCCAGCATCGCGCAGGTCACGGAAGACTCGGAAGTCATGCTGATCAGCCAGTACGGCAAAATCATCCGCATGGACTCCAGCACCATCCGCGAATCAGGACGTTCCGCGCAAGGCGTCCGCCTGCTGCACCTCGAACCGGGCGACCGGGTCGCGGCAGCGGTGGTGATTGCACCGGATGAAGAACCAGCTAATGGCGGATTAATTCAGTAACGGCTTGTGTAGAGACGTAGCCTCGACTACGTCTCTACGGCTCCCCTCTCCCATTGCCAATCCATCACAAATCTTTACATTTTTCTGCCGTCTGACCTTCCGTACCTGACCTTCCGTTTTCCCCGTTACCATTGAAAAAGCTGGGGTTTGCTCGCTTGGATTGGGCACAAAACGATACAATATTCAGGTCATCGACCATCCGGGCTTCAGCATCCAATGCTTAAGGCTAATGCCTAAAGGTTTCTTAATGAAAAGTCTGTTTACCTCTCTTCTTTTGTTGGTCCTAGCGGTTGGTGCTTTTGCGCAGGAGAAAGAAACGCCTGCGCCTGCCGAGTCCAAGCCTGTTGCCGAGTCCAAGCCTGTTGCCGATGCCAAGGCCACGCCCAAAAAGGGTGATCGAGCCGACGCTTACTACCATTTCATGGTCGCCCACATGTACGAAGAGCAGGTTGCGCTCTACGGGCGGAGCGATCTGGCGAACAAAGCGATTGAGGAATACCGGCTGGCGATCGAAGAGGATCCGACCTCGGAGTACTTGACCTCGGGGCTGGCAGAACTTTATGCGCGCACCGGCCGCATTCGCGATGCGGTGCTCGAAGCGCAGGACATCCTTAAGAAAGATCCCAACAACCTGGAAGCGCACAAGCTGCTGGGTCGGATTTATCTGCGGTCGCTGGGCGACATTCAGGCAGGCAACGGATCGCAGAACGTTTTGAAGCTGGCGATTGAGCAGTACCAGGAAATCATCAAGCTCGACCCTGACAGCGTCGACGATCACTTGCTGCTGGGACGCTTATACCGCCTGAACAACGATCTGCAAAAAGCCGAAGCTGAATTCAAGACCGCAGTAAAGCTGTCTCCCGACTCAGAAGAAGCCGTGACCACGCTGGCCTACCTCTATAACGAAGAAGGCGACACCACGCGCGCGGCGCAGACCCTAAGCTCAATTCCGGACTCCGGTCGCTCGGCAAAGTTGTACTCAGCCCTCGGCTACACCTACGAGCAGAAGAAGCAGTACAAGAACGCGATTGATTCGTATCGCAAGGCTACCGCGCTCGATAAAGACAATTTGGACGCGATCCGCGGGCTGGCTGAGAACTTGATGAACGACGGCCAGACCGATGCCGCGCTCGAGCAGTACAAAGTGATTGCGGACGCGAATCCCGAGGATGCGCAAACCTATCTGAGAATCGCCGAGATTTATCGCAAGACCGGCAAGTACGACCTGGCGCTGGACAATTTGAAGAAGGCCGAGGGGATGCTGGAAGACTCGGTCGAAGTTCCCTACAACATTGCGGCGGTTTATCAGGCGCAGGGACGGTACGACGAAGCCATTACCGTGCTCACCGGGCTGGTGAAGAAAACCGAAAAGCCTGAGGGCACGACCTACACCCAGGCGGAGAAGAATAACCGCTCGGTGTTTTTGGAGCGGCTGGGGACGGTCTATCGCGATAACAATAACGATCAGGCGGCGATCGACACCTTCCGCAAGATGCTGGCGATGGGTGACGAGAATGCCCAGCGCGGTTATCAGCAGATCATCGATACCTATCGCGAAGAGAAGCAATGGCAGCAGGCGACCGATGCCGCCCGCGAAGCGGTCGGCAAACTGCCGAACGATCGCGACATGAAGATGGTGTACGCGTCACAACTGGCGGATTCCGGCCAGCCCGACAAGGCGCTGGCGCAAGTTAAGGCCATGCTGAAGGGAGCTCCGGAAGACCGGCAGGTCTATCTGAACCTGGCGCAGATGTATTCGCGTCTGAAGCGTTGGCCTGAAGCCGATGAAGCGTTGACCAAGGCCGACGGTCTTTCCGACAAGCCGGAAGACAAAGAGTACGTCATCTTCCTGCGGGCTTCCAACTTCGAGCGGCAAAAGAAATATGAGCAGGCGGAAGAGTTGTTCCGCAAGGTGCTAGCGAGCAATCCGCAGAACGCTGTGACCCTGAATTATCTCGGATACATGCTGGCCGACCGCAACGTCAAGCTGGATGAAGCGCTGTCGCTGATCAAGAAGGCGATTGAGCTGGAGCCGGCCAGCGGGGCTTATCTCGATTCGCTGGGCTGGGCTTACTACCGCATGGGCAAGTATGACCTGGCGGAAGACAGCCTGTTGAAGGCTTCGCAGAAGATTGGGACTGATCCCACGGTGCAGGACCACCTGGGTGATCTTTACCAGAAGACCGGCCGCCTGAAACTCGCTGCTGCGCATTGGGAGCGGGCCTTGAACGAATGGAACAAGACCATCGCCGCAGAAGTCGATCAGGACGATGTGGCCAAGGTGCAGAAAAAATTGGAATCAGCCAAGGTCAGGTTGGCTAAGGATGATTCGCAGGTGAAGCAGTAAGAGCTAGTTTCGGGTTTCTAGTTTCGCGGCCCAGCGATTTATCGCTGGGCCTTTTTATGTTCGCTTTGGCG
>DATBAT010000062.1:0-4747 GCA_036271375.1 Terriglobales bacterium
GGAGTCGACCGTCAACGAGAAGCTCAAGGAAGCGGGAATCACTGCGTCGGTCACGAGCCGAATCAAGCGCCTGTTCAGCATTCACAAGAAATTGCAGCGGCAGCGCATTACAGTCGACCAGGTTTACGATCTCTTCGCCATGCGTGTGATCACCCGGTCGCTGCAAGACTGCTACGCGGTGCTGGGAATCGTTCACAACGTGTGGCGACCAGTGCCGGGACGCATAAAAGACTTCATCGCCATGCCGCGACCCAACCTTTATCAATCGCTGCACACCTCGGTGATCACCGAAGACGGCACGCCGTTTGAGATCCAGATCCGCACCGAAGAGATGCACAAAATGGCGGAAGAAGGCATCGCCGCGCACTGGAAGTATAAAGACGGTGCCGTTTCCGCTCAGGATGAGCAAAGACTAGCTTGGCTGCGGCAGGTGGTGGAATGGCAGCGGGATGTTTCCGATCCCAGCGAATTCCTTTCCACCCTGAAGATCGATCTCTATCCGGAAGAGGTTTACACATTTACGCCCAAGGGCAAAGTTGTAGTGCTGCCGCGCGAAGCCACGCCCATCGATTTCGCATACTCGGTGCATACCGAAGTTGGACACACCTGCGTCGGCGCCAAAGTCAACGGCCGTATGGTGCCGCTCCGGCACCGGCTGCATAGCGGCGACATCGTTGAAATCCTGACTCAGGCCGGCCACAAGCCCAGCCGCGACTGGCTCTCGGTGGTGAAATCTTCGCGCGCGCGCAACAAGATCAAGCACTGGCTGAACATTCACCAGCGCGAACGCGCCATTGAAATTGGCAAGAAGCTCATCGAAAAGGAAGCGCGCAAGTACCGCATCTTCCTGAAAGACATGAAGGACGAAGACCTGCGGCGCGTCGCTTCAGATTACGGCCTGGGCGCGCCCGATGATTTGATGGCCGGTATCGGCTTCGGGAAATATTCCGCGCGGCAGGTTCTGGGACGTCTAACCCCCGCAACCGAGCAGGTTCCGTTTGGTGAGGAAGATAAAGCGGGCGGCCTGAGTAGCGCTGTTCGTCGTGTTTTTGGCGGAAACCAGAATGCCATTCGCGTGGTCGGCCAGGGAGACCTGCTGGTTTACCGCGCGCGTTGTTGCAATCCAATTCTCGGCGAGGCCATCGTGGGCTACGTTACCCGCGGTAAAGGCGTGGCGGTGCACGCGGTGAATTGTCCCAATGTCGAGAATTTGATGTATGAGCCGGAGCGCAAGATCGATGTCGAGTGGGCTCGCGATGAGAGCATGCCGAACGCTTATCCGGTGAAGCTGACAGTTGCCTGCGACGATCGGTTCGGAATGCTGAAGCAGATTACAGCAGTGATCAGCGACGCAAAGACGAACATCCGTAACATCGAAGCGCGTACCGGAAACGGTCAGGCAAACGTCGACATCGTTCTCGACGTTGCTGACCTCAAACATCTGGAAGAAATTATCGCCGGGGTGAGAAAAATTTCCGGTGTGCATGATGTACAACGATTGCAGAAAGTTCAGTGAGGAGGCGGCATGCGTGAAGTGATTGCAACCGACAACGGGCCCAAGGCGATTGGCCCCTATTCTCAGGCCATCAAGGCAAATGGATTTATTTTCGTTTCCGGACAGGTGGCGATCGATCCGGCGACGCAACAAGTGATTGATGGGGATGTAGCCGCGCAAACCGAGCGCGTGATGAAGAACCTGGCGGGTATTCTCAAGGCTGCCGGAAGTGGCCTGGAGAAAGTCGTGAAGTCAGGCGTTTTTTTGAAGAAAATGGGCGACTTCGCCGCCATGAATGAAGTCTATGGGAAGCACTTCTCATCCGCTCCGCCGGCGCGATCGACGGTCGAGGTAGCACGCCTTCCGAAAGACGTACTGGTAGAGATCGATGTAATCGCGTTGGCGTAGCCAAGAGACGAAAAATAGGCAAAGAAAACCGCCGGGAGCGAGGCTCTCCGGCGGCTAGAATTTCGAGACTACGCTTTAACGACTTTGCCGCTGCGAATGCAGGACGTGCAGGCGCGAATGCGCTTGGTAGCGCCTTTGATGCGCGCGTGCACTGGGCGCAAGTTCACATTCCAGCGCCGCTTGGTCACGTTGTGGGCGTGACTAATGTTATTTCCGAATTGCGGCCCTTTGCCGCATAGATCGCATACTTGTGCCATAGACTGCTCCCGTCAGGTTAGCTAGAACGACTATTTTAGCGGATTCGGGCCGTTTCTGCCAGTCAGATGACCACGCGGAGCAGGTGTCGCCACCTGCTGGAGCACTAGCTCCCGTGGTCCGCGGTGAAAGTTGCTCGGGCAGGTGAGGAACCTGCCCCTCCGTCTAGATAATGCGGCTAGTGTCCGCCGAAGCCTGTCGCCTGCATGGCGTTGCGCGAAACATCCGCAGTGGACGAAATACCCTGCATGCGCAGTTTGAAGTCGTCGGCGTTGGAAGCGTTTTCCAGCGCGGTTTCGTAGGAGATCAGGCCGGCCTGGAACAAGTCCCAGAGCGATTGGTCAAAAGTCTGCATGCCGTACTGCGATGTTCCGGCAGAAATCGCGTCACGGATGGCTCGCGTCTTTTCCGGTACCAAAATACATTCGCGAACGTACGCCGTATTGATCATCACCTCGACAGCGGGGACGCGGCCTTCGCTGTCGATGCGGCGCACCAGGCGTTGGCTGATGACGGCGCGAAGGACGGCCGCCAACTGCAAGCGAATCTGCTTCTGCTCCGGCGGAGGAAACACGGAAATGATGCGGTTCACGGTTTCGACTGCATCGAGCGTGTGCAGGGTCGAGAACACCATGTGTCCAGTTTCCGCGGCGTGCAGCGCGGTGCCAATGGTTTCCATGTCGCGCATTTCGCCGACCAGGATTACGTCGGGATCCTGGCGCAAAGAAGCACGCAGCGCTTGCGAAAAATTCGGGGTATCGACTTCCACTTCGCGCTGGTTCACGTAACCCTTTTTGTCGCGATGCAGGAATTCGATCGGGTCTTCAATGGTGATGATATGCTCGGCACGGGTCGAATTTACGCGATCGACCATCGCCGCCAGAGTGGTGGACTTACCGGAACCCGTAACGCCGGTCACGAGAATCAAACCGCGGGGCATATCGCAAATCTGTTCGACGATCTTGGGCAGAAAGAGCTCATCCAGGGCGCGAATCTTTGTGGGAATGACGCGCAACACCAGCCCAACGTTGCCGCGCTGCTGGAACACGTTGACGCGGAAGCGTCCCAGGCCGGCGACGCCGTAGGCCATATCAATTTCAGTGGTCTCTTTAAACTTTTGCTTCTGGCGGGCCGACATCATGCTGAAAGCCATGGTCAGCATGTCCTCGGCGCTCACGCGCTGCTGGTCAGTGAGAGGGACGAGTTCGCCATCAACGCGCAGGTGCGGATAATTGCCGACCTTGAGGTGCAAGTCAGAGGCACGCCGCTCCATCGCTATGCGCAGCAGATCATCAACATTCATGCAATCACGTCCCGGTAAGAAACTCTCCGTATGATGAACTGAAAAGTCATATCGCAATAGATGACCTTGGTAATTCACCGGGAAGGGATGGACGGATAGCGAAAATTAGGCGAAAGTGCAGGCGTCGGTAGGAAAATCTAACCACCGAGAAGACAGAGTTCACAGGTTTGGTATGGAAGTAAAGCTCGCGGGAGCACTAATCTTGAGGCCGCAAATTGCGGCCTCAAAAGCGTGCGTTAAGATTGTGAATCACAAGCAATAAAAAACCCCGCCCAAGCATAGTTGGACGGGGCACTCTGTCGATGAACTACACTCCAACCGGCTGCTTGCTTCCCACCGGCACCGGCGTAAACCATTTGAAACGATCTGGTTTCTCACCGCGAACGATGGCGAAGAATTCTTTCTGGATCCTCTTCGTGATCGGTCCGACTTCGCCTTTTCCAACCGTGATGCGGTCAACGGAACGAATCGGAGTGACTTCCGCAGCGGTTCCGGTGAAGAAAACTTCGTCGGAGATATAAAGCATTTCGCGCGGAATCGGAGATTCGCTTACTGGAATTCCTAGGTCGCGGGCGATTTGCAGAATTGAGTCGCGGGTGATGCCCGGCAGCACCGAGTTACCTAGCGGTGCGGTTTGCAGCACGCCGTTGCGCACTACGAACACGTTCTCGCCCGAGCCTTCGCTGACGTAGCCGTTAACGTCGAGTGCGATGCCTTCGGCGTATCCGTTGATGGAAGCTTCCATGCGGATAAGTTGTGAGTTCATGTAATTCGCACCGGCTTTCGCCATCGCGGGCAGAGTGTTGGGCGCCAGGCGGGTCCACGAAGAGATGCAGACATCGACGCCCTGGTCGTCCTTCGACAGATATTTGCCCCACGGGTAATTGATGATATACACCTCGATCGGGCAATTCATCGGGCTGACTCCGGCTTCGCCATATCCCCGCAAAACAATGGGCCGGATGTAGCACGGCCACGCCCCGTTCGCCTTAATCAGGTCCAGCATGCCGTCTACAATTTCTTGCCGCTTGAATGCCAGTTCCATGCGGTAAATCTTGGCCGAATCCAGCAGTCGCTGAATATGTTCCTGAGCGCGGAAAATGGCCGGCTCTCCGGCGGGATCGTAGCAACGAATCCCCTCGAACACGGACGAGCCATAGTGGACAACATGCGACATGACGTGGATCGTGGCCTGATCCCAAGGGACTAGCTTGCCGTTATGCCAGATATGTTCGGTTTTTTGCAGGGGCATGAGGCCTCCTTAAAGCCAATGCGGGCGCCAGCGA